>NZ_AP018449.1:4456985-4781198 GCF_003966895.1 Methylomusa anaerophila | reverse complement strand
AATTTTTCTTATACCCGCTTTCACGGTGTCCAGCTTGAAGTAAGTCAGTATGGAAAGTTATGGGCTTTTGATAAGGAAATAAAAGAATTACGTTCTTACCCTCAGGATTTGCCAAGCAATGATAGAAGCTCAAATGATGCCATAGTTATGATAAGTGTTACCCATGATATTAGCGGACCGGTTGAAAGATATTTGCAGGCAAACCCTCATATACGGTTTAGAAAAAGAGTAAATATATTGCCGGAAAATGGTCCGGGCGGGGACAGTATTAAGTTTGCTGCAGAAGCTGTGAGTTATGCCAATGCGGTAAAGGATATCGCCGACAATTTACGTTATGGGGACAATATTAAGAATTTCCACTTGTTTTTTGACTGCCCACTTAGTCTTGCTATCTTTATTGGTCATAGATTAACGGCATGCAATAGAATCCAAACCTACGAGTTTTTAGATGCCGAACATGATAAAGACCTTTACGGTCTGTCCTGGGGCAGTATCGGTAAAACCGATACGCAGGAAACTGTACCTTCAAATGCAGGTATAACCTCAGTAATTAATGAAATTGTTGATCTCCAACAGTCTGGCAAGGATAAGGTGGAAATTTTTATCTCTTATTCACATGTGGATGATAAATTTCGGCAAGAACTTGTAAAACACTTAAAATCAAGGGAAAGAAAAGGGTTAATTCTATGTTGGTATGACCGGATGATTGAGGCAGAATGGGAACCGGAAATCAAGAGACACTTGGAATCATCGAAGATTATTTTGTTGTTGGTAAGCGTCGACTTCATCAATTCCGATTATTGTTGGGACGTTGAAATGAAACGCGCCATGGAAAGGCATGACAATGGTGAGGCCATAGTTATACCTGTTATTCTTCGGGATTGCGATTGGAAAGACGCACCGTTCGCCAAGCTGCTGGCGATACCGACAGACGGAAAGCCAATAAATAAGTGGGATGATCGGGATAGTGCATTTTTAGATGTTGCAATGTATATAAGGCGTAAGATTGAAAAAATGGTAAACCCTTCTTAGGCCCCCGCAAAAATTTAAAAGCCATAGCAGGGGGCCGAAAATTTGCAATAAAAAGAATACCAAAATTTGAGACTGTAGTAACAAATATTTGGAAATACGATGATTACCTTTTTATAGGACGCAAAAAGGAACTTATAGACATTAAGCGTATTCTTGTGCCTAATCGTTATGCCGCACTAGTACTTCATGGGTTGGAGGGCAGTGGAAAAACAGAGTTGGCTTTGGCATTTGCCAGGGATAATAAGTCAAGGTATAAGGTTATATGGCGGGTTGGTATGGATAATGTCATCGAGGATTATGCCGCATTGGCAAAAGCGCTAAAGTTAACGAATGACAATGTTTGTAGGGCAGAATTAGTTAATTTGGTTTTAGATAATCTTTGTCAAAAAACTTCGTGGCTATTGATTTTTGATAACGTTAAAGGAACTAATGATGTTGACTCCATTTATAAATATATTCCCAGTAGTGAATCAGGGCACGTATTGATAACCTCACGTGATTCCAGGGACTGGGATAGGATTGCCAAACCGTTACCTATAGGTGTAATGAAAAAGACCGATGCCCAAAAGTTCTTGAAAAAGAGAACCGGAGAAAGTGATGCTGAGGCTATTGCTACACTGGCGGACGAAATGGAATATTTGCCGCTTGCACTTGAGCAAGCAGGCAAATATATTCGAGATACCGGTTGTGGAGTTAGAGGATATTTAAATTTATTCAGAAAAGAAAAAACTAAGCTTTTGCGAGATGACGAAGTTGTCCGGGCTGATAAATGCCTGCTAAATGTTTTTGCAACTTCGCAGATTTCTTATCAGGAGCTTAAGACAAATTCTGATGCCATAGCATTGTTGAGGTTGTTTGCTTTTCTTGCCTCCGATAATATTTCGGTTAAAGATCTGTTGCGAATTGGCAGTGAATCGCTTCCCGATGATATGCCTGTGTTAACAGATATGGCGGTGTTTAATGAGGCGATCAAAGCACTTAATGCATATTCATTTGTGAGAAATAATCATGGCATAATAAAAGTTCATCGGCTAGTACAAACAGCAGTACAGTGCTGGATGACAGAGGTTGAGCGTAAAAGAATGCTTGGAACGGCATTGAAGGTGGTAACTAAAGCCTATGATTTTGGAAAAACTCAATGTGTTAAATCCTTAACGCCCCACATTAGCATGGTAATCGAACATGCCGAAAACTGTGCTATTTATCTTGATGAAGCCGAAAATTTGGCTTATAAATTGGGAGAATGGTATTTTCATAAAGAAGAATTTAGAATTGCAAGAAATACAATTGAAAGGGTATTAATTATTAATGAAGGTCATTATGGCATTAATAATTCCAAGGCAGCCGATATAATTAATATGCTTGGCTGCATTTTAAAAAAAGAGGGATATTTAGAAAATGCTGACGCATGCGACATATGGGAATCGGAAATTCGCCAGAATACACCACTAACTGCGCATAGTTATATTATCATATGTAAGGCTTTGGGAAATGACGATAATGTGCGGAACCACTATACGAAAGTTATAGCAATTACACAGAAAACGTCTAAGGGAAATGAGTATAATTACTTAATGAATAAAAGGAATTGCGGGGATGCCTGGTACTTGATGAGAGAATATATGAAAGCATTACAACAATATAGGGACGCGTTAAAAATAAATTTCAAAAAGACACGAAAAAAAATAATTTTTGGAAGGGAGATATTTCGCAGGATTTCAGTAATCTTGCCAAGGCATATACCGGAATGGGAAATGGAGTTTGGGCTGGTTATTGTTATAAATGGGCACTTAAAAGCACTGAACGCAGATATGGATTAGAACATGCCAAAATCGCTGAGCATGTCAGAAATCTTGGGAATATTGCCTGGGAGTATGGTCGCTTAGAAGAAGCACGATGTTATTATGCGCGGACTTTGGTAATTAATGAAAAGGAATATGGATTGGGACATCCAATTGTTTTGGGAAATATACACGATCTTGGAAAAGTATTATATGAAATAGGTAGTCCTATTGGTAATTTGCAAGGAGTTATAAAATATTACAAAGAAATGCTCATGAAATTCAGAAAGCGGCTAGGGCGTGAACATCCGTATATCAAAGAGTTACATGATACACTTAAACGATATTTGTCAATGGAGAAATTTTAACTACAATATTTTATTACTTCGGCCGGGTCGATGAGGTCGAGAAAGCAATAAATCAAGAAAAGTATAAACTATTGATTACCACAAAGAAGGTAAAGAGCTATGTTAGTCAACCTAAGGCTAATCAGTGAAGGAAAAGCGGTCTTTTTCTTTGACACTATTTATGATGAATTAGCCCGATTAATTGGAAGTATTGTTGACCGACAGCCTGAGCGTTATTCGCCTGTACAACATTTGGGGCTACAAAGGCAATCGTCTGGCTGTTTGGCGCCGTTCACTTTTTCCGAGATTACGGCGCCGAAGATAAAACATACCCAAAACGGCTTTTGGGTTATCGGCGGCGCTGGAATTCACATTGCGTCGCCGTCAACCGAATTCGGGTTAAATCTGTTGTGTGGGCTTGCTAAGGTAAAGACTTTGACTATCGGTGAAGTGAAGCTTGGTTTGAAAGGCAGTTTTGTGCCGCATGGTAATATCCAGCCGGGCTATGAGATGGTTTGCCTGTCGCCAGTTATCGTTGCGGCTGATGACGGACAGAACGATTTCCTGCGATATGAAGATAATCCGGTTAGGTACAGTGAACGGTTAAGACAAGGGTTGATGAAAAAATACCGGGACTATTACGGTTATGACCCTCTCGATGACAGGTTCCTGTTTTTCTATGACGAAGAATATCTTAAAAACGGGCTAAGTGCTTGTGTTGTAAAACGCTTTGGCCGGGAGTTTTTCGGACAGTCGGCGCCGTTTACGGTGGCTGGTTCGTTGGAATTGACCGGTTTGGCTGTACAGGCCGGGTTAGGGGAAAAAACCGAAATGGGTTTTGGCATGATTGCGGATAGAAAGCTGCCAAAAAGGGCAAGCGATGGCTGGCGGTAAGAGAAACGAAGCTGTTGCGGCCACGGTTGACAGCCGCAAAAGGAGCTGGTTGTGTGTATGGATAATCTGTATTTGGCAGCGTTACTGCACCGGATAGGCAATTTGTTGGTTGAACCGGTTGAGGCGTTTTTGCCTGATACCGGTGATTGGCAGACGGTTAGGCGGCTGATACGCGGTATTAACAATCCGGATGCCGAAGATGAATTGTTGCTGGCTGCCGCCGGGCGAATAGTAGGGTATCGGCAAGACGACGCCGGCGTAGACGGTAACTTCGCCAATCCATTGCTATCGGTGCTGGCCTCAATAAATATCGACAAAGGTGTTCCGCCCGGCGGATATCATGCACTTGATGAAACAGCCGAAGAATTCAGCCGGCTACAGCGGGATTTCAAGGCAGAGCTGGTTGAATTGCTGGCAAGCAGCAGCGACAAAGTGGACTGGCAGGATACGCTGTTATACCTTTTCGAAAAGTATTTGACCGTTGTGCCTTGCAGCCGGGGGATCAGCGCAACGGCCGTATCAATGTACGAGTTTTTGAAGATTGTCGCAGCGGTGGCGGTGAGTCTGGCTGCCGGCAGTCCCGGACAGGAGGAACTGCGGGAACTTATTGCCGTGGTGGATGCCGGAAATCTTGCGGTAAGCGATGTTGGGAACAAACACCGGTTTATGTTGCTGGTTGGTGATATTACGGGCATTCAGGAATTTCTGTATGATGTGCCGATGAAATACGCTGCAAAAAATCTTCGGGGACGCTCATTTTTCGTTAGTTATTTTGCCAAAATGACAGCGGACTATATTTTGTCCCGAGAGAATATGCCGCGTGCCAACGCCGTTATGGCCGGAGGCGGTAAATTTGCGCTGCTGTTGCCGATTGCTGCGTCGAGCAACGTCGCTACATACCGGGAATATATCGAACAAGGCATTTTTGCTGCTTTCCAAGGAAAACTGGCGGTGTTTTTCGCCGACATTCCGCTAAGCGCTGCTGATCTCCTGCCGGGGCGGTTTTCCAGGGTATGGAGTGAAGCCGGGAAACTGCTGAATGCGGCCAAAAATCATCGATGGGCAAGTATATTGCACAAAAAACCGCTGGCTGTGCTGGGACCGTTTAAATCGGCAGACCATCCATGCGGCATTTGTCGTCGGCCTGTCGCGGCGAGTGAGGATAATAAATTATGTGATTTTTGTCAGAGTTTTGTTAAGTTTAGCGAGTCGCTGGCGAAAGGTGGCTTTTTGTCAGAAGTTAAAATAGAACCAGCTAGCGGGGAAATTAGAACTTTGGACGATTTATTCACCAGATTTGGGAAGCAGGTCAGATGTTGTGATAAGCCGGACAAGACCGGGTTCAATTATCTTTTGAACAGTAAGGCTTTTCTTGAAGTGGCGGCGGATGGTTTTTATTCTGCTCCCCAGCTAATAACTGACAGGACTTTCGCTGATTTGGCCGAAACCGCCGAAGGGGAGAAAACCTGGGGTGTATTACGGGGCGATGTGGACGATTTAAGCAAAATATTTCATCAGGGATTGGGTGATAACGGCGACTTGGCCCATTTTGTCATTTTGTCTCGCCGGATTGCCGAGTTCTTCAGCGTAGCTCTTAATGACTTGTTGCGGCAATACCGGGCAAAAATTTATATCGTATATGCCGGCGGGGATGACTTTTTTATTGTCGGTGCTTGGTCGGCGCTGCCGGAGGTTGCCAGGGTAATTCGCCGAAAGTTCAAGGAATACTGCTCCGGAAATCCTAACCTGACCTTGTCAATGGCGATAAAGCTGGCAAATAATACAAAATACCCGCTATACCGGGTAGCGGAGGAAGCCGGGGAAATGTTGGATGATAAAGCCAAGTCGGACGGAAAGGATAAAATTGCTTTTCTGACTACGGTGTTTACCTGGAATGAATTCGACCGCGCTATTGACGTAAAAAACAAAATCAAGGCCATAATCGGCGCAGGTGAGGCCAATGCCTTGCTGAATTGTCTGTATAATGCCCGCAAGTTGGCGGATGAAGCGAAAACTACCGGTGATATCTTTAGGGTGTGGCAGGTGGTGTACAGTCTCAGCCGCTACCGCAGCATGGTGCGGGAGGAAGCTAAAGGACTGGTTAGCGAGCTTATTGATACAGTTCTGGAAAAAAACAATAGGTTATATATTCATACCTGGGAAGTGGCCCGGTGGGCCGAACTGGAACTTAGAAAAATGGAGTTGCAGGACAGGTTGGCGAAAGCAGAGCAAGAAGTGTACATATAATAAGCAGTCGCTGGGCTGGATGAGGCGAAATAATCAAAAGATAACGAATGAAGGGGTGCTTTGTATGCCGAATGAACAGATGCGTCAGGATGGACGGCAAAACCGGGGTTATCCGCACGGCAATCAGCGCAATACGGGGATTGTGAGCATCGCCGACGAAGTGTCAGCCAAGGCGGAAATCATTATTGATCCGGCCAAGGATGCCAAGGGTAATGAATTAATATCATGTGCCCAAAAATTGGGCCAGTATTTGGCCGTAAATGTCAGGATGACGACTTCGCAAATCCGTAATTTATTCGCTGAAGCGGTGCGGATAAAAAAGATATATGGCAATGACAACAAAGGACCATACGAGGTTAATTTGCTGCGGGCCAAATTTGCCTATAACGCCGGACGGTTTAGAGAGGTTAAGGATTTTCAAAAAATTGCCGACCGGATGCTGCTTCACATAGACAGCAAAGAAAAGTTTACACGTTTTTTTGACTTTTTTGAAGCTGTTGTCGCTTATCATAAGCAGTATGGTGGAAAAGAATAAGGGGGTGAAATTGTGGCAGAACTTAAATTGTTGGGCAAAATTATCATCAAGGGCCGAATTGAGACAAAAACTGGTTTACATATCGGCGGTGCGCAGGGAAATCTGGAAATCGGCGGCTTGGATAATGCCGTAATTAAAGATGCGGTAGGAAAGCCTTATATTCCGGGTTCCAGCCTTAAAGGCAAGATGCGGTCACTGCTGGAACGGTACGAAGGATATTTACAGCCGGATAAGTTGGTCTATCAGAAAAAAGGCAATGAACCCATCCGCATCCACATGTGCGATGAGCCGGAATGTCCGGTTTGTCTGATATTTGGACGCAACCACGGCAAGCAGTTGCAGGCGACTACGCCGGAGGGCCGGGAATTTCGGGTTACGAACGTTACGCCAACCCGGCTGCAAGTGCGGGACGCATTCCTTGATGAACTAAGCCTTGAAGGTATAAAGGAAAACCTGGATCTTGAATATACTGAGGTTAAATTCGAGAATTCCCTGGATCGGATTACATCGGCGGCTAATCCGCGTCAGCAGGAGCGGGTGCCGCGCGGCGCCCAGTTTCAGTTTGAAATGGTTTATGATGTGCTGTGCGAAGACGATATGCAGCGTTTTGCTAAAGTGCTTACTGCGATGATATTATTGGAGGACGACTATCTCGGCGGAGCAGGCAGCCGGGGATCAGGGCAAGTCAAGTTTAAGGCGGTTGAAATAATTTGGAAGTCCCGGGAAGTGTATGAGTCCGGCGGACAGCCGGAGAAAACACTGGTTGAGAGTACGTTGGATGATATTATCCGAAGGGGTGTTAAAGGACTTTTTACCGGGATTGATGCGGGAGAAACTGGTTCAAATCGTTCGAACGCAGCGTTATGAACCACTGCGACAGATTCCGGGAAGGGGGTGTTTCGCATGCAGCAACGGACACCGATATACGAAGACAGAGAGAAATACATTGTTGGGCTGAAATTTAAATCCCCAGTGCATTTCGGCCGCTATAAAGACGAGGATTTGGCAAGAAGCGGTTTTTGGTGCGGCAGCGACCAACTGTTTAGTGCAATGGCTAATGCTTTCAATCTGTTTTACGGAAAAACCGAAACCGAGGCGTTTTTGGCGGAGTTTCGCACCGGTGCGCCGCCGGTAATTTTGTCCTCGACGTTCTTGATGCTTGAGCAGACGGACACGGGGGCCGAGCCGGTGTATTTTCTTCCGAAACCGTGCGGGCTGGATTTGAGCGCATATTTTACTGACCAGAAAAAAGCTGGAAAGATTGCCTATTTGCCGCATACAGTTTTGGAATTGCTGGCGAACAGTAAGTTTGACGGCAGTATTAGCGAAAAATACAAACCGCAGGGCCTGTTTCTGGTTCCGAAAACATGCAGTGAAGATTTATTTGTTGAAACCGAATGCGCCCGGGTTGCATTGGACAGTATGACGGCGGCATCTATGATTTATTATATAACTACGGTTACCTATGTTGAATCAGTAGGGCTATACTTCATGATGGATTGCCGCCGGGAATGGTTGGCAAAGATACAAACTGCCCTTCGCGTGTTGGGGGATGAAGGACTGGGCGGTGAACGGAGCTACGGTATGGGCTCATTTACGATCGCAAACTTCCGGCCGTCGCCGTCTTGGTCGGTCGACGGCGACGAAGCATTGCTGCTGTCGGCTTATTATCCCTCAACACAGGAATTAAGGGTAATGCGAACGGTTGCCTGGGAAGGCCGTTATCGGTTGCGAGAAGCCGGCGGATATATATATTCCGGCGGGGATCAAGGGTTGCGCAAGAAATATCTTAGAGTCTTTGCCGAGGGGTCGGTGTTTGGCTATAAGCCGGTCGGGCAGCTTTTGAACGTTACACCGAAAGGCTATAACGCCCATCGCGTATACCGAAATTGCCTGGCGTACACTTTGCCCTGGAATACGGCGGCGCAGAAAGGAACGGGATAATGTGTTTGCAACATATGAAATGGAAATACTGACGCCGGTGCATATTGGCTCAGGTTGTCGCATTTTGCCGTTAGAGTATGTACTTGATAGGGCTCAGGGAAAGTTTGTCAGGGTAAATATGGAGGCTTTGTTTCGCGACCGGAATTTTGATTCCGTGTTACCCCGCTATATAAATGAGGTCGGAACACCGGGATTCCGTCTGTACCAGTTTTATCCACAGGCGTGCAAATTTTCCTGTTATGAACTGGTGACCGACCAGGTTGGGTTGGCCGAACTGGAGTCTCTTTCGGAGGGGCATGTCCAGGCAGGCATTCGGGATTCCTGCGGCTGGTATGTGCCGGGCAGTTCTCTCAAAGGCGCGCTTCGTACGCTGGTTTATAAGGCTAATATGGACGGGGCGCTGGCGCAGACGCTAAGCAATAAAATAGCGGAGAAATTGGCGGACCATAAAACTAAAAAGGAGTGGGCGACTTCTGCAGCGGAGCAGGCGTTGACCGGAAATCCCCATTTTTCGTTGTTTAGAGTGGTTAAAATTGGCGATAGTAGTGTGGTTGACTCGGCAGATGTCGGTTTGTTTGTTGCCAAAGTGTTGTCGATGAAAAAGGGGACCGGGCATTCCTGGAAGGGTTTTTCCAAAGGGAATGTATATAATCCTTCGGCGGCTACTCCGCTGTTTTTTGAAGCGCTGCAGCCCAAGGTGAAATTGTCAGGCAAGTTTAGTATTGACAGCAAATTGTTGAACAATGTTCATGTGCGTTTGCCAAATAAACAATACCTGGATAATATTTGGGCTAAGATTCGTGAATATCAAGCCCGCTATTTGCACGAAGAGAAGGAGTTTTTCGCCGGTGTCGGCCTTAACGAATTAGTTAACGCGTATGATAAACTGACGGCAAAAAATGACAAGCTTGAGGAGAATGAGATTATCGTTCAACTCGGCTGGGGAACGGGCTATAAAGTTAAAACACTGAAGGAAGGAGTTCCCGAGGAGCTATTTACAAGGATTGTCAGACGGTTTAACATGACCCGACGTGAAGATTTCCCGTATCCGAAGACCCGTAAGGTTATTTTTCGGGATGGTAGACCGGAAACTGTTCCCGGATTTATTAAACTTAAGTTTTTATGAAAGATGTAAGACTGTAAGTACCTGGGTTTGCCGAATATACTGTCTGCTTGTTTGGAGGCAACGTTAAGGTTGCTTTGGAGTATAAGTGTCGTCGACCTATGATAACGCAAAAATGCCGGGAGGTCGACGACAACATTATATTTTTAGTTAGAAGACTCTTGCGCAAGGATTTCTGCGGATGCTTATAGTTTTAAACATTACTTTTATGATATTATTCAGGTAAGATTATGAGGCAATGGTGTTTTGACATATAATGATTTTCTTGGCTTTGAACGGGTTTGTAGCTTACCTATAAGGGATTGAAACTTATTTTCACATACTCTTTTAGATCGGCCAAAAAACGTTTGTAGCTTACCTATAAGGGATTGAAACTTGACTGCGTGTTGTGAGCGACCGGAGGCGTAAATGTTTGTAGCTTACCTATAAGGGATTGAAACGGGCTCTCCGTAGCACGCAAGCCGATTAAAAAAGCAGGTTTGTAGCTTACCTATAAGGGATTGAAACGATAATGGAGATTCAAAAGCGTTGATGCCCCATCTCAGTTTGTAGCTTACCTATAAGGGATTGAAACCTGGCAATGGGCTTCACCGGCAAGAAAGCTCTCCAGTTTGTAGCTTACCTATAAGGGATTGAAACTAAGGTATCAAAACTAAAACGCCTTCTTTAACCAAGGTTTGTAGCTTACCTATAAGGGATTGAAACAAATAAGCTGTCGGCATTGCTGCCTGGCCACGTATGGTTTGTAGCTTACCTATAAGGGATTGAAACATAAATTTGTTCGCCACCTGAGTTAATGCGCCGCCAGTTTGTAGCTTACCTATAAGGGATTGAAACCAGCCATGTTTGCCGGTGTTCCCTGGAAAATCAAAATGTTTGTAGCTTACCTATAAGGGATTGAAACATCCTTTCCTGGCTACTGGTGCCGCTGGCCGACTACAGTTTGTAGCTTACCTATAAGGGATTGAAACCAACCTAGCTCAGGGAAAATCACAGGGATGCCAGCAGTTTGTAGCTTACCTATAAGGGATTGAAACAAACTGTGCCATCAGAAAAGGCAAGATAGTCACCACGTTTGTAGCTTACCTATAAGGGATTGAAACTGCGGTCTTTCCCTCTCCCGCCATGGCAGTGCTTTTTGGTTTGTAGCTTACCTATAAGGGATTGAAACTCAGCTGGGGTAAAGTTCATTCTGGACCACGTGGACTGTTTGTAGCTTACCTATAAGGGATTGAAACGCGTATGTGAATGCCCGAATAAAACCTGATCCGAATTTGTTTGTAGCTTACCTATAAGGGATTGAAACACCGCATGTACTAACCTTTCAATAAACTCATCAGGGTTTGTAGCTTACCTATAAGGGATTGAAACCCGGCATATAAGTACCCTCTATCGGCCTCCGTATTCCCTGTTTGTAGCTTACCTATAAGGGATTGAAACCAGTGATTGGTGCGCGCCAACCTTGCGACATAATTAGTTTGTAGCTTACCTATAAGGGATTGAAACTCAAGTTTGAAGTTTGTTTGAAAAACAGTGGAGAATCTGTTTGTAGCTTACCTATAAGGGATTGAAACTCGTCGACGACGGTGCGCCTGTCAGCGGTTCGGGCGCGTGTTTGTAGCTTACCTATAAGGGATTGAAACTGTCAGCCTGCTCTTGGTTCTCGGCTGTGACGCCAAGGTTTGTAGCTTACCTATAAGGGATTGAAACTCAATTCGCCACTGCGCCGGGAGTTGCAGACGCTTTTGGTTTGTAGCTTACCTATAAGGGATTGAAACGCCGGGTGACGGGGGAAGTGCAGGGTTTTTTGCTCGAGTTTGTAGCTTACCTATAAGGGATTGAAACATAAAAAAAGTCAACTGCAGCGGGGGAATCACCCTCCGTTTGTGTAGGTTACCTATAAGGGATTGAACGGTGGGGGATGAATTGCCGCCCTGCTTGTGATCATCTGTTTGTAGCAAGCCCTGTATACATACCTAATCTCTCACTAAGGTCGTCTACCCTGGTAGGCGGTATTTTTTGTAGTTAAATAAAAAAAGATGACTCATATTCATTAAAAAGACGAGTCATCTTTCATACAGCTACATTCGTGTCGTTCTATTGCTGCGGTACTGCAGCCTGTAGTAGTAACCTGGCACCGGCTACTGTTGCGGCATTGAGGGCCAGGGGGATGGTTGCATTCCATATTGCCACATTTGATAATTGGCGGTAGTACCTCTTAGGCTTTGTATCGCGCCAGAAATTTCATTTAGCTTGTGCTGGATTGTATTTAAAACATAGGCAGACATATCTAAACGCTCATTAATGGCTTGGTTAAAAAACTGGGTGGATTGCGATACTTGGCTAGCTTTATTTCGGATATTTTGAACTAGGTTAACAGCATTTTGGGGATTGCCGGAATTGATGGCCGCGACGATGTTATCACAATTCAAAACAATTTCCTGGCACAATGAACTGGCTTTGTTGACCTCGGTGATCAGCGAGTGACCATGGTTTACGACATGCTGCAGGAAAGGATTGGTTTGTTGAAAATTGGCTTGTTGAAACAAGTAATTCGCCTCCTAAAATATTGATAATATAGTTGTTTCTACTTTGATAGATTTTTATTCATTGATCGTGAATCCAGATACTGGATCAGCGAAACTAACTATAATTGACACCCCTCTCTTCGCGCTCTATACTCCATGAATCGAAAAGTCAGAAACATAAAACTGGCAAAATAGTTCGAATAGAACTTTATTATAATTGGAGTTTTCTATTTTATCTCTCTTGCAGCCGTGATTTGTACCCTAACAAAAAAAGAGCCGCAATCGGTCGCGGGACTGATTACGTTCGCTATATAGAACATCTGCGAGGCAAAAATGGAAATTGCTAAACATAAAACCGGCAGTTGTACTTGCAATCATTCTAAAACAAGCCTATAATTAGTATTAGGTGGAAATTAAAAAGTCGCCGTGTCCCGGAAGTGCAGCAACACTCCCGGGCACGAGCAGGTGTCAACGCACCTACACGTAACAGCTAGCTGTCCACGACGGCAAGAATATTATACAATGTTCCCTCCCCAAAAACAAGCCGCAGGGCTGGTGATCGGGGACATACATGGTGTAATATGGATTGCATGTTCTGGCAGAGGCTGAGCGACTGC
Source organism: Methylomusa anaerophila (assembly GCF_003966895.1). Lineage (NCBI taxonomy): Bacteria > Bacillati > Bacillota > Negativicutes > Selenomonadales > Sporomusaceae > Methylomusa > Methylomusa anaerophila. The sequence goes on along the minus strand of NZ_AP018449.1, from coordinate 4,768,150 downwards.
ATGCAGCAGATGTATCGCATATTCAAGGTTAAGGCTATCAACAGAAAGTCTTTTTCTACATAGCTTTATAGCTTTGTCCAATTGACTTTCTGTCGCTTCCTGCATCCGGAAACCTAACCGGCCTGGCCTTGGATACTATGCAGACTACGAAGCACAAGCGCATGTGTAGGTCTATTTAGAAGACCTGCCATGCGCTTTTTAATTTCCCCTACAACAGGCTGTGTCGGCGGGGCTTTCCGCTTCAGCAGTGCGTCTGGAAAAGAAAGCCCTGACACAGTCTGAATATGGGGGAGATAAATAATGTCTACATTAACAATGCGCGGCAGAGAAAAATCCGCAATTGGCGGCCGGCGGATTATTAGGTGATGAACGTATTCGCCATGATCAGTAAAGAGATATTCGACGAAATAACTGAAAAGGCCGATCTGTCAACTAATAATCCCGCTTACGCGGAAAGCTCGGAAAAATTGTCCCAACTGTACCAAAAGCTGCAGGAAACGTTACTGGAAGAGTTCCGTAAAGACCAGGTTGAACTTGACAGCCGTTATGGAGCGAGACAAGCAGCCAGCGGGCGCGGCTACTTTGGGCTGGGATTTGCAGCCGGTATCCGATTTATAATTCAGTGTTTACAAGGTAGAATGTAGCTCTGCGGAAAGCGCCGCACGGACCCGGATAATTGAAGGAAATAAGGAGGAAAAGAAGAATGACACCCATTTGGTACGTGTGTGACGGGGAGGTCGAGACCTACAGCGGACAGGAGGCCGACTGGAAATGCTCCGCCGTTGTCATCGCCCCGTCGCCCGAAGAAGCGCTAATCAAGGTTATGCAGTATCATCAACAAATTATCAATCATGTCGAGGTGTTCCATAACGGCAAAACCGTAGTAGCAATATAGTAATCCCTGAATTCTCTGATTTGGAGATAGGAACAGGGGATAGGCCATAAAGGGTAACCGGAAGTTTTACGCGGCAAAAAGCTCAACTAGTAGTTAGTTGAGCTTTTTAACTATCTATTTTACCATACTAATGAGTACTTATAGGCATCTTATGATGATGTTGAATCTTAAAGAGCAGTAAAATCGCCCAGTCGTCCTCGCTGGGCAATTTTTTTACAGGTTCAGAAAGCATATGATTTTGAGGGTACCTAGGGAGTGGTAACTCTTTTGGTTATTGGGATCAAAGGTACTGCTCAACAAGTCTGCTATCCGGTGCGCCCGGGCTAAGGAAAATATTGTGATGAATGATTGTGGAATTATATTGTTTTTTTTTATTGTAGTCATGTTATAATATGTATAACACACTTAGTGACATACTGCTATTAGGGCTCTAAAGAAAAATACTTAAGATGAATTGATAGAAAAAATATACTGAAGAGATAATGTGAGGTACTGATATATGAATAAAAATGTAACTTTTTCGTTGCCTGCTGAACTTATGGATAACATAAGAAAGCTGGTAGAAGAAGGCTATAAGACTTCTATTAACAATTTGGTTCGTGAGGCTTTAGAGATGTATCTTAAGGAGGTGCAACAGGTTCAGATACGTGAAGCTATGCTACGGGCTGCGAAAGACCCCTTGTTCCAGGCAGATGTCGGTGAGTGCGAATTTGACTTTCGTCATGTCGACAAGGAGTGTAGCATCGAATGGTAATTAAAAAATGGACTATTTACTGGGTAAACTTAGATCCGGTAGTCGGCTCGGAGCAAGGCGGTACGCGTCCCGTCCTTTTAGTTTCGGATGATGCCGTAAACGTGCTGAATCAGGTTTCAATTCTGCCGATAACTAGCCTAAAAGACCCGAATCGGGAAATATATCCGAATGAGGCGTTTTTACCAAAGGCTGTTAGCGGCCTCGATAAAGATTCAATAGTATTGGCACATCAAATTAGAACACTGGATAAGCAACGGTTGCAAAGTGTTGCCGGTCCAATCCAGGAGGCTGAAACAAAAGCTGCTATTGAAGCAGCCATGCGCGTCCAACTAGGTTTATAAAATCAGACTTGTTAAAGTGGGGGATTGCCGGTGGCGGTAATCCCTCTATTTCTGTGTTAGCTGTTATAACTTTTCGAGAAGGTTCAAGCAGTTGATTTCGCAGTTTGCTTATAAAATGAACAGTCAATATCTTTTTATTATGATAAAAATTTGATATGAAAATATAGGCAGGAATTAGGAGAAACATGGCGAATGTTGTAAAAATATGTCTTGTAAAAATGTAGGAGGTATTTCGTTGCAGATCGTTCTTCGTCTGAATGCTGCCAATGGGCTGACCCTGCCGATTGACTATAATCATATTGTTCAAAGTGCAATATACCATTCCATTGCCCCTGCGTTGGCAACCTTCCTGCATGAACAAGGTTTTACGGCCAACGGCAGAGTATTTCGACTATTTTGTTTTTCCCGTTTACTCGGGCCATTTACTATGGACCGGAATAGCGGCAAAATTACATTCGGCAATGATGTTCGTCTGGTAATTTCCTCTCCAGTCGTAGATTTTGTCCAATCACTTGCCAATGGTTTGTTGCAACAGGGCGGCTGGCGGCTGGGTTCGACCTTTGCGGATATAACGGAAATCGGGGCCGAACAGCCAGTAGTGGAAAGCGAAAATATTAATATCCGGACCTTATCGCCGGTTACAGCGTATTCCACGATGTCAAGGCCCGACGGCAGAAAATACACTGTTTATTTTCAACCGGGTGACCCGGATTATAACGCTCTGATTACGGCCAATTTGCAGAAAAAATACCAGGCGTTTTTCCGGGAAGAGCCGCCGGAAGGAGAAGTGAAAGTAAAAGCTGCCGGGCAGATAAAAATGAATCTACTGCAGTATAAAGGAACGGTCATTAAAGGCTATTCCGGTCCGCTGCAATTGACTGGGCCGCAGGAATTGCTTCAGATGGCGGTGGATTGTGGGTTGGGGAGTAAGAACAGTCAAGGTTTCGGGTGTTTAGCATTGAGTAACTAAGGGAGGTGTCTAAATGGGATTTCTGCAGGCGGTACATGCTTTAGGCGTCATGGCTCAGAAACGCAGCCAAGGGTCGGTGCTGGCTGATATTATGAGCTTTTTACAGTTGCCGCATCCTCTGGGGGAAGCCGAGGCCAAAAGAGCTAGGGTAATCCGGGTTTGGCTGAAGGTTGCTAATGCGGACAGCGAGATATTGGATGTCTTGAGTGTCGACCAGATTGAGCCACCCGCTGAATATCCGGCATTCAGTGATGAAGACAAGATTAAAGAAATGTATTTGTACCGCAAGCCGGTGGGCGCTGCGGCGCAATGGTCTTTTTCTCCCTTGTACAAGTTGGGAAAAGGTGAAACTGAGGGTAAGCAGGCTTTGCTGGGCAATAACTGGCAGACTGATAAAGATAGCCGTTATTATAAAATAAAACGTACGGTTTTGAATGATTTTGAGGTGGCTGGTTGTTTTTCTGCCGGCGGTGTTGAGCGGATAATGCAGGGGCTAGTTGAAAGGGCCGATGAGCTTGCCGCTTTTTGGACAGACCGAAAACGGTCATACTTGCTTCTATTTGGCGTGGAAAATAATGGGGTATTTTTGCACCCCGGGCAAGTGCCGGCGTTTATAAATTATTTCCGGCACAAGCTGACAGCGCCAAAAGAAGAACAGGTCAAAAACAGTGCATCCAGCCGGGAGAAAATATTGCGGCAGTGCGCTTGCTGCGGCAGCAGTGCTGCAGATGTGGAAACATTGGACAAGGTGTTCAAATTTGCCACATTTGATAAAGACAGTTTTTTGCCGGGGGCTAAAGACGGCGCCGGGATAAAGGAAAAGGTATTTCCAGTATGCCCGGACTGTTATGCCTTGCTTTCGGCGGGAAAAACGGAAATGGAGAGCCGCTTTGTCAATACGCGAATTATTCCTGGCATAAACTTATATGTTTTGCCGGAGGTTTGCGTGGGGGACATGGGGGCTACCGAAATTGCCGCTGCGGAAACCAGGGATTTTTTCGAAAACGGAATAGCGAAAGAGAGCAGAGTATTTCGCAATTTGGCCCGAAAAGGGACAGGGTTGGTATATCATTTTCTGTTTACCGAACTAAATAATGCTCAAGTCAAGGTTCATTGCCTGATTGAAGATGTGCCGCCGACCCGTTTGAACCACTTGCAATCGCTGTGGGGGGAGACCTGTACAGCCTTTCCAATGAAAAATCCTGCTGTGGATCAAGACGATGATGACGGACGGATAAACCTCGACCGGGCTTTTCGGCAGATTGTCTCGGTAATGCTGTCTTTGGCCGGAAAGCGGGAACAAGATAAAACGGTTATGCGCGAAAAGGCGTTGGCGATGATTGGCGCGCTGTTAAACAATGAAGTTGTGGAATTGACCGGGATAAAAGAGTTGATGGTTTCGCGGTTTGCCGGGCTGTTTACCGATCCGGACTGGCTCAGGCCGAAAGGCGGCGAAGAATTGTCGGGGCTGGCGAAAGTGCGCGGCATGGCGGAAGTAGTTGATTTTCTAATCAGAGTGAATGGGAGGCGGGAAGTATGAACTTAGATTGGCTGGGGGATTTTTCAGACCCATATTTGCGGACTCCGTTAGGCCAAGGTGTATTCTTAAGCGGGATTATCTTGGGGGTAGTTGCCAAGGGGCAGGTCGGTAATAGCGGCGATATTGATTCGGCGCCGATGTTCAAACAGATTATGTTCGGCAAGATGCAGCGGCGTGATTTGTTAAGACATTTAGCACGGGTTCCAGAGTTGTTGGGCGCTTATGACGGTCTCAAAAAATCCGCACCCTATATCCGGCAGTTGTCAGGCAAAACCGGTGAATTGCTGTTAAAGGGCGGTGGTGAGTTGGGGGTTGAAGGCAACTTTGCTTTTTCAGTGGCTTTTTTGAACGCCCGTGACTATTATTGGAAAATATTTGGTAAGTCAAATGATTCTGAGGCAGCGGAAGAATAAGAGAAATAATTAAAATAATTTAGGAGGGTTTGGTATGGTGATTGAAAAACGGCGGGAAATTTTATTCGTATATAGTGTGAGGGATGCCAATCCTAACGGGGACCCGTTAAATGCCAATCATCCCCGGTATGACGCAGAAAGCGGCCAAATTCTGGTTTCGGATGTTAGAATCAAGCGGACGCTGCGGGATCAGTGGCTGCGGGAAGGGTTGCCGGTTTTTATTGACGGGGAAGCAAAGACGTTGAAAAGCCGAATTGAAGAATTGAAAAAGGAATTTGGGGTGGAAACCGGAAAAGATGCATTGAAACGCTGCCTCGACGCCAGAGTGTTCGGCGTTACTTACGCATTGGACAAGGAATCTTTTTCGTGGATAGGACCGGTCCAGTTTAAATGGGGGCGGTCCTTGCACCAGGCTAAGGCCGAACTAGTACAGGGAACGGCGGCGTTTGCCTCCAAGGACAATAGTGAACAACGTTCATTTCGTAATGAGTACATAGTGCCATTTGTTTTGATTGGCGCCTATGGCATTGTAAATCAGTTTGCTGCCAAGGAGACAGGCGCTACAGAGGACGATGCCAATAAGATAAGTGAGGGGCTGTGGCAAGGGACGGTTAACCTGATTACCCGCAGCAAGGTGGGACATGTCCCCCGTATGCTGCTGGAGGTGACCTATAAACCGGACTTTACCGGTGCCGCCGGAGCGCTGGATGAGAAGCTGCGTCTTGTTTCACTCGACGGTAACGAATTAACGACAGAAGAGCAGCTAACCATTCGGAAGCCGCAAGATTGCTTATTGGATGCAAACAAAATAGGCGCGCGGCTAACCCAGTTAAGGGAAAACATCGCAACAATTAAAATATGGCTGGATGGGGAACTTTCCGTCAAAGGGCTTGACGAGTTGCAAAAGACGCTGGGCGAAAAACTGTCACTGCAAACGAGGTGATAGGCATGGCAATCGCATTTGAGGTATCTGGGCCTGTGGCCATGTTCCGCCGTCCGTATACAACCACATCGTCGGTGTCGTTTCCCTTCCCGCCGCCTACCGCTATCGCCGGGGTACTGACCGCTGTTTGCGGCCATAGCAACGGTAGTGGCGAAGAGGCTTCCGCAGCTAAGTATTGGCAGTATTTGCGCGGTACAAGGGTGGCCATTTCCCTGTTAAATCCGATAGCCTGGTATTCAGCTACCCTGAATTTTTGGAATGTTAAAAACCCACAGCAAAGTCCTCATATTCAGGTTAAACACCAGTTTGTCAAGAATCCCCGCTACCGGATTTATGTTGAGGGCGGTCTGGAAACCGAACTGCAGGGATACCTGGAACAGGAAGCTTTTGTGTACACGCCGTATTTAGGCGTAGCTTATGCTATCAGCGATATCTATTACTGCGGAGTATTTGCCTGGGAACCGGTTACGAACGACAATATAGCCATACATAGCATTCTGCCGCAACCGGCGGAGCAGTCGTTTAAGGTGGATATTGTTGCGACCGGCGGTTTGTTTAAGGAAAGGGTTCCGTTTCAAATGACCGCCGACCGGGCGTTGGCAAAGAGCATGACTGTGCTCTATCCTACATCGCCGCAGCGCGGTATACATTTGACAGCGTGGGAGGGATTGGATGTCACGCGTTACGGAGATAGCTGCATTGCTTGGTTCCCTGCTTGGTGAAAAAAGAAGTCATCCTGGTAAAAAATTAATTGAACATGTTTTGGGGGTTGCCCGGTTAATGGAGGCCTTGAGCGCGGAGCAGGGACTAAATTGTGATCCGGAACAAATCAAAGCAGTGGCCCTAACTCATGATATAGGAAAGGCGCATCCGGAATTTCAGGATTATTTGGAGGGGAAAGGTGAAGGCGTAAACCATGCCAAGCCTTCAGCGTGGTTTACTTACACTTTGTTACAGGATTTCTGGCTGGCGGAGGTCGTTTGCCGCCACCATACGCATTTATATAGCAGCAAGGATTTGAGCAAAGACTGGTTGCCTGATTCATTTTCTTTGCCCAAACAACAAAAACGTATGAGACAATTGGTTGCCGGTTGGCCATGGCTTCTCAGCGAAGAAGAGTATTTTGATTTGGAAGATACAATTATGGCATTGGGCCGGGATATGGCAAAAAGTTCTGATCTGGACCTGTGGCTGCGGGTACGTACACTGTATTCCCTGCTGATTGCCGCCGATAGGATGGAGGCAATCGGGGTTGAACAGTTATTGCGGGAACCTATGCCGGATTTTAACCAGCCGATTTTTCCGGGGCGTTCGGCAGAAGTCGATGCCTGGCGGCAAAATTTGCAGCAAACATGCTTAAATCAAGCCCGGGAAATTGCCAAGCCGGGGGTGTATACGCTGACGCTGCCCACCGGGGCGGGGAAAACGGTAACCGGGTTGTCGGTCGCTTATGAATGGGCTAAACGGTTTAACTGCAAGTCTATAATTTATGCTTTACCGTTTATCAGCATTGTTGAGCAGACAACCAACGTCGCCAAGGCGGTGTTCGGTGATTCGGCTGTACAGGAAGATCATAGTCTAGCATATGGGCAAGAAGAGAAGGAAACAGAGAAAAGGTCGCCCGGGGTGGTGGCCTGGCGTAAAGTGTCAGCTTTGTTTCGCTATTGGCGTGAACCGGTGGTATTGACCACCATGGTGCAGTTTTGGGATGCTATATTCAATTCCCGGGCTAATCGCACTATGAATTTTCATCGTTTGAGCAATGCGGTGGTTATTTTGGACGAGCCCCAGACTATTCCTCCCGCTTATTGGCGCGGTTTGGGGGACACTTTGACGTATTTAAGCAATAAGTGGGGTACGTTCTTTTTGTTGATGACGGCTACCCAGCCCCGGATTCCGGCGGAATTGGAGTTGGCGCCGCCGCAGACGTTTTTTCCCCAGGTACGGCATCACTATGAGTATTTACCGGATAAGTATCCTTTGGAAGTCTTGCCGGAATTGTTGGCCAAAAACCTGCCGCCACAACTTTCCATGCGGAAAAACTCCGGTATGGTGGTAGTGAATACCAAAAAAGCCGCATTGGATGTTTACCGTCTTTTCGAGGCAATGAACCTTGAAGGGCCGGTCCTTTTTCTTAGCGGCTGGGTCACGCCGTGGCGGCGGCAGCTTACTTTGAAGCAACTGAAAAAGCTGGAAGAGGATAAAGCTTTGCGGTATTTAGTGGCAACCCAGGTGGTGGAGGCCGGTGTTGATGTGGACTTTAGCTGGGTATTCCGGGATATCGGCCCATTGGATAGTATTATTCAGGTGGCCGGGCGCTGTAACCGGCATTTGATCGGTATTGTCCCGGGAAAGGTGTTAATCGCGGAATTAATCGGCAAAAATGGAAGATCCCTGTGGAATTGTGTCTATAGTGATGTGTTGGTTGGACGCGCTAAAGATGTTTTACAGAAACAGTCGGTTTTTGATGAAAAAGATGTGCCGGCAATTGTCGCAGAGTATTACCAACGGGTGGAGACTGGTCTGACGCCCTGTGATATTGCCGGAAATTTGGCTCAGGGAATGTGGCATGATATGCCGGACTTAATTGATAAAAGCCAGCGTGATACAGTAACCGTTTTTGTGGAGGAAACCGACGAAGTCTGGCCGCTACTGAAAAAACTGCAGGACCAGCACTGGGATTTAACGCGGCGGGACGAGAAGAAGCGCCTGCTGCAGCAGGCGCAACAATATGCCCTTGAAATTCCGGCGCGACAACTCCGGGCTTGCGAGCTGAAATGCTCGGCCTTTTACAGCACCGACGGGGAACCGGTTTTTCGTCAGGTATTTGAAGGAAAAGCCTGGTTTATAAGCAAGGCAGCAATACGTGCGGATGGTTTATATCACCCGGCAATCGGCTTTATTCCGCCCGAAGAAGATGAAGGTCCACAGATGTGGTGAGATGATGAGTTATAGAGTCCGCACCCGTTTTTTACAACACTAAGTCCGAAAAACCGGCAGGGTGATAATACTTCACTATTTCAACCATTATGGCTATTATATGGGCAGTTTTTTTATCCGCACGAGCAACTGTCAGTTCCAGTGCTAATGGCCGTTGAAGGCAACATCCGTGAGCACTATTACCGGGCTTTCGATGAAATTATCGATGACGATGATTTTTGTTTCGAGGAACGAACACGGCAGCCGCTGAAAAACTATTTGAACACCCAGAACTTGTCGTCGACCATAGATAGTGCAAAAAAGCCGGGAGATCGACGACAAACAGCCTGGGGGTCTGTGAGCAGGTAATTGCTGGCTTTTGAGGAAGTTTCCACAATACCCAAGCTATAATGCTGCGCGAAATGGAGCGGGTGGCATTTTTATATTTTCCATCTAAGATGCCCGAAATATAAGGCTTTTTTATTATTGCTTTTTTGGTATAATGGGTTTGTAGCCTACCTATAAGGGATTGAAACCCTTTGGGGTCTTTGTGCAGATATTGCAACCCTTCGGGTTTGTAGCCTACCTATAAGGGATTGAAACATCGTTCTAAGCTGATACTTGGCGATGACGGCAAGGTTTGTAGCCTACCTATAAGGGATTGAAACCATAGTCACATTCGCCGGCGGAAAACCGCCACCCGTTTGTAGCCTACCTATAAGGGATTGAAACCCATAATCGGTATGCTGCTAGCCAATTGTCTGAAGAGTTTGTAGCCTACCTATAAGGGATTGAAACTTGCCGATCAACTGCAGGCCTGGAGTAAAGACGTAAAGTTTGTAGCCTACCTATAAGGGATTGAAACTTCACCAATATATCACCTCATGACTTTACTATACGCAGTTTGTAGCCTACCTATAAGGGATTGAAACCAGAATATGGATATTTGTGACGGACAAGTTGTCGGTCAGTTTGTAGCCTACCTATAAGGGATTGAAACCTGATCACCGGATATCCATGCTCGCGTATCACTTGGGCGTTTGTAGCCTACCTATAAGGGATTGAAACCCTGCAGGCGGTCACGAAACTCCAGATAGCGGTGGAGTTTGTAGCCTACCTATAAGGGATTGAAACGGGTTTATAATGGGGTGTTAACTGATACTGAAGTAGGTTTGTAGCCTACCTATAAGGGATTGAAACAATCATATGACGGGTGAAAACCTATATACTCACCAGCTGTTTGTAGCCTACCTATAAGGGATTGAAACTAGCTTGGGATCATTTTGGTTGTCAATATTTTTTTTGTTTGTAGCCTACCTATAAGGGATTGAAACATAAAAGAACAGGGAGAGATGAAAATGACAAGAGCACGTTTGTAGCCTACCTATAAGGGATTGAAACCGATGACAGCACCCGGCCGCCAGGCTTGGAACGAGCTTGGTTTGTAGCCTACCTATAAGGGATTGAAACCAAATCCTGGGAACATCCCTACCAACACGAAGGATTGTTTGTAGCCTACCTATAAGGGATTGAAACCAGCGTGTTGAGCCTGAAACATGGCTGCAGGGGATTGGTTTGTAGCCTACCTATAAGGGATTGAAACCCCGGACCGTATGAGTGGTTTCGTTAACACTGACCGTTTGTAGCCTACCTATAAGGGATTGAAACCTGGTTCCGGTTACCCGGTTGTTGTCGATTATGTAAGTTTGTAGCCTACCTATAAGGGATTGAAACAATGTTTTGCCCCAGGTATAATAAGGGATAGTAAAGTTTGTAGGTTACTTATAAGGGATTGAAACGCCTAATAAAGCCCATGGTTAGACATTAAGCTTCGACCAAGCAATAACAAAAGAATTGTAACGGAGCACCAGGAAATATATAGCTCCAAACCAAAATTTGGGAGTTGGATAAATGTGCAAGAGAAACTGGAAAGTGTTTTTGACTATTTTCGCACGCATGAAAGAGTTAGGGTTGTTTGGCTGTTTGGCTCTTTTGCCCAAGGGACGGCCCGTAAAGATAGTGACATAGATTTTGCCGTTTTGTTTGAACAAAGTCTTTCGCCTGAAGAACGTTTTTCTTTGCGATTGGAACTAATGGACAAAATTGAGGGCTTGACCAATATTCGGGCTGACGTAATAGACATGGAGTCCGCACCTGTCTTTCTACAACACCAAGTCCGAAAAACCGGCAGGGTGGTTGTAGAAAAGGATAGAGAAAGAAGGATTGTATTTGATGTACGGTCAAGGCGTGAGTATTTTGATTTTCAGCCGGTATTGGCGCGGCGGTCGGCGGCATTGCTTAAAAAATGCGGTGTGAAAGGCGGAGTGGTTGATGGTGGATGAAGGACTCGTCCGGCAAAAACTTGCATTGTTAGCTGAATATTTACAGGATTTACGGGAAGTTGAAGGAGTTACGACGGAAGAATTTGTTTGTGATAAGCGGTTGAGGCGCTATATTGAACGGACATTGCAGGTGGCGGTAGAGGCTTGTGTGGATATTGCAAGCCACTGGATAGCTGATCAGGGCTGGCGGGAACCTGCCAGTTACCGGGATATATTTGTTGTATTGGCGGAAAATGGGGTATTGAGCACGGAACAGGCGGGAGTATATCAGAAAATGGCACAATTTCGCAATATACTTGTGCACGATTATGCAAAAATTGAACCTGAAATTCTTTTAGGCATACTGCGGCGCAATTTATCTGATTTGGAGGAGTTCCTAAAACGTATTGCGAGTTTGCTGCACGGCGGGAACTGGCAATAAAATGGACGAAATACGCATTGGCGGCACATTAATCTGGTATTATTACGTCTGTCCCCGCGAAGCCTGGCTTATGGGGCACAATATCGTGCCTGACCAGGAAAATGACAACGTAGCTGTCGGGCGGTATATCGCTGAAAACTCCTACCAGCGGGAGAAGAAAGAAATAGTCGTTGGCGGCAGTAAAATCGACGTAATTCACAGTGAAGACGGGCAGATGGTCATCGGCGAGGTCAAGAAAAGCTCCAAGTACCGGCAGAGCGCCAGAATGCAGTTAGCGTTTTATTTGAGCGAGCTTAAGGAGCGGGGCATTACGGCCAGAGGGGAACTGCGGTTTCCCAAGGAGAAGGTGCGCGAGGAAGTGGTGCTGGACGCCGGTACCGAGGCCGAATTGGACAAAGCCAAGCGGGAAATTTTGCGGATTTTATATTTAGAGACGTCGCCCCTGCCCAAGAAAATATCGTTTTGCAAAAACTGCGCATATGCGGAATATTGCTGGTGCTGAACAGGCTGATTGTAAAAGAGGTGTCATATGAAAAAAACACTGTATTTTTTCTCCGACGGCCAGCTCAAACGCAAAGATAACACGATATTCTTTGAAAATGACAGCGGTCGCCGGTTTTTGCCGGTGGAGGATGTCGGCGACATAATGGTATTCGGGGAAGTGGACTTCAATAAAAAATTGCTGGAGTTTTTATCACAAAAAGAAATCATACTTCACTATTTCAACCATTACGGCTATTATATGGGCAGTTTTTATCCGCGCGAGCACTTAAACTCCGGTCACGCCATTCTCAAGCAGGCCGAGTATTATCTGGATGAAGGCAAGCGTCTGGAGCTAGCCCAAAATTTTGTCCGGGGCGCGGCGCGCAACATCCGGCAGGTTCTGAAGTATTACCATAACCGGGGCAAAAACGTGGAAAAGACCTTAACAGCTATAGAGCCTTTGCTGGAAAGTATCGACGGCTGTGACACAGTTCCGGTGCTAATGGCCATTGAAGGCAACATCCGCGAGCACTATTACCGGGCTTTTGATGAAATTATTGGCGACGATAATTTTTGTTTCGAGGAACGAACCCGGCGGCCGCCAAAAAACCACTTGAACACCCTGATCAGTTTTGGCAATTCACTTATGTACTCCTTATGCTTGAGCGAGATATACAAGACGCATCTGGACCCCAGAATTGGCTATTTACATAGTACCAATTTTCGCCGGTTTACATTAAACCTGGATGTAGCGGAAATCTTCAAGCCGATTATTGTTGACCGGATTATATTTGCCTGCCTGGGCCGTAACATGATTACCAAGAGTGATTTTGAACGGGATATGGAAGGCATTGTTCTTAGAGAAAAAGGCAAAAAGTGCTTTGTCGAAGAACTGGAAGCCAAATTAAAAACAACAATAACTCATCGGGAAATCGGCCGTCCGGTATCCTATCGCCGGCTTATCCGGCTGGAACTGTACAAACTGGAAAAGCATCTGTTCGGCGAAAAGCCCTATGAACCTTTTGTCGCCAATTGGTGAGCGGAGAAAGGTGCTTCGTACTACTCTGGATGGCAGGTGATATTGTGTATGTTATTCTTGTCTATGATGTGAATGAAAAACGGGTAGGCAAGGTTTTGAAAAAATGCCGGCAATATTTGAACTGGGTGCAAAATTCAGTTTTAGAGGGAGAGATTTCGGACGCGAACTATACTAAGCTGACCATGGAACTGAACAAAATTATTAATAACGAAGAGGATTCGGTGATTATTTATAATCTGCGGACGACCAAGTATTCAACAAGGCAAATTCTCGGGCACGAACGGGCCAGTACCAGTACTATTATTTGAACCCGAAATTTGTCGTCGACCATAGATAGTGCAAAAAAGCCGGGAGATCGACGACAAACAGCCTGGGTGTCTGTGAGCAGGTAATTGCTGGCTTTGAGGAAGTTTCCACACAACACCAAGCTATAATGTTGCGTGAAACGGAACGAGTGACATTTTTATATTTTCCATCTAAGATGCCTGAAATATAAGGCTTTCTTATTGTTACTTTTTTTTGTATAATGGGTTTGTAGCTTACCTATAAGGGATTGAAACCCTGGTCTTGTCGTGGAAAAATTCCAGTCTTGTCCACGTTTGTAGCTTACCTATAAGGGATTGAAACCCCCGTTGTAGCAAGGCCCTTTGTTCGGATCACCGAGTTTGTAGCTTACCTATAAGGGATTGAAACCCGAGAACAAGGCAATTAAACCGGAACAGCTTTTAGTTTGTAGCTTACCTATAAGGGATTGAAACCCATCAGCCGCCACGTCGTGCACGGAGCGGTCCGTCAGTTTGTAGCTTACCTATAAGGGATTGAAACAAATTGACACTCCCTAACCTCCTTCCGGGTTCAATGTTTGTAGCTTACCTATAAGGGATTGAAACTTGCCAGCAGGATCTCCATAGTCCGTGAATTGATAGTTTGTAGCTTACCTATAAGGGATTGAAACTCGTTTGATATCCCAACATATGAATTCTCTTAATGCTTTGTTTGTAGCTTACCTATAAGGGATTGAAACATAGTAGTGCGGCAATATCGCTAAATGGAATTGATAGGTTTGTAGCTTACCTATAAGGGATTGAAACCTCATGCCCCTGCGTGTTAGTTCGGCAGTCAGGGCTGTTTGTAGCTTACCTATAAGGGATTGAAACACACAAGATCAAATAAATGAAATCATAGAAAGCCATGGGTTTGTAGCTTACCTATAAGGGATTGAAACTTCTCCTTGTACTCCTTGGAGTGGCGCGAAATAATGGTTTGTAGCTTACCTATAAGGGATTGAAACTACTTCCCATGTCCGGGATGTAGAGATAGTTTTTATGGTTTGTAGCTTACCTATAAGGGATTGAAACTTAGTTCCTATAAACAGGATGACGCTAAGGAAAAAATGTTTGTAGCTTACCTATAAGGGATTGAAACTTGTTCAAAAGGGAGCGATAGCAATAAGACAATTCGGTTTGTAGCTTACCTATAAGGGATTGAAACCCTGGTACGATTGATATATACTTTGTCTTTGTTTTTTCGGTTTGTAGCTTACCTATAAGGGATTGAAACATGGTATGGCGGACCGGTCAGGTGTACCGCAATCAGTTTGTAGCTTACCTATAAGGGATTGAAACCTCTGCCGCTATCAATCCACCAATAGGCACGCGATTCCGTTTGTAGCTTACCTATAAGGGATTGAAACGATGTTTTAATGTGGTTGGCTCTTGATCCAGGATCACTGTTTGTAGCTTACCTATAAGGGATTGAAACTCCTAAAATCCGCAGAACAACAACCGCAACGATTATGTTTGTAGCTTACCTATAAGGGATTGAAACTAAGTGGTAATTGCCACGCCCGTATTGACGATCTGTAGTTTGTAGCTTACCTATAAGGGATTGAAACAGTCGCTGTTCATACCACCGACCAAGCTACAGGCCGTCAGTTTGTAGCTTACCTATAAGGGATTGAAACGCCCCTGGTCAGTGCTTTTCCAAAGATAGGCGCAGGTTTGTAGCTTACCTATAAGGGATTGAAACTCATGATGCAAAAATTGGCGCCGGTAAAAATTCGGGCGGTTTGTAGCTTACCTATAAGGGATTGAAACATCGATATGACTGATATTCCGGTTGATATTGCCAAAGTTTGTAGCTTACCTATAAGGGATTGAAACACTAAATTCCGTGCCATATCGGCAATCACGTCAACGTTTGTAGCTTACCTATAAGGGATTGAAACTGAGGAAATCTAATTGTGTCAGGGGAATGATATTTCCCGTTTGTAGCTTACCTATAAGGGATTGAAACCGAAAATAAGAAATATTACCTGGTCCAACATACACATGTTTGTAGCTTACCTATAAGGGATTGAAACTTGTAATAACAAAAAAGCCTGAGGAGCAAGGCCCTCAGTTTGTAGCTTACCTATAAGGGATTGAAACTGGGAGATATT
This sequence comes from Methylomusa anaerophila, assembly GCF_003966895.1. Lineage (NCBI taxonomy): Bacteria > Bacillati > Bacillota > Negativicutes > Selenomonadales > Sporomusaceae > Methylomusa > Methylomusa anaerophila. The sequence continues at coordinate 4,752,650 of NZ_AP018449.1, read as the reverse complement.
TAAATGGTTTGGCCGGGGGGTAGCTACGTTTGTAGCTTACCTATAAGGGATTGAAACTCCCAGTCTAGGGAATCCTCTTCAGCGCACCATTGCAGGTTTGTAGCTTACCTATAAGGGATTGAAACTACCGTTCTAATTGCTCCTACGGTAGCTTACTTATCGTTTGTAGCTTACCTATAAGGGATTGAAACTAGGATATCAAAACACGCTCACTCTGGAGGCGCAAGGTTTGTAGCTTACCTATAAGGGATTGAAACATAGAAGGAAATATGTCCGAGACGCAGGCTGCAAAACGTTTGTAGCTTACCTATAAGGGATTGAAACATTTACCTTCTTGTCTATAGCGCCAACGGATATTATTGTTTGTAGCTTACCTATAAGGGATTGAAACACTCTATCGGGGTGTATGCGGCCGGAACACCTTCACAGTTTGTAGCTTACCTATAAGGGATTGAAACATAGAGCCGTTGACCAGATGGATATAAGTGCAGCCAAGTTTGTAGCTTACCTATAAGGGATTGAAACACAGTAATAGCGATAGCTCTCGCTCCAAGAGTCTTGTTTGTAGCTTACCTATAAGGGATTGAAACATTCCAGTCGTACCATCTGGCTTTGTTCCAAGTTCAGTTTGTAGCTTACCTATAAGGGATTGAAACTATTTAATCAATTTTGCCACGGCATCGTCAATAGACTGTTTGTAGCTTACCTATAAGGGATTGAAACCGTTTGTAACGGCAAAAACAAATATCGCGGACCTATGTTTGTAGCTTACCTATAAGGGATTGAAACCGGCTTCTGAGGTTTATAGGAATCCCCTGCGTTGCTGGTTTGTAGCTTACCTATAAGGGATTGAAACAGGTATAATAAAAGTGAAGATTAGTTAGCGCCTAATCGTTTGTAGCCTATAAGTATGGGTGGAGGAACTGAGTACAAATTATTTTGGAGTGAATGCCAATTGAAGGGAAAGACTATCTTGGCCGTTAGTTTTGGGACAACATATCCGGAGACGTTAAAGCTTACTATTGAAAGCGTGGAGAGTAAAATTAAGCAAAGTTTCCCTGAATTTGAGGTGCGGCGGGCTTTCACATCCCGCATGGTGATTAAACGTATTTTTGAGCGGGATGGTATTAGAATTGATACTGAGATAGAGGCTTTGGAGCGCCTTCGAATTGAAGGGTACCAGGAGTATACATTCAGCCGCTTCATATTGTTGCCGGTGAAGAATATGAAAAGATTGAAAGAGTAGTTTCTCAATATTCTTCTGTTAAAGCATTTCGCCGGCTTGCTTTGGGGCGTCCCATCCTTTTTTACGGTGGGGAGGAAGGTAAGCCTGACGACTATTTAATTGCAATTAATGCAATTAGGAACCTGTTTCCCGCCCTTTCTGCCGGTGAGGCAGCGGTTCTTATGGGACATGGGGGATTACATCCCGCCAACGCTGCGTATGGCGCACTTCAGGTGAAACTGGCTGATGCCGGCTTGGAGAATGTGTTCGTCTACACGGTAGAGGGTTTTCCGTCACTGGCGGAAGTGATTAAAAAGCTTAAGACCGATAATATTAAGAAAGTAGTTTTAATACCATTCATGCTTGTCGCCGGTGCTCATGTTATGAATGATATGATTGGTGACGATAAGGATTCGGCAAGGTCACAAGTGGTTTCAGCCGGTATCGAGGTACGAGCATATCTTCAAGGTATGGGTGAGAATGCCGCTATTCAGGATATCTATATTCAGCATTTAAAAGATATAATTGATGAAGACTAACAGCCAATATTTACTAATGACTTCGGATAGTCATTATGATATTATATGAAAGTCGCTGATGACGGCGGAAAAATATACCAATATAAATTTTTAATGAACAATGTTGACATGATGAAAAAAAAATGATATTCTATAAAAGTTGCTGCGAGCGGCGGAAATAATTAACATGAATCATCGTGTTGACACGGTAAAATGAAAATGTTAATATACAATTCCGCCGTGAACGACGGTGATGTGCTCCTTGAAAACTGAACAATGTAAGATAAATACGCCAGATGTGCGGTGCTCAACGAGCACGAACAACAAGTTGGATGGAGCATCCAACACCAAAATTTCTGATTGTATTGAGCCAATAAAACGGCTCCGAATAATGTAGTCACACTGTGACTTTGAATGTTGCCTACCTCTTCTGACAAAGCGAGTCAATTCGCTTATGGACGAGTTCTAGGGTAAGAACATTCATCTGTTACAGACGGCATACTTTATTGGAGAGTTTGATCCTGGCTCAGGACGAACGCTGGCGGCGTGCTTAACACATGCAAGTCGAACGGGGAGTTAGCAATAACTCCTAGTGGCGAACGGGTGAGTAACGCGTAGGCAATCTGCCTTCTAGATGGGGACAACACCGCGAAAGTGGTGCTAATACCGAATGAGATATAAGAGATGCATATTTCTTATAAGAAAGGTGGCCGATGAAGATGCTACCGCTAGAAGATGAGCCTGCGTCTGATTAGCTAGTTGGTGAGGTAACGGCTCACCAAGGCGACGATCAGTAGCCGGTCTGAGAGGATGAACGGCCACACTGGGACTGAGACACGGCCCAGACTCCTACGGGAGGCAGCAGTGGGGAATCTTCCGCAATGGACGAAAGTCTGACGGAGCAACGCCGCGTGAGTGAAGAAGGTTTTCGGACTGTAAAACTCTGTCTTGAGGGACGAACGTATTATAGGTAAAGAATCTATAATAATGACGGTACCTGAGGAGGAAGCCACGGCTAACTACGTGCCAGCAGCCGCGGTAATACGTAGGTGGCAAGCGTTGTCCGGAATTATTGGGCGTAAAGGGCGCGCAGGCGGGTCTTTAAGTCGAAAGTCTAAGTGCGGGGCTCAACCCCGTATGGGCGTTGGAAACTGGAGACCTTGAGTGCAGGAGAGGAAAGTGGAATTCCCAGTGTAGCGGTGAAATGCGTAGAGATTGGGAGGAACACCAGTGGCGAAGGCGACTTTCTGGACTGTGTCTGACGCTGAGGCGCGAAAGCCAGGGGAGCGAACGGGATTAGATACCCCGGTAGTCCTGGCCGTAAACGATGGGTACTAGGTGTAGAAGGTATCGACCCCTTCTGTGCCGGAGTTAACGCAATAAGTACCCCGCCTGGGGAGTACGGCCGCAAGGTTGAAACTCAAAGGAATTGACGGGGGCCCGCACAAGCGGTGGAGTATGTGGTTTAATTCGACGCAACGCGAAGAACCTTACCAGGGCTTGACATCGATTGGAACATTCAGAGATGGATGCCTCTCTTCGGAGACAAGAAGACAGGTGGTGCATGGCTGTCGTCAGCTCGTGTCGTGAGATGTTGGGTTAAGTCCCGCAACGAGCGCAACCCTTATCCTTTGTTGCCAGCGCGTAAAGGTGGGAACTCAAAGGAGACTGCCGCAGAGAATGCGGAGGAAGGCGGGGATGACGTCAAGTCATCATGCCCCTTATGTCCTGGGCTACACACGTACTACAATGGGCTTCAACAGAGAGAAGCGAAGCCGCGAGGTGGAGCCAAGCTCACAAACAAGCTCTCAGTTCGGATCGGAGGCTGCAACTCGCCTCCGTGAAGTCGGAATCGCTAGTAATCGCAGGTCAGCATACTGCGGTGAATACGTTCCCGGGCCTTGTACACACCGCCCGTCACACCACGAGAGTTGGAAACACCCGAAGCCGGTGAGGTAACTGAAAAGAGCCAGCCGTCGAAGGTGGGGCCGATGATTGGGGTGAAGTCGTAACAAGGTAGCCGTATCGGAAGGTGCGGCTGGATCACCTCCTTTCTAGGGAAAAGCAGAGAGCCAGGTTTCTAGGAGCGAAAGCGACGCGGAAACCTGAGCGAATCGCTTAGTTCTGAGCGGAAGCGAAGAACATCCTATAAGCGAGCTCTATTCCAAGGTCGACGTACGGCTGAGCAATCATCCGTGCGACACATCTGGCAACCCGATACTAAACGCAACATAGGTGTTGGCTGTAGTATCCAACCTTACATTGTTTAGTTTTGAAGGAGCATAACTGTGTTACCAGAACTTACCGGTTGAAACAAACCGGTAGTTGTGATAGCATTACTGTAAAAAAGGGCTGTGGAAGAACTTAGCGATAAGTTATTCCAAGCCCTTTTGTGATGTATATGCCTAAGAATTGTTCTACGAGGAGTAAGCGTCAAGCCAACCCCATATGGCAATAAAAAACCACCTGCTATATGACCCAGAAACAAAATATCAGGTGGTTTTTCTGGAATCATGTCCATATTATGATTTTGTGATCGGCAGAGTATCCCCCGAAGATAATTCGGGGGATATTTATTATCTTTCCAGGCAATGGAAGTCGACTTTGGTATCTGTTATTATAAAAGATAAGTTTACTCTTAAGAGTACAGCCATCAGTAAGCGACAAGTGCTTTGCCGGGAGGTGAATTCATAAGTGAAGAAGATGATGAGATTACTGTTGGCGATGGCCACGATATTTGGTATATCTACAGGGAATCAGTTCGGTGACGAGCCGAAAGGGATGATAGCTTATGCTGCCGCGCGACGAAGGCAGGGCAGCCGATAATATGGCGATAATAAGGATTGGCGAGCCTATGGCATGCTGGAAGGTAAAACCAATATAAGGAAAACTGAATATAAGCTTTTCGTCTGTATGTTGCGGGGCCAAGCCATGGTAAAGGCAGGTTGGTCGTCAGTTCGAGTCCCACTCGAGGAACCAATTATGTTTTTAAAATGCATTTACAAAAATGAATGCGTTTTTTATATGTGCGCAGAAAAACCTCCTTAACGCGTATAATTTTAAATTGAGAGCATTTGCTTATTTTGGGTATTGGATACACAAAATGGAAATTTGTCATAATTTGTATCGCTTTTAGCTTATATCCATTTTTCAAAGGTTTATTCACACAAGGAAAGGGTCAATCGCTGATATGAAAATAAGGATAGCGCTCCTAGTCTTTTTGGTTGTATTGGCAGTTATGGTGCAATTTATATTTTTAAATAATACGCCCAATCCCAATTTAACGGAGGCAAAAGTGAATCAAAATCCAGCAGCTGGCAAAAATCCAAAGCCGGAGGAAATACAGGCCTTTCGTTTTCTTCGGACTAGAATGCAAAGTCCGCATGGGGTAATAAGATATTTGGTTGATGCTAAGTCGCCTGCTGCCTTTGGTGTGAGTGAATCTATGGGTCAAGCTATGGAATATACTGCTTTGCTTGGTGATGCCAAACTCTTTGGAAAATATGCAGCCTTCACCGATAAATATTTTAAAGACCCAACAGGTTATTATTATTGGAAAATTGATGTTGCCAGCAAAAAGGGAGAAACTACGTCTGCTTTGGTTGATGATTTAAGAATTGTTAAGGCCTATTTTATTGCCAATGAAAAGAAGCTAGGCAATTATGACAAACAAATTGAAAAGCTGGCGGAGGCCATTTACGAATTTGATGTTGATGCCAAAGGCTATCCTTGTGACTTCTATGATGGAATAGCCAAAAAGAAGGCGGACATAGTTTCTTTGTTTTATCTGGATGTAGAGACTATGGAAAAATTAAGTAAAGTAAATGCTAAATGGTCGGCGTCCCATAAAAATGCAATCCGTATTTTGTTGAATATGCCGGAGAATCAACATGGATTTTACCCGCAGACCTTCAAAATTGATACTAAACAGTACATTTGGCCAATTTCCATTAATATGGTGGAAAACTTGTACACGGCAATTGATGCTTATAATGCAGGTAAAAGTACAAGCGCTTTAGTAACTTTTTTAAAAGCACAAGTAAAGCAGGGTAAAGTATATAATCATTACAATTCTGACGGAACACCGGTAAACCAAGATGAGTCTACAGCCGTGTATGCATTATCAACTCGTTTCTTGGCACTGAACAATGAATGGGAAGCAGCCGAGTGGTGCTATCACCGCACGCTGGATTTTCAAATTAACGATAAGAAGTCGTTTGAAGGTGGATTTGGCGAGCCAGAGACCGGACTTGTATATGCGTTTGATCAATTGGAAGCATTACTAATGTTGAGGATGGTGGAGATAAAGAATGATAGCCAGTGACAAGTATATACGGAAAGATATACTCTTTTTCAATTTAATCATGGTTTTTATATTAGCCGTTATCGCGATTGTATTGCTTTACGCTCCAACTATGGGGACTTTTAACTTGTTTATTCCGTTTGCCTGCCTGCTGTTCAATATGATCGTAAGCCATAATTTGGGCTTGCAGCGAGGTTTGATGGCAGGCATCGTGCTAACCTTTGCTTTTGGCAGTTATATTATTTATGAAACAATGATTATTAATCGAATTACGGAAGTTAATTTTGCCTATATTGCCTGGCTGTTCTTTTTTCCGCTTAGCAGTATATTGGCAGGCCAATTATCGCTAGTTGTTTCCAATTATCGAAGAGAGTTGGAAAATAAGAAAAGTTTGGAACAACTGGTAACCATTGATGCTTCCACTGGTCTTTATAATAGTCAGGGTTTTTTTCGAAAATTGGAAGAAGAATTTGTCCGTGCCAAACGGTACAAAACCTGCTTTTCTATTTTATTGATAAAGATGTCCAATTTTGATGAATTACAGGTTATTTACGGGGAAATCGATTCCATAAAAATTTTGCAGTCAGTTGCCGGGAAAGTAGAGTTACAGACACGGTTTTCCGATATTAAAGCATTAATTAGTGCGGATATACTTGGCATTATGCTACCTGAAACCAATGAAGACGGCGCTAGAATTGTAATAGAAAAATTGCACCAGGCTTTAGATCGCCTTACAACAGAGATTAGAGGCACCAAGAAGGTTATCCGAATTAAACCGAGTATTGGTATTTCCAGCATTAAAGAAAGCGATACAGATGTTCTAGAAGCTTATCAGCGAGCTAAGGAAGAACTCAATTATGATCGAGGTTAGAAAAAAAGCAATTATGTTCTTTTTGCTTGCCATATTCACTTTTGGTATTTGTTTGCCAACAAGCAGTTATAGCAGTGCGCCAAAGCTAAAGACGTATATTGTCTATGACAGTCCCAACCGATTCGCTGATAGTTTTCCGCTGGTTAATGCTTTAATTGAGCATTTGGGGCATTTTGACTTAGCCTGCCAGCCGATGGCGCTTCAAGAATGGAAGCCTGGTGCGCTGCAGGACGCGGAACTGATTGTGTATGCAGGCTTAAGTGATGTAACCTTGCCGCAGGGCTTATTGCAGGAAATGGCCCATGCCCGGCGGGTAATCTGGTTTGAAAAAAATATTGAGCAAATGGCGGCCTACTTACATTGGCAGGATTTTAAACTTGAAGGAGTTTTTAATGGTTGGTCGTTCATTAACTATAAAAGAGACGTGTTTATTGATGATTGGATAAATGTTGTAATTGCGCAGCCAGGACAAAACGCTCAGGTTTTTGCAACTGTAAAGGATATAGTGGCAAGTAAGCCGCTGGCATGGCAGCGCGACAATGTGTATTATTGCGGCTTATTAGAGGTTCATCCGAAGTATATGATTACTTTAAGTGGGTTACTTCATCAGTTTATCCCAAATCAGAACCATAACCATTCACACTCGCACAAAGCTCTGTTGCGTATTGAGGATGTTAGCCCGTTGGTTAACTCTGAAGCGGTTGGCGCGGTCATTGCGACTATCACAAAATATAATATTCCGTTCTCGATTGGGGTTATTCCCGTGGGAGTTACAAAAGATGACAGGTATATATTTTTACATGAGCGTCCGAATTTGTTAAAAGTGCTTAAGGAAGCGCAGGATAACGGCGCCAGTATTATTATGCATGGCTATACGCACCAAAATAAATATTCACCGAAAACCGGGGAAGGTTATGAATTTTGGAATGCCCGTGATGATAAGCCAATGGAGAATGATGACGCTTTTACCAGTGAGCGCATCGAAGCTGGTATTGAGGAACTGGTTCGCTGCGGGTTAACTCCTGTCGCTTTTGAACCGCCGCATTATGCGATGAGTGAAGCCGGGTACAAAGTGTTATCACGGTATTTCAATATTTTTTCCGGTCAAATTCAGATTTCAGACAAGAGTGACCGACTATCCTTGTCGCTTCCCTATGTGACTACATCTACTTATTTGAATGGCATGATGGTCATTCCTGAAAATATGGGTTATTACGATGGTAAGACGTTTCTAGTTGACCATATGTTGCAAAGTTCAGAACAGATATTGGAAATTCAAGATGGTTTTGCCTGCTTTTTTTATCATGGCTATCTGCCACCAGATAAACTGCCATCCATTATTGAGGGCTTACAAAAGCAAGGCTATGAATTCTACGATTTACGACAGCTTCCTATCCTGGTTCATTCACCGAAAATTAAAATTATAGGCCGGGATGGACAATTGAGAGTAGAGGTTGATGCCAAACTGCAATCCTCCTGGGGGAGTAACCCGGTAGACGACAATATGTTTAAAAAAATTGGCTCTGTACACATAACGCTGCTACTATTAATTTTAGGTATATTTGTGGTGATTATTATTCGCCTGCGGGCGAATGCCAATAAACATTATGAATGATGAGATAAATTCTGCAGGCAATTTTGCGAAAATAAGGGGGTGACGGCCAATTTGTTAGTGGATAACTTATTTATTGCTTCCCTGGCAGCTACTTGGCTGATTCTTTTCTACCACGTTATTTTAACCATTGGCGGCTATCGGCATTTTGTTAAAACTTTGACCTCGGTTGAGCCGGATCTTGAACTGTCTGAATATCCAATGGTAACTGTGCTAATTCCCGCGCACAACGAAGAAATGGTAATCGGCCGGACGGTCGATGCCATGGCTCGGTTAATATATCCCCAAGACCGCCTGGAAATTATTGTTGTCAATGATTGCTCCACTGACCGGACAGGAAAAATCTTAGCAGAAAAATGCGCTAAATATCCTCAGTTAAAAGTGGTAACTCTGGCGCCGCCTCTGGGGGCTAAGGGAAAGTCCAATGCGCTTAATAACGGTCTTAAGGCTAGCAAAGGAGACTATATTGTCGTTTATGATGCCGATAATACGCCGGAACGCCGGGCCGTACTATATCTTGTGCATGCTATTCTGCAGGATGAGAAACTGGGAGCTGTTGTCGGCAAATTTCGTACCCGTAATAAAGAGGCCAGCTTATTGACCCGGTTTATTAATGTGGAAACATTGAGTTTCCAGTGGCTGCTGCAAGCTGGCCGGTGCCATTTCTTTGGGATAACGACCATTCCGGGCACAAACTTCATTATTCGCCGGTCACTGCTTGATAGTATGGGCGGCTGGAATGTAAATGCATTAACCGAAGATACGGAATTGACGATTCGGATTTATGACAGTGGATATCGTATTTTTTGGCTGCCGCATGCGGTTACTTGGGAACAAGAACCTGAAACCTTACGGGTTTGGTTAAAGCAAAGAACTCGCTGGGCGCAGGGCAATATGTGGATTATCGGGCAATACCTGTTTAAACTATTTACCTTGAGGGATTTGCGAATTAGTGCCGACATTATTTATTTTACCTTTACGTATTTTGTTTTCTTTGTCGCAATTATTGTGTCAGACCTCATTTTTATTCTAGGCATTCTGGGACTTACCCAATTGACTGTTTCCGGTCCCTTCAATATTATCTGGCTACTGGCTTACGCTTTATTTATCGTAGAAACTTATATATCCCTTTCTTTGGAAAGAGGAGAAGGCAATGGAAAAAACTTGGCCCTGACAGCGCTGATGTATTTTACCTATAGTCAACTTTGGATCATTTTGGTATTCCGGGCGAGTTATCTTTTGCTCAAACGAAAGCTGCAGAAAGATTCCGGTTTTCATTGGTATAAAACAGAGAGGAGTGCACTATGACAAACAAAATGATAAAAATCGTATGCTCTATGTTCTCATTACTGCTATTATTACTTATTCTTTCGTTTGGGCAAAGCGCGAAAGCGGCGCCGTCCGCTTCAGGAGATAGTTATACGCTGCGGCTTTTTAATGTAAATACTGTCTTACGCAATCCCAATGACAGCATTTCCGGCTATTTCGACATCTATCAGGGGAGCGCTATTACGGAACCGGCTGTTTTGGACCTTTGGTATTCGTACTCGCCAACAACCAAGACTGAACTCTCTTTCATCACCATTTCTGTAAACGGAGTTCCGGTGGACAGCCGGCCGTTGGAACCAGCGCAAGCAGCTATGGTTAATTGGCTAGTAGCCCTGCCGGCCAATCAGATTAAAACCGGCTTTAATGAGGTGAATATATCGGTTGTGCACCGTTCTATCGACGGCTTGTGCCGTGACATTGATAATGAAGCCAATTGGTTTATTATCAGGCCTGAAACCAGAATCAGCTTTAAAGTAGCTCGCAGCCCTTACAGCTTAGCTAGTTATCCTATGCCTTTTCTGGATGAGTATCTTGCCTCAAAAGTAAATACTGTATTTTATCTTCCTGATAATTCTGACCAAGTCATGCTGGCATCGCTGTTTAATTTAGCGACCAACTGGGGCGCCCGTGGTTTGACGGGTGTGCCGCAACGTATGGAAGTACGGCTGGGACAGCCGGGACAGGTCCCGGCCAATGAAGTTGTATTAGGTCTAACCAGTCAGTGGCAGGGCAATCAGAATAAAACAGCGGTTTTAACATTAGCTGGTCTTTCCGATGGCTTTAACCGCCTTCTAATCACTGGCGATGATACCAGCAGTATGGCGAAAGCGATGGATGCGTTAAGCAGACCGCAATTAGTAAAAACGTTTTTGGGTCAACAAACGGCTTTGTCAACCAATTTGCCTGCTGACAAGCAGGGGACAGTCAAAAAAGAAAACGGTGTGTATACCTTGGTTGACTTAGGGTACCAGCAAGATATTGCAGTGGCAGGCGCCTTTCATCAAGAAGCAGTTATTAATGTCCCCAGACCGTCAAATTATAAAGCTGGGGATGGATCTTATATTGAACTGCATTTTCACCACGCGAAAATATTGGATCCTAAAAAATCTGCAGTTACTATTTATATTAATGACGTACCCATCCGATCCGCCGCCTTATTGGCGGAGAATGCCGAAAAAGGAATCCTGAAAGCGCCTATTCCGGTATCGGAGCTAAATAAGCCATCATGGCGGGTACGATTTGGTTTTTATCATGACATAGGTGTTATTGACTGTTCGAAACGGTATGATGAAGTTGCCTGGTCTGTGGTAGAAAAGGATACCAGCATCGTATTAGAAAAGGGAAATATCGAGCGTATTCCTAGTTTAGAGGATTTCCCGAATAATTTTTATATTAGCCCGGACGGTATTATTAACCTCACTATGGTGTTGCCGGATAACCCGTCACAAGAAGAATTGAGTGCGGCATTTAAATTAGCATATTATATTGGCCAACAAAATAAGAGTAAAATTCTCTGGCAGGTCCACACCAGTTCATCCTATGATGCAAGCAAAGCACCTGGTACAGTTATCGCATTAGGCAGAAATGATGCTGCCAAGCAATGGAATGCATTGAAAAAGTATTTATTGGTTTCACCGGAGCCCGATGGTGGCTATCATGTCGCTGACTGGTTAGAAGTAATGCCTGCTGCATTGAATAGTTTTGATATCTACCAAATCGGTAAAATTGATAATGACAAACTGCTGTACGCATTTATGTATTCCAGTCCGGAACGAATGAATAATCTCCTGAATTTTAGCTTATTAAATGAAAATGTTTTAAGCGGAAAATTAACATTAGTTGACGCGCAAGGGAATCATGCTTCGTTTGCGCAGAGTCCGGCTGCAGCCGGGACCGGCAGCTTAGCTTGGTTAAAGAGCCTGTGGTCATATACCGACGGCGTCGGGCAGACCTATTTAGCAGTTTTTGTTGCGGTGCTTTTAGCTACGGGAGCATTAATGTTCTTTATGCGTAAGCGTTCGTAACAATTGGAGTCTTATTACAGGAGTGGTACTATGCGTCGGCGGTTATCTTATTTAAGTACAGTCTGTTTCTTGGCGGTTATGTCACAACCATTGCAGGCTTTGGCAGGTTCCGCAGTCAGTGTTCCGGCGGAGGCCCGGGATACGGCGGCAGCAGCTGTAGCTGCCGCACAGGATGTTCTCGATAAAGAGGAGGGAGCGCGAGAGCGGGCTGAAGCTACTATGTATGCCCAAAAAGCAGAAAGCGAATTAGTAGAAGCACAATTGCAACTTACCGAAGCCGAAAAAGCGCTGGCGCAATCTACCCTTGATGCAGAAGAAGCAGCGGCAGAGGCGCAGCGTGCCGCAAAAGAGGCGAAAGCAGCGGCTGATCACGCGGCTGATTTAAATAAAAAAGCAAAAGAGGCTATTGCTGAAGCAGAAGCAGCGGCAGCGGCTGCTGAAGCTATGGAAGCTGCGTTGCAAGCCGAAGAGGATGCTATAATGGCAAGGCAGAATGTTCAAACGCGGCCTGTGCTTGTCGAAACGCCTGTGCCTGGTGAACCTGTACAGCCCAATTCTTTCAAAGACTCAGATGAATTACTAAGAATGGAAAAAGAATTGAAACGTCTGGAAAAAATGCAGAAAGACGGGGATTTAGCCCGACAAGGGGGAATTCCGGTATTAGAAGTGTCAGAAGAGCCAAACGTTGACTGGTCTAAAGCGGAAGCGGCGTATGCACGCGCCGAGCAGTTAGAGCAGGGTGCCACCGACGCTGATAAAGCCGCTGAGCAGGCTGGACACATCGCTGATCAGCAAACTGCCTACGCCGAAGCGGTTGAAAGTAAAGCGGCTGAGGCCAAGCAGGCATTGCTTGATGCGGAGCTATTAGTGAAGGATGCTAAAGCTTCTGCTGAACAGGCCCAAAAATATGCAATCCAGACCAAGGCCCAGCTGGAACAGTTGGTCTATTTGCAGGAACACCCGAAAAGTGTGCATACCTTCGTCAGCGAGCTTAATTATTATAGCGGCAATAGTGCCTATCAACTTACTCACCCCATCTCTTTTGGCTATTGGCATAAAGATTTTTCCTATAGCTTGAATACGAAATATATTATTGCGAAAAACAACACGGATGGTGCGAGTGGCCAGGTAAGTACTTTATCTGATACGACCTTAAATTTTACAAAACGTAATGAAACCCCCAAATATATCGTGGATTATAGTTTGGATATTAATATTCCTACCGGTAAATCTGCATTGTCCTGGTCGGAACGTAATGCTAGAATGAATGAAGATTTAGTAGCGGTTAGCCAATTTGGGACAGGATGGCAATTTACCCCGAAAATTGAAGCCAGTTGGAGAATCAGTAAAGAAGATATGTGGACGGTTGGCACTAGTTATGCTTTTAATGGTCCATATGACCCGACAACCGATATATCACATGATGATATATCGCCCGGCAATGAATGGCGAAAGTTTCTCCGCTGGCAGCATGCGGGGCGGGATTGGCAATTTGTTGGTGAGCTAAGCAATACAAGCACGAGCGTTACTAAGATCGCCAATGGTGAAGAATACTCTACCGGAGATCAATGGGAATACAGGCTGACCTACAACAGAAAATTGCCTAACAATCAGAATATCATGTTGTATTATTGGCGTGAAAATCAAAATATAAATAGTATTGTACCGTCTGATAACTCCAACAGACTGGCTCATTATCTAGGGACGATGTGGAGTAAAAAAATAAATGAAAAACGATTGTTGCGGGTTAGCTTTGATATTATGAAGAGCAACGGCAGACGGTATGACAGAGTCAATAATTATTTTGATACCGATGGAAACCCTCAATATACTTCGGTTGATGTGAATGGAAGGACGAAATATACCTTAGGTCTTGGCTATGACATCCGGTTGGACGAAAAAAGCAGTTTCGCCATTGATCTGCAAAAATTCATCATGAAAGATGGTGAATCAAGTTTAGGGCAAGCACCGACTACTTACCATGGTTTAAATATCCTTATGAAATATAACAAAAGTATTTAATAAACGGAGTATATCTGTTCATTTGAAGAGGACATTTCGCTGGATTCCTTTGAGGACCGAATGACCATTGGCGTCGCTTTGCAGATTGATAAATGTTGCGGGCAAGAAACGGGGGATGCCGCCGGTCACACTGTACCTGTTTCTGGCCAGACTGGACTCTAAGACCGGGGACCTGATTTAAATCAGCTCTCCGGTTTGTCTTACTTTAAGTAAAGTACAACTTTTTCAGAGGAGAAGTGCAACCAACATCCTAAAGGGCGCAGGCAGCTTTCGCCTTTGCTAAAAGGCTGGCGTAAGTCAGGTTTTCTAGCTTTCATCCAAAAATCAGGCGGGATGGATCACAGGGATAATGACAGGCCCTATTTGGGGGCACATTTTTATCCGCGCGGATAATGGACAGAAATGGTAGTATTTTTCTATAATTAAAATTAATGTCAACAAAAAATGCGCATTTTCGCTATTTTGCGAGGGAGGTATAACAAGTTATGATGCATTGCTACCGTAAATACCGGAAGACAGTCATCGCCATTTTTGGTATGACGATGCTGACAAAAAAATTACTTAACTTTGTGTCTGGTTTTTCCTGACACTTACAATCAAACTATGAGGATGGAGTGGATTGTATGTATTGGTATTCTCCGTCTGGAATCGGCCGATATGGATAATCTGGAGGTTACCGGTGATAAGTAAGCAGCAGTCTGGGTGAAGGATATGAAAAATGCAGAGTTGGATACATTAGAACAGCTGCGGATCGGCATACGGCTGTTGGCAAAGGGAAGGTATCCCGACACTATCGCTGCCGAGGGCTGCAGCGAACTGGTGGGGGAAATTGTTTACCTGTTCAACCAGGTGGCCGGACATTTTAGGGAATTGTACGAATATGCCGTTCCGCTGACAAAAGGCAGTCTAAATGTAAAGCGTCCGGACAAAACCAATTTCCTGGCAGGCAGTTTGAAAGAGCTTCACTCCAGGTTGAATCATTTAACCTGGCAGGCGCAACAAATTGAGAAAGGCGACTATAAGCAGCGAGTGGATCTTGTGGGTGAGTTTTTCCAGGCTTTCAACTCACTGGTTATTAAGCTGGAGGAACGCGAACAGCGTTTAAAGGAGGAAATTTTAGTCTGCCAACAAGCCGAAGCGGAAGTTCGGGCCCAGAATAAACTGATTACCGACAGCATCCACTACGGTGCGGTTATTCAACAGTCTATTTTACCGGAATTATCTTTCTTAGAAAACTATATTGCCGAATCATTTGTTATTTGGCGGCCCCGGGATATTGTCGGCGGCGATTTTTACTGGTGTGCTCCATGTACTGACGGATTCATGGCAGCGGTCATCGACTGCACCGGTCATGGCGTGCCGGGGGCCTTTATGACCATTGCCGTTAATCAGATGATAAAACGGTTGCTGGATGAAAATGCGAATTGCCAGCCGGCTGATGTCCTGGCGTTGTTGGATAAAAAGATTCATGAAACTTTTTACACTCATTCTGGGAGCAAAGAGAGGCTGTACGTCGGTCTGGATATGGGTCTGGTGAAGGTGAATACTACCGCGCATAAGGTGGTGTTTGCTGGCGCCAGGCTGCCGCTTTTTTTTGTGCACAGTGGAAAAATCAAGGAAATCCCTGGCTCACGCCGTAGTATAGGCTATGACCAAAAAAGCCGCTTGCGTAAAAAGCTTCGCATTATTCAGTTTGAGAACAGGGAATTTGGTTATGAACCCGGCGACGGGCTGTATTTGTCAACAGACGGTTTTTTTGATCAGCACGGAGAGAATCCTAATCCTTTCAGCATAGACAATTTTTCCAAACTGATAACTGAAAATTTCCTGCTTCCCATGACAGAACAAAGAACCGCATTATTACAAAATCTCGAAACCTATATGGGGATGGAAGAACAACTAGATGATATTACAGTTATGGGACTCAAGTTTTAAGGAGGTCGGTGAAGTATGATCAACGAAAAATTGCATCAGCTAATTGGCGAATTAAGCAGCAGCGATATTATTGTCAGCTTTAACGGTGCTTTTACCCAGAAAATTATCGAGGAATTTGGCACAGCGATTACTTCCTATTTACAAAAAGAAAAGAATATGGGAAAAAAGGATATTCATAATGTATTTGCGATATATATTGAACAATCCCAAAATATCAAAAATTATTTTCTTAAAAAGCCGACCGGCAGCAACGAACATGAAATTAGCCGCAGGGCTTTTGAAAGTATTATTGTTATTGGCCGGCAAGAAGACCGCTTTTTTGTTTGTTCCGGTAATCTCGTCAGCAAAGAGGATGTGCAAGAGTTAAAAGCACGGATTGATTATGTTAATTCATTGACCAAAGACCAACTGAAAAAAATTTATAAAGAAACGCTTAAATTCGGACGAAGGAATGCTGATGGCGATAGCGCCGGGCTGGGAATTATTGATATGGCCCGCAAAGCATCAACGAAACTTGAGTATATGTTTATAGATCACGACGAGAAATATTCTTTTTTTACTTTGAAAGTCAGCCTGTAGTTATTTAAGTATACGAGGAGGGTTGTGGTTGATGGAAAGGTTATACCGGACGGGTACAAAATCTTCTCCGGAAATTGATTTTAGTCCGGAAACCGGAGTGCTGAGGGTAACCGGCCAGTCTTATCCCGAAAATACATCCGGTTTCTATCAGGATATTTTTGTTTGGTTGAAGGATTATTTAGCGGTTACTGGCCACAGGATTGTCGTGGAAATCAATATTTCCTATATGAATACCAGCAGCACCAAATGCCTGATGGATATGGTCTATATGCTGGAAGACGCATTCAATGGAGGAAGTGATATTTGTGTCAATTGGTACTATTCTACCAAAAACAGGAGTATGCGGGAATGCGGTGAAGAATTTGGCGAAGAGCTAAGCTTGGAATTCAATTTGATCCCCCTGGAATCTTCCCGATAAGTAGAGAGAATATTTGCTAGCTTTACTGTTGAGGTGTTGGTGTTGCTATGGATGATGAAATAAGTCGATTATTTCAGGAAGAACTGGAAGAATTGGAACAATTCAAAAAAAGATGTAATAATAAACAGTACCAAAATAATGAACTCATGGTTCACTATGCCAATATGGCAAAAGTATTGGAAAAAAATCTTCGCGACATGATGAAGATAACGAAGATCAGCGACTCACAGCAACTATATCTGCAGGAGATACAGCAAGAATTGGAACGTGAGATTGAAGAACGGATCAAAGTGGAGGAGAAACTGGTCGAGTCCTATAAACGGCACCGGAGAAACCAGTTCTTGCTTGACTTGGCGGAGGGAAACCGCGTTTTTGATGATAGCGCCTGGACTACGGCGAGACAATTAATGATGTATTTACCGGCAACATTTCATGCTTTTTATTTGCGGTTTACCGGTTGGCGCGGCAAGCCCTTAAGCCGGACGGCGGAAAATGCAGCAGCAGTGCAAACCGACGTTGACGTGATGGTGGATCATCTAAATACTTGTCAGGGAATTGTCGCCTGGGAATGGGGGGAAGGAATTGGCCTCTTGCACCCAGCGTTGCCGAATGAAGATAAAGAACGACAGATTGCTATCGGGATTTCCCTAAAAAAACAATTGGCTGGAAGTTTTCCCCATATAGGAGTTGCCATCGGTATTGGCGGGCAACAAGGAGGGCTTGACAGCTTCATGTATCGCTGTCATCAGGCCCGGGCGGCAGCAGTTGTAGGGCGCCGGTTGTGGCTGGACCGGGATGTCTATCATCATCAGGACGGCGGTGCGTACCAACTGCTGTATCCTCTGGCCGGTAAGCCGGATACCGAAGAATTTATTGAAAGAATGGTGGGCAAATTGCTGAATTTTGATCAGGAAAATGGCACCGATTTACTCATAACGCTGGAGAAAATCCTTCAATCTTCCAATCTTAAGATTGTGTCAGAAGAAATGTATTTGCACCACAAAACCATAGTTGCCCGCAAGCAAAGAATAGAAAATATTTTACAAACTTCGTTGGATACTTTTGATGTTCGGTTTAACCTATCCATTGCTTTACATTTGTTACGCTTTCGTACTACATTAATAGACACTAGGAGTCTGACCAAGGAAAACAGAAGTTGCAAAAAACGTTTCGTCGGACAGGCTCCTAGTGTCTAATGGAATAAGTCGAAAATCTTTACTGAATTTCCTATTGAGAATATCCGCCAGTGATAATTCGGGAAGATATTTTCTATCTTTGCGGGCGATAGAATTTGAGCCAGATATGTGGCATCATTATTAAGATGAGGAATATTTCGCTCTGTATCACGGCAGAAAGTAGCGGGTGCTCGTATGTTCAATATCCTTAAAATTGATCAGGTTTTTCGCTGTAAATATATTTTAATATTTATGCTGCTTATCGCTTGGGTTGTTTTTAGTCTGACGCAAAGGTGGACAGGTATGTTTACTGTCAGTTTATTGGTACTTATTATATTGGCAGCCAGTCGTTTATCAAGGGCGACAAGAAGAGAAGAACAGATGGTTTTTGATAAATATCAATGCTGCCGGGATGATATAAGGCACCTCTTTAACTTAGTTCCTGCGCCGATGGCGCTGATAAGAAACGATGATTGGATCCTTGTGCAGATAAACCGGGCGGCGGCCGATTTGCTTGCTACTTCGGAAGGAGAAACGGTGGGGAAATGTATAACAGTTTTTTTTGGTACAAACCAGGCAGAATACCTTGCCTGGACTCAGCTTCTTCGCCGCGATGCACCGGCTGAAGCTGAGCTCCCCATATATCGCCGGAACGGTGTTGCTATAGTGGTAGCAGCGACTGCCAGTATCAACTTTGACGGAAAGCCCCACCTGATTCTTAGCCTGACTGATATCACCGCAAAGGCTATTCGTACCAAAACCCTGGAGAAACTTGCCTTGACAGACAGCATGACCGGGTTGTTGAACCGTCAGGCCTTTCGGGAAAAATTGGTATTGGCCTTATTGCATTTCCGGGAGAAAAAAAGCGAGCTATGCTTGGCGTTCATGGATTTAGACGGATTAAAAAAGGTTAATGACACTTACGGGCACAGGGAAGGGGATTGCTATATCAATACTTTTGTATCCCTGTTACGCAACTATATTAGCGAAAATGACATTATTGGCAGAGTGGGGGGCGATGAATTTGCCATAGTTTTTACAAACTGCTCCCAGCAGGTTGCGGAGGATTGTATCCGGCGAATTCAGCAGCAATTGAATTGGCTGGCATTACATACGGAAAAGCCTTATTTGATGCAAGTGAGTGCCGGCGTGGTATCGGTTGCGGGCGGAGCAGAACCACCTGATGCGGACAGTCTATTGCATAAAGCAGATAACGCCATGTATCAGCAAAAATATTTGCAGCGCCGGAAGACGCAACCTGTTGCCCAACTTTAAATTTGTCTAAAGTAAACAGCACCCAGTATGGGTGCTGTTTTTGTTTTCCATGCATCACTGGTTTTTTAACGCATTATATGCTTTAGCCGATAGATTGGCAATAAAGTTACTGGCATAAGGCAGCGGGCGGTGAGTGGTAAAGTAAAGACCGGCCTTGCCATCAAAGTTTTGCAGGTACTGCTGAACATGGTTGGTTTTGTCGGACGGACTCGGATTTGGCGCCGATTCAGCCGGGGTTTCCGGCAATGGCTTGCTTGCGGGTGCATTTATATTGGCGCAGGAACATATTAATAATAAAACCGGGAGCAAAAAATGGTAGAAATTATCCTTATGACGCATCACCGCTGCTTTATTATTCACCTATTTAGCAGGTGGTATGCCGGATGTTATCATTCTCAAAATAAATTGGGAGGGTGATGTATGGGAGCCGAATTGTCTTTGTTGCATTGGGTGTATTTAATCTTTATTTTTGCTATTCTCGGGGTAATGATTTTGAAACGGGACACGACATTGGTCTGTATAATTGGTATATTTATCATCGGGTTCATGGTGCAGGGGAGTGTATATCAGGCTGTCAGCGGGATTTTTAACAGCTTTATATATGCAATTACCGAACTGTTAAGCACAATTTTAATTATTTCTATTATTGTAGCAATGAGTAAAGTATTGATGGTTACCGGAATCAACGAGGTCATGGTGGCGCCGGTAGCTAAGCTTATCCGCACACCCGGGCAGGCCTATTGGATTATCGGCATCGTCATGATGGTTACTTCCTGGTTTTTCTGGCCTTCACCAGCCGTTGCCCTTATTGGAGCCGTATTATTGCCTGTTGCCCTTCGCGCCGGACTGCCGGCAATCGGGGTAGCTATGGCCATGAACCTATTTGGGCATGGTATCGCCTTGTCCAGTGATTTTGTCATTCAAGGCGCTCCCAAACTCACTGCCAGTGCTGCCGGAATTCCTGTTCAGAGTGTAGTCAGCGCCAGTATGCCCCTAGTATTGGTTATGGGAACTGTGACCACCCTGACCGCTTTCTGGCTATTGCGCCGGGATATGAATCAGGGTGGTCAGTTGGGAGTTGGAAAAAATCCGGAATGCCAATTCAATTTACATTCTTTAGGTGATATTCAGGATTCCATAGAGTCGGAAGCTGTTGGCCCTTTGTCTCCGAAAATAAAAAGCACACTGGCGTTACTGATACCGATACTGTTTGTTCTCGATATTATCGTCATGTACGGCGCCGGGCTGCAAGGAGGAGATGCTACTGCGCTAATCGGCGGTACGGCTGTTTTTATTTTAGCACTGATTGCTATGCTGGTGCATAAACAGCATGGACTTGAGAAGCTGACATCCTACCTGTTGGAAGGGTTTAAATTTGGTTTTTCGGTATTCGGACCCGTAATTCCCATTGCTGCTTTCTTTTATTTAGGCGATTCAGGGATTAATACAATTATGGGCAGGGTTCTTCCAACCGGGTCACAGGGGTTGGTCAATGATATCGGAATAGCGGTTGCGCAAACTGTCCCGCTTAATCCCGTAATTAGCGCTGTGACACTAACAGTCGTCGGAGCTATTACCGGACTTGACGGATCGGGTTTTTCTGGTATCTCACTGGCAGGATCTATCGCTCATCTATTTTCAACGGCAATTGGATCCGGTATAGAAACTCTAACAGCTTTAGGCCAGATTGCCGCAGTTTGGGTGGGAGGCGGCACCCTCATTCCCTGGGCGTTAATTCCTGCGGCTGCCATCTGTAACGTTGATCCGTTTGCATTGGCCAGCCGGAATTTAATTCCCGTTCTATTGGGGCTTGCGGCAACTACCATAGTTGCGATTTTTTTAATATAGCAGCATGAAAACCTCAGAGCTTATCCTATACCCGGATGTCAATTCTTTAATGCGACATATAATAATATATATATCATAGATTTGGCAACTATAATAGTATTTGTAAAACGAGGGAAGCATGATATGTTAGATAGGTTATAGGTTATAGGTTATAGGTTAAAGGTTAAAGGTTAAAGGAAGGGATTTTATTGAAAAAGATAGGAGTAATTACCAGCGGCGGTGATTGCCCGGGGATGAATGCAGCCATCCGGGCGGTTGTCCGGGTGGCTCAGGCAAAAGGTATGGAAGTTCTGGGGATTAAAAATGGTTATGCAGGCATGATTAGCAGGGATTTTGTTCAACTTGATTCCCGCTCTGTTGGTGATATAATTCAAAAAGGCGGTACTTTCTTAGGGACGGCTCGCTGTGAAGAGTTTAAAACCTTGGAAGGACGCCAGACCGCATTAAGTAACCTGCAGCAAAAAGGCGTTGAAGGGTTGGTCATAATTGGCGGGGATGGCTCCCTCACCGGTGGAAAGCTGTTAAGTGAGCTGGGTATGAAAGTGGTTGGGATGCCGGGAACTATCGACAATGACATTTGGGGAACCGACTATACAATTGGTTTTGACACTGCTGTGAATACGGTACTGGATAGCATAAACAAGCTGCGGGATACAGCTTCGGCTCATGGCAGAGTGATGCTGGTTGAGGTCATGGGACGAAAGTCCGGCTGGATTGCTCTGACTGCCGGACTGACCGGGGGAGCTGAAATTATTTTAGTCCCTGAGATCCCGTATGACTTAAACGACGTTTGCCGGCAACTGCGTGATTCCCGTGCCAAGGGAAAACAATATAGCATTGTTGTTGTGGCCGAAGGCGTAGGCAGCGCGATTACCATTGGCGAGCAAATTCGTCAGGGAACCGGTTTGGAGACTCGTGTTTCAGTATTGGGACATATCCAGCGAGGTGGAGCCCCGACTGTAACTGACCGGCTCTTAGCAAGTCGAATGTCGGAAATGGCAGTTACCTTATTGCAGCAAGGAGTAACCAATGTTATGGTAGGCATCCAGTGCAACCAAATGGTCCCGGTTATTATTGATGATGCAATTGGGCGGAAGAAGGACGTCGATGCCGTATTGTTCCGTTTGGCGGAAATTTTGTCACAATAATTACCGCGCTATTGCCGGGAAATAAAAATTGGCCAGATAAAGGAAGACACCAGCTTTTGCCGGTGTCTTCCTTTATTGAAGCCCTTGTTTTCCAGCTTCGTGGCCGGAATGACGGGGATGGCGAGAGCAGTGTCTCTGAGAAAATCAAAGTATGTTTTTCCCCAATGTTTCAGCTCTCTTTAATCCATCGGTCTTCAAAATATCATCTTTATCATGAAGACCCGGTACAATGATTATGCCGCTATCCTTCCAATTCAGGTATTGAGCAATTAGTTTATAGGACTTAACAATACCCTCGAACACCGTTTCATCATGCGTACCTCCGCTGACTAAAAGCGAGCATTCCTTTATCTTTAATGGCCTTTTCGAAATTATATAGGAATAGAACTTGTCAATAACAGCTTTCAACTGTACCGGAAACGAGAACCAGTACATTGGTGTTGCAAACACAACCATATCAGCTTGCTCCAGAAGCGGCGCAAATTCATTAAAATCATCCGAAATAGAACAGGGGGTACCCTTTTTGAAACAAGTCTGACAGTCAATACATCCCTTTATGCTTTTATCTGCAGTTGTATATATTACAGTCGTGTGTCCCGCCTGCCGGGCGCCGGCAATAAATGCATCTGCCAGCTTATCGGTATTGCCGCCTTTTCTAGGGCTGCCTGTTAAAACGAGTATATTTTTTGACATATATACATTCCTCCTATAAGTTATATAAGTTATGGTTGTTTTGTCTAATTATATGTGTTATTCTTTCGATATAAAAGTATGCACTTTTATGATAGATACTATATATTGAGGAAGATACTATACTGAAGGAGAGCGGCAATATGACAGAATATAAGCTAACTCACCACGATTGCCCTGTGACATATACTTTATCTGTACTCGGCGGCAAATGGAAGTGGTTAATAATTTATACATTATCCGGGGAAGGGACCTTAAGGTATGGGGAACTGAAGAGAAACCTGCCGGGTATTACCCACAAAATGCTGAGCCAGGAACTAAAAGGACTAGAGGCTGAACAATTGATTGATCGCAAAGAATATCATCAAATTCCGCCTAAAGTTGAATACTCGTTAACCAAAAAAGCACAGACACTTATTCCTATTTTGGACCTCATGTGTGACTGGGGAAAAACTAATTGGCCGAAGGCCAACCCAGGCTGTTGAAAAACTTCGCCTAGCGTCGTTGCTCCTCAGAGCCCTTGCTTGCGTACCCCCGAAGTACGCGGCGCGGCGGGCTCTTCCGGTGCGCCTAGCTATGCTCGTTTTTGAACAGCCTGGGGTTTATCGATAAGCTGAATTGGCCGAAGGCCAGCCTATAATTTGTTTTTAAGTATTAATAAATGTTTTCAGTTTTCAGTATGAAAAAAAAGAGTAGAACATTCATAGAATACTATGAGTTCTACTCTTTTGATTAACATAATATAAAGTATTTTTTTGTAATTACCAGTAAGCCTGGTTCTAGCCAGATTTTATTCTTCTATGAGAAACAATATCTTTTATTAGGCATGATCATTTATATCAAATTATCATCTTCACTTACTCGCGCGTTTATACTTAGTTTTTCGCCATGTCCCCATAACATGCGGGCAACTGAGTTGTCGGCAGATCTTCTGTTGTCATGTTGAAGAGGGAAACCAACTGTATCAGCGGCGAGATCCATGTTATCATCCTCATATATTTGGTTGTCAGTCATGAGTTTGCCCGGTGATTCCGGCGCGGACAAACCGGAAATGGTAATGGAGGCGTCAAGGCTTTTGCTCGCTTGATTATTGCCGAGAAAGTTCTTGGACATGATAAAACCTCCTACGACGGGAATTTTTATAGGACTTGACTTTGCGATTAGCTTACCCGGCTGCTATAAAGTAAATACATATTTTTTAAGCAGGTGACCAAATTCCCGGTTAAAGCATATTTATATCATATAAATTTTGCTGTGAGGTAGTGTCGCCTGTACTGGCCGCTTCTGTCTGCCCGGATGCGGCAGGAAGGCGTATTATTTTCTATAAGGAGATGGAGAGTAATATGTGCGGAATCACAGGTTGGATCGACTGGGAGCAAGACTTAACGGGGAAAAGGCATATATTGGATAGCATGGTGGCGACGTTGGCCGCACGTGGGCCGGACGCAGAGGGGGTATATATGTCGCCGCATGCTGCACTAGGTCATAGACGTTTAAGTGTTATTGACCCGGTCAACGGGGCTCAGCCTATGATCCGCTATCGCGGTGAGCAAAGATTTGTCATTACATATAACGGCGAATTGTACAACACTCCTGAACTGCGACAGGATTTGGAGAGCCGGGGGTACATATTTACAACTCGCTGCGACACGGAGGTTCTTCTGACCGCATTTATAGAATGGGGATCAGCATGTGTTGAAAAGTTTAACGGCATATACGCTTTTGCAATTTGGGATGAAGTTCGTCAAAGTCTGTTTATGGCCAGGGACCGTATAGGAGTAAAACCTTTATTCTATGCCGAGCGGGGCTCAAGTTTCATCTTTGGCTCTGAGCTTAAAACATTATTAGCGAATCCGTTGATTAAACCGCAGATTGACGCTGAAGGGTTGGCGGAAGTATTTATGATTGGACCGGCTAGGACGCCGGGACATGGCGTGTTTCGCGGAGTCAGCGAGCTAAAGCCGGGTTATTGCCTGACTTATGACCGGCGCGGAAAGATAGTTAAGCAGTATTGGCGATTAGAATCCAAACCCCATACAGACAATTTTGCTACTACCATCAGCACGGTACGTGATCTTGTCAGTGATGCGACCAAGCGCCAACTGGTATCGGACGTTCCCATCTGCACGCTTTTATCCGGCGGACTTGATTCCAGTTTGTTAACGGCACTGGCAGCCCAATCTTATTCGGAAACCTGGCCGGGAGCATTACCTACCTATTCGGTAGATTACAAAGATAACAATCTGTTTTTTAAGGCTAGCAGCTTTCAGCCCAATCCGGACGCTCCTTGGGTTAAACGGGTATCGGAATATTTCGGGACCAATCACCATTATATAGAACTGGACACTCCTGAACTGGCCGGAAGCCTGCCTGCCGCTGCTTTAGCCCGCGACTTGCCGGGCATGGCCGATGTGGATACCTCCCTTTACCTATTTTGCCGGGAAATTAAAAAGGGAGCAACAGTGGCATTATCCGGCGAATGTGCGGATGAGGTTTTTGGCGGGTATCCGTGGTTTCATCGGCTGGATATGATTGCAGCCGATACTTTTCCCTGGGCTATTCGGCCGGACCTGCGTCTGTCTTTTCTTTCAACTGAGTTAAAAGAAAAAATAAAAGCGGCGGACTATGTATCTCAGCGTTATCATGAGGCGCTTGCCGAGGTTCCGCGTCTGGCCGGGGAAGACACGCAGAGCGCAAGAATGAGAGAAATCTTTTATTTAAGTCTCACCCGGTTTATGGCCACTCTCCTTGATCGTAAGGACCGGATGAGTATGGCCTTCGGTCTGGAAGTGCGCGTCCCGTTCTGTGATCACCGCATCGTTGAATACGTTTGGAATGTCCCCTGGAATATGAAATATCATAATAACCGGGAAAAAGGTTTACTGCGGCAGGCTTTAACCGGAATATTGCCGGATGATGTCTTATGGAGGAAGAAAAGCCCTTATCCCAAAACTCATAACCCGTCTTATACGAAAGCTGTGGTTGATGAGGCGTTAAGTATTCTTAAAAATCCTTCCTCTCCTTTAGTACTTTTGGTCAACGTCAATAGGTTAAATGAAATAGCAGAATCGGATTTGTCAGCGGCCAATATACCCTGGTTTGGTCAACTTATGGGAGGGCCGCAACTGTTTGCTTACCTGATTCAAGTCGCTGCATGGCTCAAGGAATATAGAGTTGAAATTGTTTAGTGACATTGCCGCGGCAAGACCCACAGGCTGGTGTAATCCAGCCTGTTGGTCTTGCCGTATTAAAAAACGATGTAGCGTTTTCGGAATATTACTACTATTATAACGGGTTCTAGCGGGGAAATAGATAATCCAATGCAGCCACACGAAAAAGGCAAACAACAACCGGCACGACAATGATCGGCACTAAGACAAGCTGCCATGCTGAAATATCCGCCACAACAGGAAGGAAAATGTGATATTGTTCCAGAGTCCAGTAGGCCAGGGCCAAGACTGCAATGCCCAACAGCCGGTAGCGCAAACGCAACTTTAGGCCTACACATAATGTAATGATAATGCTGGTAATAAGAAGATAGAGAAAGAAAAATCCCTGGTGATACTTCTGAGGATCCCCGGCGGACCAGGGCATTTGAAATATAAATAATTGTCCTCCTTTATTTACTAAAAAAACCAGTAAGTTATGGAGGGGAGAATAGGTTAGATAAATGACGGCCAGCCTAAAAATTAAATGAGGCCGTTTCTCTTGTAACCCGGCCCAAATCCATCTGCTTATTGCATAGAGAATACTAAGCCCGATACCTGTATAAACAGATTTCCACCAAAAATGTTGATAAATACCCAGCGTTGTAAAGTACCAGTCGATGCCGGTAAAGATAGCGGCTATACCTAACGCATAGCCCCAGGAAAGTGAAAAGGCGTTTATAGCTATCGCCGAAGCCGGGACAATGAACGAGTTTGATATATAGGATCCTATGTAGTTGTCCAATATTGGATTTGCCAGAATGCCGGGTGAATAGCGATACGCATTCAGCAGTATTAATACCACTATCTCAAAAGGATGAATGAGGGCGGCAACATTTAGCTGCAACACCAGCAGCTTCCAGTCTCTTTTATATACCAGCGAAGCAGCCAGCAGCACCAGGCTAATCACCACTAATCCATAGTACCAGTAGGCGGACGGCATCGTTCATCTCCTTTCTCTTTTGCCCCCGTAATACGCTCGCTGTTATTATTCCCTGGTTATTATAAAGTCCATTCTTAAGAACATTTAATAACTTAATAACTTCATAAACAAACCGTTGTACCGGTTTTTCCTTATAAAAAGCTTTTTAAAAAATGAATAGTTTTTAACGCGGCGGTGAATAATATGCATAGGCTTCCTAAAATCATTGTTGGAGGTGGCTATGTATGGGGAAAGTTATGTCCGAAGAAACAAAATATAAATTAGCTAATGATCTCGGCTTTGGTGACAAAGTCAGTGATCATGACTGGAGCGACGTTACTACGGGCGAAGTCGGTTCCATGGTTCGAGAAGCGATTAAACGTGGTGAGCAAGCAATAGCTGAAGAAGCGAAAGCAAATGGTGCAGTTCATCAAAATGTAAAATAAAGCGAAGAATACCCCAGAGCTTGATATGAGCTTTGGGGTATTCTTCGCTTATATAACATGAGTATTGTCACACGAATGAGGCTTGAACGTTTAGCGGTGGGCTTATCGCAGGAGATTTTCAAGGTTATCTTTTACTATAGCTCTATCACAATTTTGATTATATCTTGTCGCGATGAGGTGCGAGGAAAATAGTCTGGATAGCTGCAGAATTATTTGGTATAATTGGACTAAAAAGCTGGCCTGCTTTGACGGGAGCTACTATGGAACCTTCTACCATACTATTAATTGCCTCGCTTGGGGCTATTGCTGTCTTATTGATGTTGTATATCTATATCTTTATGTTCGAAAACAGGTTTTTTATTGGCCTGTGGTTTACCGGCTGGGTCATCATTGCCTTTAATTATAGTCTGGATGCTTTCTTCCCCAGCGTGCTGAGACAAAACCGCCTGATTTTACTTCTTAGTTTAAGTTCATATTTCTATGCAAACCTTTTAATATCTTGGGGGACTTTTATATTCCTGAAAGTCAAAGCTGGAATATCCCTATTTTTAAGCATAGGAATCATTTGGTTATTGTTTTTTATCTTTTTCTCAAAACAGAATTGGTCGGATCTGCAGATGATTCAATACACTTTTTTAGCGGTATTTGCCCTATCCTTTTGTGTCGGCGCGGCTATGATCAGGTCGGCCAAAAGGTACGGAAATCTCGCTCTTTTTTTAGGCTTATTAAATATGGCTTGGGTTGTCAATACCGTTATCTTTTCTTATATTCTAAAAATGCCCCAGATGGCTCCCTATATTGTTTCGCACATGATCTTGCTCCTCAACGCAATCGGGCTTATTCAGCTTGTTTTTAGAGATCAAAAGGATAAAATTGCGCGCGGAGCGGCTCACATAACTTACCTCACTTACTGCGACGAATTGACTGGATTGTATAATAAGACTTATTTTGATAAGAAAATACAAGAGCTGGCCAAAAACAATGACTGCCTGCCTATCTCCCTGCTCGTTGGTGATATGAACGGGCTAAAGTTCGTCAATGATGTTTTTGGGCATCAGGAAGGGGATAATTGGCTCAAAAGGATGGCCCTCATTATTCAACAGTCCTGCCGTCAAAACGATATTATAGCAAGATGGGGCGGCGATGAGTTCGCGATTATTCTTCCAAACACGGACAAAGAAACAGCTCTCAGTATTTTGCATAAGATTAGTGCAGCCTGTAAAAACCAGCAGAAGACAGATATCCTTTTAAGCATATCTTGGGGTGTGGCAACTCAAACCGATAGTGAAGCTGATTTGTCCAAAAGCTTAAAAGAAGCTGAAAAATTAATGTATGAAGTTAAGCTTGTCGAAGGCAAAAAGGCCAGGTGGGCCATCGCGGAAACATTAGGTAAACTGTTGCAAGAAAAAGATTATGAAAGCAAAGAACGCCTGGAAAGATTGGAATCTCTTGCTAAAAAATTCGCACTTATTCTTAATCTTTCCAAGGAAAACCTCAATAACCTTGTGCAGGCTACAAAATTACAGGACATCGGAAAAATCGGCATACCTGAAGATATTGTTCTGAAGAAGTTCCATCTTACTGAATCAGAGTCGTTGATCATGAAAAAACATGCCGAAATCGGCTATCGAATTGCTCACGCATCGGGAGAATTTGCCCATCTCGCCGATACCATTTTATATCACCATGAATGGTGGAACGGCCATGGCTATCCTCAGGGGCTTAAAGAAGAGGAGATTCCTCTTTTATCGCGTATCATATCCATTTTGGACGCCTTCGATGCCATGACTCACCAGCAACCCTATAAAGCCGCTAAGACTATAGACGAAGCTCTACATGAACTTTGTCTCAAAGCAGGAACCCAGTTTGATCCTGCTTTAGTCCCGATCTTTATTAAGATGATGACCAATAAAGCCTCAGTTAAAACTATAAAGTAACCCGGAAAAGTGGCCGAACAAAAGACTGGTTTAGTTAGCTGCTTTATATTTATCGGTATATTCAGCCCTCGTTGGCTTGCCTGTTACTTTCACCGGGGCGGTGGCAATCGACCAGTTGTTTTCAATATGCGGGCTGATCGTGCCTTTATCCTGGATATATTGACTTATTAAATTGCGGATTTGGCCAGCTTCACCATAGGATTTTTGCGAATCAAAGAGAATTTTTGCCGGATGATCTTGATCTACGCCGATAGCCGCCATATAACCGCCGCCGCCGTTTAAACGGTAGCCATTGATGGCCAAGCTGAAGGTGTCCGTATTTTTAACCGAACGGCCCCGGTAGGTGAGATGCCGGATGCGCTGCCCGGCCGGGCGGGTAATGTCAATGACATAGTCTATGCCTTGAATTATGTCAAAATTGTAGTCCGGCGTGCCGTTATTGTTTAGACCGATGGCGGTGTCGGACGGGCGGAATTGCCGGTAATAAGCCGCGGCATGCTCCAGGTATTGCCGAAGCTGCGTGCCGCTGATTTCGATGGTATACAGATAACTTTCATACGGGCATATGGCGGCGACATGCTGTAAGCGGATCTCTCCCGGGTCAATACGAGCAGCCGGATTATACGGGGGAGTGGCGGACAATTGGGCTTTTCCATAATGGCGTTGGACAGTGTTGATTAGATTGATCAGCGACGTGTCCTGTAAAGTACCGTTGGTCATCGTAAAGGCAGCAGTCGCGGTGCCGATCTTGGTATTGAGATACTGAAGAGTAGCATCATGATAAAGCCGGGCTACCGTTGTGACGGCCGGGTCTTCCGGTATGCCTTCGGTTGGAAGATTGGCAGTGGCAACAGCCGTGACTTGCCAGTGGCCGTTTTTTTCCACAAGCGTCAAGTCGGCTTTGCCGAGAAATAGTCCCCAGCAGGCCGGTTCGAGCACCGGAATACCGTGGACAATGCTTTTGTCGTAGACAGTGTTGCCACGATTGTCTTTTACCGGCGTAGCGTTATCGAGGAGGTAATGGTTATGGCCGGCGATAATCAGCGCCACTTCCGGGCAGGCTTTGGCGATGGCCGCCACCTGATTTTCACCGGGAAGGGCTTCCTGACCATCAATCTCCACGCCGGAATGGCTGGCAACAATAATTACATCTACTCTATTTTTGATTTCGTTGATGATTTGCCTGACTGTTGCCACCTGGTCGGCAAATTGCAAACCAGCGTAATTTTCGCCATTTTCCCAGTGGGGAATGGTTTGGGTCGTTACCCCGATGATACCCACCCGTATGGGCGCGAGTTTATCGGGCGCGGGAATTTCTCTAATAAGGTAAGGCTGAATCGGTTGCCAGACTTTTTGAGTCTGATTGTCCAAAGTGTTGGCTGATAAAACCGGACACTCAGCCGCTGTGATCGCTTTTTGCAGGAACGCCAGGCCAAAATTAAATTCGTGGTTTCCGAGGATGATCGCGTCATAATGCATAGCGTTAAAAGCAGCTATTACGGGATGGAGCCGCCAGTCTTTGATCACGCTGCTGTAAACAGTGGTCAACGGTGTGCCTTGCAGAAAGTCCCCGTCGTCAATCAGCAGCGTACGGGAATTTTTTGCCCGCTCGCGCGCAACTAAGGTACTGACTTTGGCTAGACCGGTTTCGGCCGGCGCAGCGGTGAAATAGTCCCAGCCGACGATGTGACCATGGGTATCGGAAGTGGCCAATATAGTGACGGTAACGGGCGAGGCGGTTACTGCGGCTGCAGGCAGTATCAGGGTCGCGGCAACAAGTAAAAGCAACACTAGTCTACTGTGGAAAAACATTGTACCGAATTTGCGCAAAGTTACCCCTTCTTTCCGTTCTATGGGATTTTGTCTTCGACCGTTGTATGTCTGCTTCCTGCCAGAAATATCCTAAAAGCCAGGAAATATTTTTACTTATCTGTTAATGTTTGTTAATAAAATACTTACAAACATTAACAGATGTAAATTACAACTGAATTTATAATATAAATAAGACTGCCTTATTAGCAATAGCAAAAGAGGGGGAGGATTCGTTTGCATACGATGCACACTCCAAGGAAATCTTCAAAGACGCCGTGGCTGCGAAAACAAATCGCGCTGTCGCTGGCGATGGGGGCACTAATTGTCACCGTGCCGGACTGTGTTTACGCAGAGGATGAAACCGTCTTCCAACTGGACCAGGTAGAGGTAACAGCCAACCGGATCGAGCAGAAAGTGGCCCAGTCACCGAATGACGTTACGGTTGTCACCGGTGAACAAATCCAGCTTAAAAACGCTACAACAGTGGCTGAGGCCTTGAACGGGGTAAGCGGTATCATCGTGGAAAGCAATGGCGGCTCCGGCGGCAGGACCATCCCTTATATTCTGGGGTCTGACCGGATCGTGGTTTTGATTGACGGCAAGCGCGTAAACTTGCCGCAAGGGGTTGCCGGCAGTAATGGCGGTGTGGACCTGAGTACGATGATGTTGCCGGGGAATGTCGACCGCATAGAGGTGGTTCGCGGCGGCGGTTCGGCGTTGTATGGCGCGGATGCTGTCGGCGGAGTGATTAATATTATTACGAAAAAGAGCTCAGGCGCTACGCAGGGTACGGCTACAGTGGCGGCGGGCAACTACGGCGGGCGACTGTATGAACTGTCGGTCGGCGGCCAGGAGAATAAGACCCATTGGTTTATCGGCGGACATCAGGACCTGAATGACGGGCAGCGCGGCAACGCCCACTACGAAGGCAAGTCAGCGAATATCCGTCTGGATCAGGACCTGCGGGATGGTGAAGCACTGTCGTTTACATACGATTATTACAGCAGTTATTCGGGAGTCCCGGGCTCTCTGCAATATCTGTCGTTGACCGATTATCAGGATATTTTGCGTCATAATTGGAGTATGGCTTATACTAGGCAGCATGCCGACGGCATCCGCACATTACGTTATTATGATAATGAACAAGTGTATTCCGGCGATATCGGCGGTGATTTCCGGGATCAAAATAAAGTGCGTGCGTTTGAGTATCAGGACAGTGCTCGCCTGAACCGGGACAACCTCCTGACCTGGGGCAGCGAGTGGCGCAAAGACGAAGTGACCAGTACCGGGGAAGGGAACACCCCCCACAGCGGCATAACCAGGGCAGTATTTATTCAGGACCAGATCAGTATCGGCGACCATGCCACATGGACAGTCGGCCTGCGGCACGATGACAACAGCCTTTACGGAACGCACTGGCTGCCCAAACTAAGCTTTTTATACCAGGGCAATGCGCAAACCAGTTATTTCGCCAACTGGGGCAAAGTATTCAGAGCGCCAAGATTTGATGACCTTTATGGCAATGATGGCTGGGGGAACACCGGTAATCCCAATTTACGCCCGGAAACCGGCTGGACCGCTGAAGTTGGCGTAAAGTCCAAGCTCAACGCGGCTAATGAAGCCACCCTTTCGGTCTTCAAACGTACCCTTAAAGATGCTATTCGCTGGCAACCCGAAGATCCGTCTGATCCGTGGTCGTCTTACCATCCCCAGAATATTGATCAGCTTACAACAACCGGCTTCAATCTGAGCTTGACCAGCAGACTGTCAGAGGCGATCACATCGGACATCGGCTATACTTATCTTGACAGTAAAGACCAGAGCGGCGCCTGGATCGGTGACCCGCACAATTCTTTTCATCTCGGGTTTAATCTGCGTTATGCGCATTTTAGGCAGAATATCACCGCTTCTTACATGGATGAAACCGGTACCGGGGCAAGCAAGGTGGGCGGTTATTTTACCGTTAATACCTCGCTGAACTATGATCTTGACCCGCAG
Organism: Methylomusa anaerophila; assembly: GCF_003966895.1. Taxonomy (NCBI): domain Bacteria; kingdom Bacillati; phylum Bacillota; class Negativicutes; order Selenomonadales; family Sporomusaceae; genus Methylomusa; species Methylomusa anaerophila. The sequence goes on along the minus strand of NZ_AP018449.1, from coordinate 4,719,357 downwards.
TCGTCGCTGTTCTTAACCGTCAACAATCTTTTTGATAAAAAATATGAGGCGTACAAAAACTATCCGGCGAACCGGCGCACCTTCCTGCTCGGGATGAAGAAGAGGCTGTAAAAAAAAAAAACGCCGTCATGACCTGACCCCAAAATGAGTGGCTGTCTTTGTTATTAACGCTCCCCCTGTAGGAAGTATCTTTCTTAAAATATAGTATCTACCGCAAAAGTGCCTACTTTTATGTTGGAAGAATAACACATATAATCAGATAAAACGACCAAACATATTGAAGGTGATGCGCATTGTTGGACAGACCAGATTTTCTTGCGATATAATGATCTTAAATATTATTTTGCTGGAGGGAATTAGAGCATGAAAAAAGTAGTCGCTTTTATGGGAAGTCCAAGAAAAAATGGCAACACGGCCACCCTTGTCAAAGAAGTTATTCGGGGAGCACAAGCGGCTGATGCCGAAACAACTATTTTTAACCTGTATGATATGAACATCAAACCCTGCCAGGGCTGCCTCGTTTGTCGTAAGACCGGTCAGTGCGTGATGCAAGACGATTTCCAGAACATGTTTAAACATATTGTCGATGCCGATGTTGTGGTTTTCGGCTCACCCGTATACATTTGGCAGGTTACAGCTCAAATGAAGCTGTTATGGGATAGAATCTGCGGCTTGTTCGATGAAAACTACAAGCCCAGGTATGCCGCTAAAAGCCTGATCATGGTATATTCCCAAGGAAATCCGAACGCACAGGCTTTTCAGACATCCTTTCAAACCAATGAAGCGGTGCTTAAGATGCTCGGCTTAAATGCAGTTGATACCATTTTAGCAACGGGCGGCGGAGACCCCAACACCGCAGCCAATAATAAAGAGCTTTTATTAAAAGCTTATGAAGCAGGAAAAGCCGTTTAGCCAACCGGGCCAGAGCAAAAGGCACTTTTCCATGCTGCCGTTTTTTCTAAAGAAGCCGGCTATCCTTTCAGTGGTGCGTTAAGCAATGCAACATCAAAGTTGAAAATGTACTCGAACCAGGAGCAGGAAAACATGCTCAACCGCCATTTAGCCGGGTTTGAGGTGATAAACCGCAGCGGGGACCCTTCTATCCGGTCGATATTGGCGGAATTGGAGCTGGCTGTGGCAAACGAGTATTCTATTGAAATTAAATACCGTACAAGTCACGATGAGCAACCACGTAATAGAGTTATTGACCCTTATGGAATGCTTTATTGGAACAACGTTAAAAGCAATGATCCGCAAGAGGGTGAAATGCTCGCTCAATACCTTTCCAAGTTTCCTGTAGAACGCTTGAATCAATTGACTGTATACGGAGGCGACAAACCCGTTGCTGATGTTCACAAAATTCTTCCTAATCTCCGTGCTTTGTCGATGGCTACCCTGAAAAAGAGCTTGCTCTCTTACTTTGCGATAGGATGGACAGGCTATGTTCCACCGGCTTGCAGGCACACCGAATTGCATATACCTGAGAAGTATGCACCGTGGTTGTGGGGATGGCCTAACCGTTTCCTGAATCGAATGGCGGACGCCGATACGCGTGTAATACTTGTGGCCGGGGAAGGTGAATTCTCGGCAGGCTTTGACACACCGGAAGATATAAAACGTTTACCGCCTAATTATACAGGTGGTATATGGACAAATCGTATTGATAGAATTGCGCCGTTATTTAAGAATAATGAATAGGTAATCTGCTGGATTTCCTGTTAAACTTCGTAATTTATCCGCATTCGCAAAACTCCAATTTCGCGGATCAGTATCACGTATCTATCAAAACACAGTATGTCTTGGCGAACATACAAGTAGGTGTTTTCTTTTCACCGAATAACCACTCCAATGCACATCGAGTGTGTAGCAAAGAAGAATAGCAAAAAAGGTTATATGCAAACATCTCATTGGAGCGACGTTACTACGGGGGAAGCTGGTTCTATGGTTAGAGAAGCCATCCGGCGTGGTAGTGAAGCAGTAGAAAGAGAAGCGCAAGTTGAAAATGGTGCAGTTCATCAGAATGCTAAATAAATAAAATGACCTGAAGTTTCATTAGTGAGACTTCAGGTCATTTTTTGGTTTGCCCCGAATGGGCGATAACTTGGTGGTGAAAGTCCACTACTACAGGCTTGGCAGTAGGAACTGTTAGCAGAGGCATTGCACTCAAGCTATTGAACCGCCGTATACCGAACGGTACGTACGGGGTGTGAGAGGTTGGCATAACATGCCATTGAGCGGATGCTTGGGGAATTTTACCAGTATATGCTAATTATTTTTTTCTGTGAAATAATATAATAATGCTACAACTGGTATACTTAGTCCGAGAATAGATGCAAACATCCAGCCACCATAAGCATATGCCCAGCCGCCTAATGCAGATCCAATTGCCCCACCGATAAAGAAAACAGCCATAAATACTCCGTTTACGCGCCCACGTATTTCGCTGCCTAGTGAATAAATCGCACGCTGACCAAGAACGAGATTACCGGATACTGCCATATCTAAAGTAATGGCTGCAATGACAAACAGCATTAAAGCGATGGTTGAAGAATCTTTAAATATATGTGTAAGCAAAAAAGATAGAATCGCAATGACAATGGCCAAACCCGTCAATCGTTTGGTCCAGCCCTTATCGGCCAATCTTCCTGCGATAGGAGCAGCTATGGCACCTGCCACACCGGCAAGGGCGAATAAGGCAATGCCCTGCTGTGACAAATGAAAATGACTGGCCAGCCATAAAGGGATTACCGTCCAAAACAGACTGAAAGCACTGAATAAGCAAGCTTGGTAGAACGCACGGCGGCGTAATACAGCTTTCGTTTTAAATAGTGACCACAAGGAACGAATTAAACCACCATAATTCGTGGTCGGCAAAGGGTTTCGCGCGGGAAGAACGAAAGCTAACAGTACAGCCAATATAGTCGTAATGCCGGCAGAGAGAATAAAGATTGCCTGCCAGCCCCAAAGGTCAGTAACAAAGCTTGCTACTGGCCGGGCAAGCATGATTCCGAGCAGCAGCCCGCTCATTACATTGCCTACCACTTGGCCGCGCCGTTCTTCCGTTGCTAAATGAGCTGCATAGGGCACCAGTATTTGCGTTGCTACAGAACCCAGCCCGATGAACATTGACGCCATAAGAAAAAATAGTGCATGATGCGTAAGGGATGCTGCGACTAATGCGCAAATCACAATTACTAATGTGGAGGAAATTAACCGTCGATTTTCAATGAGATCACAAAGGGGAACAATAAATAATAATCCAGCAACATAGCCAATTTGCGTTAACGTTACGATTAATCCTGCTGACGCTAGAGGAAGATGGGTATCGGTACTGATAGGGCCAACTAAAGGTTGCGCATAATAAAGATTAGCAACAATCACGCCACATGCAATAGCTAGCAGAACTGTAATCCAATTTGGGACTTGCCTGGTTTTTGATTGTACAGTATTCATATAATATCCCTGCCTTTAGTTTTTTTACGTTTTATATTTTTTTGTGCCACAATATAAATACTAAACGTATAGTTTAGTTAATGATTAAATTATAAACTAAACGTTCAGTATTCGTAAAGATATATTTTATTTTCTTATGAAAAAATATTTAGTATAATGTACGTATAGTTTTGATTGGCGAAAATACACAGGGAGGTATTTTTTTGGAAAAGAAAAAAGGGCGTCCTCGTAACGCAGCAACGGAAAAAGCGATTCTTGCTGCTTCCTATGATTTGTTGCTAGAGAGTGGCTTTGGAACCGTAACTGTTGAGAAAATTGCTGAACGGGCCAAGGTGAGTAAAGCGACTATTTATAAATGGTGGCCCAACAAAGCTGCGGTTGTTATGGACGGCTTTCTATCTGCGGCTATGTCTAGGCTTCCCGTACCGGATACAGGTTCCGTTATTAATGATATAGTCATTCAGGCTAGCAATTTAGCCAAGTTTCTAACTAGCCGGGAAGGCAAAGTAATCAATGAATTAATTGCAGAAGGACAATTTGATTTAAAGTTGGCGGAAGAATATCGATCAAGGTATTTTAATCCTCGGCGACTTGATTCGCGGCGAATTCTAGAGCGAGGGATGCAAAGAGGAGAGCTAAAGAAAGACTTGGATATTGAATTGTGTATTGACTTAATTTATGGTCCACTTTTTTATCGTTTGTTAGTAACAGGCGAAAAATTAGATGAATCTTTTATAAGAGTCTTAATAAATTATGCTTTTGAAGGCATTCAGTTAAAGAGATAATTTATAGAAACGAATGGTGGTTATCTTATTTTTATCTACATCGTTATATAGTAACCTCACATTGGTCGGATGTTCGATGGTCAGAGAAGCGATTAAACGCGGTGAGCAGGCGATAGCGGAAGAAGCTAAAACTAACGGAGCAGTTCATCAGAACGCAAAATAAAGAAAGATGAGCTGTCGCAATAGCGATATGAAATTATCGCTGGCGACAGCCCTTTTTGGCAAAAAATGATCGGGAAAATCGAAAGTCCTTTTTCAGATAAAGCATACTCTACTCTTGGGGGAATTTGAGGATATTCTTTACGGATAATAAGTCCGTCATTCTTCAATTCTTTTAATTGAGTACTTAGTATTTTATGCGTAATATGAGGGATACTGCGTTTGAGTGCTCCATACCTTAACGTAGCTTCACAGCCCAGTTCGTAGATAATCCTCAATTTCCATTTGCCGTTTATAATTTCAAGAGTGTATTCAAAGGGAGCTTGTTTACTTCGGCATAATGATTCCATGTATTTTACACTCTCCTTTTGGTAAGTATACTACGAATAAGTGCATACTTACCATTTTTTATTATTTCATTATAATTATAATAAGAACTGTAAAAATTTCAAGTATAAATATGTAACGAAAGGAGAATAAAGTGTTGGAAATATTGGAACCAATCAGAATTAAAAACGTGGATTTTAAAAATCGAGTGGTGATGGCACCTATGGTGCCTTTTGGAATGCCGATCCAACCGTCCGGCTCCATGAGTGATAAGGTTCTTCAGCATTATTTGCAAAGGGCATCGAATGGAATGGGGCTTATAATTACTCAAGCCTTCTCGGTCACTTCCCGAAAGAAACATGATGGAGGAATTGGTGTTTACTCGGATGACCATAAAGCCTATTTAAAAACATTGACTAAAGTGTATCACGCTGAAGGGACGAGGATTTTTGTACAGCTTGCCTATCCCAGCGCTGGTTTTCACAGGGGAGATTCGATTAACGATCTATCGGAATATGATATTAAAACAATTAAAGATGAATTTGTTTATGCGGCAAAACTTTGCAAAGAAGCAGGGTGCGACGGAATAGAATTGCACGGAGCCCACGGCTTTTTCCTCAATATTATGGCATCGTCTCTAGCGAATAAAAGAGAAGATCAATATGGTGGAGACCTTGACGGAAGGCTGCGGCTGGTGAAAAATATTGTGGAAGAAATTAGGACGTTTGCAGACGAACCCTTTATTATATCCTATAGGATGGGATGGAACGGCAGCCTGGAAAATGACATTCGTATGGCACAGGCTTTAGAGCGCGGCGGAATAGAACTGCTGCACATTTCTTCCGGCATACCTGCAGTTAGAAAGATGGAAATTCCAGATGAATTTTTCTTTAATGAAATTGTTTATACAGGCATACAGATAAAAAAGAATGTCTCCATTCCGGTGATAGTAGTAAACGACATAAGAACATTGAGCAGAGGAAATTATCTGATTGAAAACGGATTATGCGATTTTGCCGCATACGGCAGGCCCTTTTTAGCTGATGCGGCCTTTATGACCACATCTTTGAATAATTGCGATTACGAGCCATGCTTACGATGTAAGACTTGCCAATGGTTTATAAATGGAGAAAAATGTCCGGCTAAAATAAACGGAGTCGGATAAGATGAATCAAGAAGAGAGGAGAGGATTCATATGAATTTGATTGAAAATAATAAAGTTTATGGTATACATCATATTGCAATCCGCGCAAAGGATTTTGAAAAAACAGTCCGCTTTTATATAGAGGTACTTGATTTCAACATCCGGCATATATGGTCACTGCCTGAGTTTAACTTAAAGCAGGCAGCCATGTTGAAATCCCGTGACGGCAGTTCTTTCATTGAAATATTTGATAACGATGCCGATATAGCAGCTGAAGGCAGACGTCCCTTGGCAGGCGAAGAACCGGTACAAGGCTCTTTGCTTCATTTTTCAGTTCTTGTCGATAATGCAGAGCTTGCCTATAGTCGGGCATTATCTGCCGGAGCAAGTCCTTGTGTACCTCCGATGACATTGTTTCTTGGTGATCCTCCTTTAGCGGTAAGGAATGCACTGGTATATAGTCCTAACGGTGAGGTTATAGAGTTTATGGAAAGCAATAATCTATGAGGATTATTTTTCCTAAGGTTATATACGAACATCTCATTGGTGAAAAGTTAGAATCGGGGTCGGGGAATGAAAGTTGTCTTTCCGTAAAAAAGGATTTGTTTGTTCACTAAAGAACTATGGATCTATACGATAAAATTTGGAGGAGAATTCTGTGGAGGGCAAAATACCAGAAGCTTCAATCAAATGCGAAGCAAGACGTACGTTCCTCGCGCTCTGTTCGCCAAAAACACGACTTTTACATGAACCTGTTTCCGATCCCTATTTGGTTTGTGGACATCCAAATCCAGCTGGCCTTGGCGATGCAGGCCGCTTTTCGCAGATGGGTTCTTGGGGGCAAAGTTCGGTTTTGTTTCCTAAGCTTGAGACCTATCGTACAGCAGACAAATGCGGCAGAGCACCTTATGGTGGTGCGGAATATGGCGTGCCGCAGACACCTGAAGCCGACGCCGTGTGTAGAAAAATTGCGGCATTGCATAGAGGTCATGGCGCCGTCATCTGTCCGTCGGGATTATCCGCGATTGCAACAACTTTAGACGCGTTTTCACCGAAAGCGGTTCTTATCCCTGATAATGTATATGGACCAATGCTCCGGTTTCTGAACCGGCGACGCATAAAACCAATCCGTTATCCAGCAGGTGCTTCGGCAGATGAATTTCGCTCGGCCCTATTAAAAGCGCGTAGCGAATATTCGCTACGCGAAGACTTGCTTGTCTATATTGAGGCTCCGGGCAGTGGTACTTTCGAAATCCCCGACATCGACGGTATGATAGCTATAGCACAAAATGCCAAATTACGTACTGTTATGGACAACACATGGGCAAGCCACGTCCGGTTTCAACCTCTTGAACGCGGCATCGATATTGTTGTGCAAGCAACGACAAAATACGAAGGCGGATATGGTGATACGCCATCGGGAATTGTTATCGCCAAGCATCCCCAAGATCTGCAGATCATCGCCGATGAATTGCGCGCCACCGGTAACGGCGCAGTCGCACCAATGACTTGCTCGCGGCTTTATCACAGAATTGATTCCACCGAAGAACGCCTCAATCAGCACGCCCACACCGCTCAACGGCTGATCGAATGGTTCTTGAAACAGCCTTTTGTCACCGACGTCCTTTCCCCGACTTTGGAAACTTCACCTTATCATGAACGTTTCCAGCGCTATTTTGGCAAAGGAAATGGCCTTTTTAGCGTCGTTTTCCCTCCGGACCTGCCGGCAAAGCAGGTCGAGGCTTTTGTTGATGCCCTAAACCTGTTCTGGGTTGCTGAAAGCTGGGGCGGGCATTTGTCCCTTGTATTGCCGGTGCATGCCAAGCGCGAAGTTACACCCCTGCCGGATGGTTATATTTTACGCTTCCACGCCGGACTGGAAGACTACCAGGATCTTTTGCGTGATCTCAACCAAGCGGCAGGGTGTTTATAGGAAAAATGCGCTTGATTTGATACGGCTGCATGATTTCGAGTCATGCAGCTTATTTTTTGTGATTAGGTACGAATTTTAGTTTAGGAGAATCGTAAGCGTCAGATGCTTACTAACTCATTCCGCGCAAATTTTCCATGGCTCATGGCGTGATGATTACTATCATATTTTAGGCCAGCCGCTAGAGCCGGACAATAATAAGGTTACATCCACCAATATGCTGAGTGGAAAACGATTATTAAAGGCAATAGTGTGAAAGGCTTGCATGGTAAAATTTACTTTTATAACATTATACAGGGCGAACTGGGTTTGTTATTGCTTAGTTTAAGACCCCCGGCAGTATTGCAATCTCACGATATGCTTCGCTGGCCGAGCAGCACCGCTTGGAACTACAGCAGGTTTATGATCTTATTGGGGGGAGCTAAGCCGTATGGGTATGGAAAAGTAAGAATTACAGTAAAGCAAGTCATGCTGGAAAAAAAGGTGTGATTTTGCATCGCTGATTGAGCAGCCGGAGCAGGAGATTGATCAGGCGGAGTGGTATCAATATATTGATACCTTTATTGTGACAATGGGCGGGGAAGCGTATTTTGATGCCGTCCATTTTCTTCAATATGGACAAAGTAAACAGAAATTTTTAAGTATACCTAAGCGATGGGATAAGCTTTCTGACGAAACGGAAGGCGGGGCTATCTTAAGCATTGGCGCCTGCAAAGAAGATATAAGGGCCAAGGGTAACCAGTGGGATAAAAAAAGTAGAGTATCCATTGTTCTCCGGAAAGCAAAGATTGTCTTTATTCTATTTGTCGTCGACCTCCAGTAGTGTAAAAATACCGGGAGGTCGACGACAAATAGGCCATTGGTCCCAAAACAGTATGATGAGCATTTTCAGGTATTCGATCGATCATACATACCGAGTTGTATCGTACGATACTACTAGTGAAAAAACGGACGGTATCCTGATTTTACTGGCATTGAAATGGGTTTATAGCTTACCTATAAGGGATTGAAACTTGCCGGAACGTTTTTGACTTTGGGTATGTTGTCAACCGTTTATAGCTTACCTATAAGGGATTGAAACTAATCAACCGGTCCGGATAGTACAAGTTCATTCAAAGTTTATAGCTTACCTATAAGGGATTGAAACTGCATCGAAGATTTAGAATTCCTTGCAAGAGAAAAGGTTTATAGCTTACCTATAAGGGATTGAAACGCTTGCGGTGTTTCATGGCTGCAATTATTTCGGCTTGGTTTATAGCTTACCTATAAGGGATTGAAACTTCCAAAAGCCTGCAATGGATTGTCCGGCTCTGGAGTTTATAGCTTACCTATAAGGGATTGAAACAGAAACGGATACTTCGGCCTGATCCGATTCCCAACAGTTTATAGCTTACCTATAAGGGATTGAAACTCCTCATTGAAAGCAAGACGGCGCGTCAAGAGTACAGTTTATAGCTTACCTATAAGGGATTGAAACCTATTTGGCGTGGAAGCGGTGGTGAGGAGAATATCGTTTATAGCTTACCTATAAGGGATTGAAACTCCCTCCGACATCCACAATTCCGGAAGAAACGGATGTGTTTATAGCTTACCTATAAGGGATTGAAACGGGGAAATCGGCGGTGTAGCCAGTGGTGAAATTGCCGGTTTATAGCTTACCTATAAGGGATTGAAACGTGAAATCATGTGGGCCATTGTGGACGGCAGCGCCGGTTTATAGCTTACCTATAAGGGATTGAAACAAGTTTCTCTGAGACAAGATCCGGATCTCTTTCTTTGTTTATAGCTTACCTATAAGGGATTGAAACGCCGTCATGACTTCGCCAGTGTCTACGCAGGAAGAAAAGTTTATAGCTTACCTATAAGGGATTGAAACTCCGGGAGCGGATTCAAAAAACAAAGTACGTCAAAAGGTTTATAGCTTACCTATAAGGGATTGAAACTTTGAAATGCCGGTATTCTTCGATATGGAGGACGCGGTTTATAGCTTACCTATAAGGGATTGAAACCGTGCCAGGTCAGCAGACGCGGCGATGGGACTCCCGTGTTTATAGCTTACCTATAAGGGATTGAAACTCCTGATAGGTGTCTTCTTTTTTCTTTCCGGCAGTCGTTTATAGCTTACCTATAAGGGATTGAAACCCGGTAAGGATGGTGGACCAATCGAAACCCTGAACAGTTTATAGCTTACCTATAAGGGATTGAAACTCATATCGCCGTCTGAGTTCCCGTAAACACTGGACTGTTTATAGCTTACCTATAAGGGATTGAAACAGCGGTATCCAAATAAGGAATACCTCCAATATGTCTGGTTTATAGCTTACCTATAAGGGATTGAAACTTTGCATTTGCAGTTTCAAGTTTGCTACATTCTTCGTTTATAGTTTACCTATAAGGGATTGAAACGACATTGGTTGTAAACTGTTTAGAATGCAGTACTCTTGTTTATAGCTTACCTATAAGGGATTGAAACAATTTCGATGGGAAAGGAAGTCCCCCGGTTTATGTCAGTTTATAGCTTACCTATAAGGGATCATGTGATGACAGAGACATTCAACCAGACCGCGACGGAATATTTCTCGCTATCACGACCCTCATTGCTGAACCAGATCTGGTGAAAAGTTAGCAGGGCATAGGGCATATATCCCAATGGATGATGTTATTATAAAGGAGATAATAATAACTTAGATTCTGGGCTAAGGGCTGAAGGGATGGGTATGCTATGGCAAATAAAAAAAGCGGGCAAACCGCCTTTAATGTAGCAGCAATCCGGTTGATTGAACAGTACCAACCTAAAGATTTAAGACTCTTTACCGATCCTGTAATTAAAAATCTCTTTAATTGGCCTAATCGGTTCCTGCTGGGGTTCAAAATAATTAGAGATTGGCTAATAAGATTTAGTGACAAGCAAACCAAGGGTATTTATGGTTCAAATATTTGTCGAACCAGATATATTGACGATTCGCTTCAATCAGCTATCGAAAATGGGATCGAACAAGTTGTAATATTGGGTGCCGGCCTGGATACCCGGCCGTATAGGATACTCGGTCGCGACCAAATTAAGTTTTTCGAAGTTGACATGCCTTCTGTCCAGGATTATAAAAAGAAAAAAGTTGAAAGCTACCTCGGCTCATTGCCGGACAATGTTGTTTTCATTCCTATTGACTTCAATAGTCAAACTCTGGATGAGGTTTTTGCCGGCAAGGGATTGGACTTCTCTAAACCTGTAGTTTTTATCTGGGAAGGGGTTACACCGTACATTACCGAAAAAGCCGTAGGCAATACCCTGCAATTTATTTCTAAAAATTCGCCAGGCAGTATTGTAATATTCACGTATATTCTAAAAACTGTGATAGAAAAAAAATCCGACATTAATGGTGTGAATGATCTGGTGAAATATCTTGAGAAGTATGGTGTGATCTGGTATTTTGGCCTTGATCCACTAAATGTAGCGGAGTTTTTGAAGCAATTCAGTCTTAAATTAATTGAAGATGTTGGAGCGTCATATTATCGTGAAAACTATTTAAAACCGCTCGGACGGCGGTTAGACGTGTCAGAAATTGAACGGATAGCTTATGCAATGGTAATCTAAATATTGTAAATGAGGACTTTAGGATCTATGGCCTTTAGATTAGACACGTGGCATGTGATGGAACCTGCCACGTGTCCTTGTAATTATTGCTTCTAAAGCCTTGTACACAGTTTTTTAACACGACACTGGTGACAGTTTTGCTATAGTAGACGGCTATAACCAGCCTAAAAAATGTACTTTAGATACTTAGTATTAACAAAGGATTCATTTTCCAATCGGCGTTTAGCAATAAGCTCATATATGAAACGCCCGCCCAATCATATAGCTGTCTGTTGTGATACAGATTTGAATTGATGACACTAGGAATTAAAAGTGTCTATTTTTATGTCTTTTTGGTTTAATTTCCTGAGACAATAGTTTTTAATTTTTAGAATTACAGGTTTTATGAGCGGCAGTGAAGAACGTTGTAATAATTTATCGAAATTAAGAGGAAAGACAGGAAATAAATAGAACTTTATAGTAAACGAAAAAGGTTAGCAATGTGCACAGTCAACTACTGTCAACGCTGGTTGAAAATAATAACGTAAAATAAATTTCGTACAAATGAAAAAGGGCTCTGAGAGTGTGTTAGGATAGGAATTGACTAGAAACCAGTCCAAATCATGCCAAGGAGGAGCCCTTATGAATAACATTATACACTGGAATGATCAGAATTGAAGAATCAGCTTGGAGAGCTCGTTCATGGGACTGTAAAAGAAACTCTGAATAAACTGCTAGATGCCGAAGCAGACAGGATTACGAACGCTAGTCGCTATACCATCCCACTAGTAAGGGCAAGTTGCCGTCTAGATCCACGTACTGATGGATAAGACCGAATACTCTTGCTAGATCGATGAGACCAGTTTGCCAAATCGGATTTTTGTGTATTAGTATCTACCCGTCTACTTTTGCATTGGCTCACTTTACCACCGACTATGACATTAGCCCAAATAAAGAGGCAAATCGCAATTTTTAAAGCAATCTGGTAATATGTCAAGCTCATAAAAAATAAATATCGTAAAGCAATGTGCCAAAAAAGGGTAAATCTAATAAGCTCTTTCCTCAAGAAGGAGAAAAAAGTTAAAAAATGGAAGTCATTAAATTTGGCTTACTCTACTTTTAGAGTAAAGCTGATGGTTGACCAGCAATCCAAAAATCAGCCGGATAAATTTACGAGCAGTAAGTGCGAGTGCGCGTTTATGCTGATGAGTTTTAACTTCATCGTATTTCTTGTGGTAAAAAGCTGCGTATTCCGGTATATGGTTCTTAACATGACTGGCAGCTTCAATTAGATAGTATCTTAAGTAGGAATTGCCAGCTTTTGAAAGAACGGTGTCGTCAGCCCTAAAATTGCCGGATTGATTTTCACGCCAAACAAGACCGGCATATTTAGCAAAAGCACTGTGAGAGTTAAAGGCGTCGATGGAGCCAATCTCCGCAATGATGCCGGCAGCGTAAACCGGACCGATGCCAGGAATGGACAACAGAGAGTGATAAGCATTTGGGTCAAGCCCCTTGAGAGTTTTTTCAATTGCCTTATTAATGGCCTTTATTTCGGACTCATAAGCGGAAATAAGGTTGAAAGATGAGGCGATAGAGAGGGTTAAAGGTTCATATAGGCATTTATCCAATCGGTAAGAATTGCGAGCTGCCTGCTGAAGTAAAGAGGCTGTATGGCCAGGATTTACAAACCGGTTTTTACCTTTTTGGCCAATATGATCAATCAGTGCTTGCAGCGGCATATTGGCAATGTCCTCGGTAGAGAGGAAGTCGGTTAAAACCGAAGAGGCCGTAGCACCGTAATGGTCGGAAAACGGCTGCTGATCTTCGTGGAGCATAGAAAGTTGACTGAATTTAAGAAATATATTCGAGAGCATATAGGTTTTCTCGCGAGTAAGCGAAGCGGCGATATGTAAACGATGGCGGGTCAGGCGTTGCAGAGCAAGAAACTGGCTGCCGCGCCAAGGCGCAGTAGTAATTCGGCCGACTCTGGCAAAATCAGCGATTACAAAAGCGTCAACAGCATCGTTTTTCCCTAAGTCGATGTACGATTTTTTGTAATTGGCAATCATCTTGGGGTTCAAACAATAAACGTGAGTATGAAATGGCATTAACAGCTCACAGGAAGACAAATAATTGGCGATATGAATTCCGTAGAAAGACGTGGACTCCAAAGCAAGCATCAGCTTGTTGATGTCACGGTTTCCGTAAAGGAAGGCATGAAGTTTTTCGGCCATTTCAATGGCTCCCGGGTGATTGTTCGGTACAGAAAACCGCAGAAGTTTCTGTGCTTCGTAATCAATAGCACAGACGACATTTTCTCGGGAACTTACGTCAATCCCCACAAATAAAGTAGAAAGAAGATCCGCCTTCTTCATAAAACTTCACCTCCTTTTTGGCAAAAAATAGGGAAGATAGAAAGGAATACCCTGATCTTACTCACTGACCGCACCCTCGCATAATCAGCATTCATCTGTGAAAGCAGCTTGCTGGAAAGCTTTCGCCCAGAGACGCAACATCTGTGTTAGCGGTATTGGATGAATAAGGCAGGCGTCACGCTTTATAAGCAATAACCAAAAGGTTTTGCAGGAGAGATCAGACGTTACCTTTGCTAAATTCTCTTACGAATATTTTAGCATCAGGGGATTCAAATCCGGGTAGTAAAAAATAAAATAAGCTTTGTAAACAATGGCGGATTATTGCCTACAAAACTTATTATACGAGGAGAGATATAGATGTTGATTGAGGGAGCAGAGACATCACAATATAGGGCAGGTAGTGCTTTGCAGCGAAAGTGGTATACTGTGGAAACACTGACCCCTATGGCCATGCATGGCGCCAATAGTCGCGGCGATCCCCAATTTCGGATTCCTTCTCTGCGGGGGCTACTACGTTATTGGTGGCGGGCAGTGCAATATGAGACGGATCCCGCCAAGTTATTACCGAAAGAAGAAGAGCTCTTTGGCGGGACACAAACTGAACAGAGCGGAAAATCTCTGCTGCGATTGGTCCTGCACCCCCCAAATTTTTTACTTGAAGAATATCCGTTGTTGAATCACAAACCTAGGACAAAAGATAAATCCTTCACACAGGTGTTAAAAGCTTCTCAGTTTTTGTCTATTGAAGCTTCCACGTACCAGTTTACGCGATCAGACAAGTGGAGCCACTTTCAGGATGCACTGGAACTGGCGCTCCTTTTGACGGGGATGGGGCAGCGAGCCCGCAGAGGCTTTGGCGCCGTGCAATGGCAGGAACATCAATTCGACTCGGTCGAGTCTTATGGTCAGAGGCTGTGTGAAGTACTGAGCAGGTTGAACGTACCCATCATGTCCGGTATTACAAACGGATGCCTGGTCAAAGCAGTTTTCAATTCCGGTCAACTGCCGCCTCATCCTACGTTAATGGCAGTTTGGCTCGGAAAACCCTATGAGGATAATGCAGCGGGTGTGGACTGTCTTCTGAACGATTATGGCCATGCTTCTCACCTGAGAAGCAGAGCTAGTCTAGGTGGAATTTACCCCCGGTTTGCTTCTCCTTTATGGGGTAGCGTCCGGAGAATTGCTGGTCAACTGTACCCTGTTATTTCCGAACTGCAATCGGCCTATAGCCGTAAAACACCTGCTGTTGACTATGAATCTGATCGCAATGCCTTTTTGCAAACGCTGGGGGTGAACATCTGATGCCGCAGCAATACGCTATTTTCTCCATCGGTCCCGTACAGTCTTTTATCGCCGCCGCCAGAAAACTCGAAGATTTATGGGGAGGCAGCTACTTGCTTTCTTATTTAATCGAATCGACCATTGCAAACCTGTATGCGGCCGAGGCCTCGTTCGAGCTTATCTATCCACGTATAACAGCCCAGGAAATCAAAGCCAAAATAGGCAGTCAGGATCCGTCGCTGTCCATTGCCCATCTGCCCAATAGAATTACCTTTACCTTGGATACTGACGATGAGGGAGCCGTACAGCTCCTTAAAAGGGCGGAACTGCATGTAAGAAAAGAAATAGGAACTCTCTGCGCCAAGGCCGTCGAACTGGTTTTTGCAGAACAAAAGAATATCATAGACAGTTTGCAGGACCAGATATGGCAGCAGACAGAAGCCTTTTTGGAGGTATACTGGATTGTCCAGTCCGTCGGGCAGACGGGAGGACTACAGCGCCAAGTAGTGGAAACCAGGTTCCAGACCCTGAAAAACCAACGCAGGCTGTGTCCCCATCAGGAGAACGGCTTGGCTTGTACGCTTTATCCGGCCCTGGACGCCTTATGCCATGAGCCCTTGGCGGACAAAGACCGTTATGGCGATTTGCGGAGAAAATTAGAAAACACCTGGGAACAGCGCAGTCCGGTCTTCCGACCGGCTAACGACCATGATGAAGGAGAATTGGAAAAAGCCCGGATCCGGAACCGCGAATATCTTTGTGCCATTAGCCTTGTCAAGCGTATGGCCCGAGATATTTTCCAGCGGCATTACCGGTGTAGCAACAATATTTTTAGTAAATATGAATCAGTTGTGGAAATCGGCGGCCAGGAAGCAAAGTATTACGCGGTACTACTCATGGATGGCGACAATATGGGGCAACGGTTTGCCGACGGTTCGGATGTCCAGGAGCTCAGCCGCAGATTGAGCCGGTTCTCGCGAGAGGCTGTTCCTGAAATTGTCAGCAAACACAAGGGCATACTGATTTATGCTGGCGGCGACGACGTGCTGGCTTTATTTCCTGTTAACCAGGTTTTGGAGGCAGCCGACGCGTTACGTCACGCTTTTGCCAGTGAGAAGGAAGGCCTGGGAACTGGCGCAACTTCATCCACCGGTATTGCTATTGGACACAAAACATCGCCGCTGCAGCAAGCGCTTAACCAAGCCCGGTTGCTGGAAGCAACCGCCAAGTCTTATTGCTCCCCGTCAGGCAATGAAAAGAATGCCCTTGCCATCGCGGTACGTACGCGCTCCGGCGAGCATTTGGGTCCACTCGTCCTGCCGTGGCAGTTGTATGAACGGCCCACCACGGAGTATTTACAGGAGTTTATCGCCGCATTGGAAAAAGAGCTTTCTCCAACCTTCGTCTATCGGTTTGCCCAGGCTTTTCAGCCTTTTTTGCCTAATTCATACCGCAGCCAAGCAATGCCTCAGCTAAGAAGAGAAATCATTGAAACGGAATATCGGCGTTTAGTGAAGCGTGCGGTTCGAAAAAGGAGCGAGATTGAGCAAACTTATGAACTGGCCGGCCCTTCCTTCCATTTTTATGACATTCTTGGTTTGGGAGCCTTCATTGACCTGCTTAAAATACTTACATTTTTTAACCGAAGGAGGGCGGAGTATGAGTAAACTCAGTTTAGTTCCCGCCGATTCGTTTTTTTTTAAAGGACATCTGACAACCGAGTTGGGTACTCCTTCTCATTTGGTTGGGCTTTTCCCTCCCCGCCCTAATACGGTATATGGCGCCCTTCGTGCGGCATATATTCACCGGCACAGTACCTTTGCTGAGTTTCGCCGAGGGAAAGGCGGACCTGTAAAACAATGGATGGGAACACCCGCATCCTATGGGGCTTTCCGCCAGAGAGCGATCTTGCTGGCTAAAAACAGGGATTACCTGTTGCCGCTTCCGCTGGATTACAATTTTTATCGTCTGAAAAATTCTGATGCTGGAACATGGCGGGCCCTTCCCCTTCACTTGGAACCCAATTCGTCAGCTTCTTCGGCGGGAGTGTCCTGGACACTGGGGCTGCCCGATAGGGAAAAGACCGCAGGGAAAACCGCATCCCCCGGCGGCAGGTATCTGCGCCTGGAAGACTGGAAAGCGGGAGTTCTCCAGCAGCAATCCTTTTCAGCCATCTTGTCCTTGGAGGATGACATCATTAACGATTATGCCAAAACCGGTATAGCTATCGGCAGAGACAGCCGTACAGCGGAACGGTCGTATTTCTACCAGATGAACATGATGAATCTGAAGGCAGATTGCGCTCTGGTTGCCTTAAGTGAGCCTTGTCCCGATTTTTCCGAGGTGCCATTGGTAAGCTTGGGCGGAGAAAACCGCCCGTGGTTCTTATCGCAAGAAACGAACGATTGGAAGTTATGGAGCGAAGAGCAGTTAGAGGAAATCAAGAGCCAATTACAACGGACCCCAATAGCCCGTATCATCTTGCTGACTCCGGCCTTATGGCCGAATAATCTTTCTTTCCTATTGGATTTGCAGACCGAGGGAGAAATCTGGCAACTGACACCGGACATCGAGGTGGAGCCTATCACTTGGGCAACTGCCCGTCCGGAGCTTTACGGGGGATGGGATATTGTTAGGCATAGGCCGAAACCGCGGCAATGGATGATGCCTGCCGGAACGGTTATTTATGTGAAGATTCGGGAAAATGATATTTCCCCCATCCTGGCGTTGGCTGACGGCTTTACTCTCTTTGCAGACCAAGAGGAATGCAGCGGGATGGAAGGCTTTGGATTTGCCGTAATCGCCGGAATCAAAGAATCCAATCAATATTGAGGAGGAATTGGCATGTTTACCATCGCGAGACCATTCTTATTGCATGCAGTCACTTCCGTTCATGCCGGGAGCGGCAGTGAAATCGGCACTGTTGATTTGCCCATTCAGCGGGAAAAGCATACGGGCTATCCCAAGATCGAAAGCTCCAGTCTGAAAGGGGCGCTGCGGCATGACTTGGCGGTGGGTATCAAAAATAAGCCAGAAGAACAGGAAAAATTTAAATGGGTATTTGGATCTAAGCCGCAGGAAGAAGAGCACGACAACGAATCCCAGGCCAGTGCGCTTTCTTTTATCGACGCTCGTATTTTATTGTTTCCGGTACGCTCCCTGCGGGGCACCTTTGCCTGGATTACCTGCCGCAATGTGCTGGAGCGCTTCAATCGTGAAATGACGCTGCTTTGTTCCGATAAGACTTCATCAGTGCCGCAATGGCCGCTGGAAGGGGTGGAGCCGGAAACAACTTCTTCTCAAGCTATGTTGGTGGGAAACCGCGACAAAATTGTCCTCGAAGAGTATACCATGCAAACAAAACAAAGCGGCGCCACCCAGAGCTTAGCTGAAAGAATTGCTCAAAGTTTAGGTGCCGATGTGCCTCTGGGTATAAAAGAGCGGTTGGTCGTGTTAACGGACGATCAATTCGCTGATTTTGTAAAGATGTCTACCGAGATCAATGCCAGGATCAAGGTGGGAGATAGTGGAACCACCGACCGCGGGTTATGGTATGAAGAAAACGTGCCTCCAGAAACCGTATTCTACAGTGCAGTGCTCATAGGACAGGTACGCGAAAGTAATAAGAAGGGGGCAGATACCGGGGAAGACAGAATGGGGACGCTGACGACCGACGAAGATGTACGGCGATATGTAGGGGAACACTTTCCTTCGGTATTTCAATTGGGAGGCAGCAATACCATCGGAAAAGGGATCCTGCGTCTAATTTGGCTGGAGGGAGGTGCCGGTCATGACAAGACAGAATGAAGCTTTCTGTCAAATTGAAGAGGGACGCGCTACCTTTGCCTTTGAACAGGTGAAGCAAGCTGTTGAAAAACTAGCCGGAAATGCTCAAAGTTACAAATCATATGTGAGAAGTCTGCCGTCTCTGATTCAGGTCAATGGGCTGGGACAAGCACTGGCTTTTTGCTATGCCAGAAAAAACAAAAACAAATATATAGCCTACAGGGATATTTATGAATCTATTTTCAATTGGCTCCAAAGGAAATTCCCCGATCATTTCCAACAGGAAAGCGAGTTAGTAGAAGAAGCGGTCAAGCTACGCAGTGAAGATTACCGCATGATAACCATGGAGGTGCTGGCGCTGCTGAACTGGATGGGGAGATTTGCAGAAGGTATGATTGAAGACCCTCTAAGAGAGGATGAAGAGCAAGCGAATCCCTCGGAAGGTGAAGCATTATGAGCCAGACATCCACACAGGTCTTGCATCCTGCGGATACCCAAGAAATGTTTCAGCAGTTCAGCAGTCCTGATCATCTTTGGTACAGTATGAACTATAACCAGCAGGCCGATAGGCAAGCAAGGGAGAAAGAAATCGACAGAGAAGAAAAGAAGAAAAATGGTGATCCGGATGCAGTGAGATATATGTTCCGGAAAAACCTGAACCATCGTGATGGGCTGGAAAGAATCACTGCCCTAGGCCGTACGGTTGACAAGCAACGGCTGCAGGCTTTGGCTGATTTGCCGGAGCACTACCAGGTACGGATACTGCAGGCCACACCTATGGGGGGGATTATTCACGGCCTGGGCGGCGCCCATGTCCGCGAGAATTCGCTAACTATTCATCCTGTTTACGGCTTCCTCTACATACCGGGCTCCAGCCTGAAAGGAGTGGTGCGGCGTTGGTTTATCGAAGCATTTTTAGGAGGAAAAGAATCCCATTGGGATGAAAAGACGGAACCATGGCGCCAAGCGGCAACCTTGGGCCGTCTCGTTTTTGGCACGCAGGCATCAGTCGGAGCAGTGCAGTTTTTTGACATCTTTTTGATCGAAGGTCTGCAGGTAAAGCCAGATATCCTGACTCCCCATTTTTCCGGTTACTATGCAGGAAAAGGAACGCAAGCGCCGGAAGACACTTTAAATCCTGTACCTAACCAGTTCTATATCATACAGGTGCAGACTGCCGATATTGTATTTACCCTGCGAGACACTCCGGCCGCAGCGGCTATGAACCTCTCGGCGGACGATCTGATTGGGTTATTAACCGACTGGGTGCGAACCGCTTTGCAGGAATTGGGGTTAGGGGGGAAAACATCGTCCGGCTATGGACGTTTTATGGATATCCAGGATGTGACGCTAGAGCGGTTTCTCCCTGTCAAAGAAAAACGCCTGGAAGAGAAAAAGAAGGAGGAGCAGCGGAAAGAGCAAGCGGAAGAACAGCGAAGGCTATCGGCAATGACCTCCTCAGAGAGGCTCATTCATGATATTCGAAGCTTAAATTCGTCGACTGAGGAAGATATTCAACGAAGCAAAAATGATATTTTCAATCAGGTGCTTAATGCGCAAAACAAGGAGGCGGCCCAATGCCTGAAAACATATTGGGAATCAACAAACAACTGGATTATAAAGAGAGGCTCAAAAAAGCAAAACAAACAAGCTGTCAAGGTTCAAAAGGTTCGCCAATTGCTGGGGGATTGGAACGATTTATTGGGCAACTGAGAGGAAGGGGATGGGGAGCATGTTCTTTATCAGCTACAGCCATGAAGACGATAAAGATACTAAAAATATACAACAGCTGGATCATGTATTAAAGGCCTACGGCCTGAAAACCTGGATAGACCAAAAGAACCTGCCGGCAGGTAGAATGGAACAGAATATTAAAAAAATAATTGAGTGTGAGCGGGTGGAGGGGTATGTACTGTATGTCTCCCAGCACTCGCTTCGTTCTCATCCTGTTTGCGAGTGGGAACTGAAACCGGCGCTGAAAAAGAGAGACCATGATCCTAATTTTATCATGTTTTTTGTTTTAGAGGGGATAACCTTTGAAGAATTTAAAGAGCTATCCTGGAGAAAATTTGGGGTTGATTTAACCCAATATTATTATCAGCGCATTGAGGAAGGAAACCGGCTCCAAACCTATCATTCTGTTGCCCAAAAACTGCTGGACAGCAAACTGCAGCAGGTGACAGAACCGCTATCAGAGTGGGTGTTGAACTTGTATGCCCGGGGAGAGGATCCGAAGACCTCGAATAAACAGCCTCATTTGCAAATTGATTTGTCTTATTTTTTTGCTGAGCGAATACCCCAACAGCAAGAATGGGAAGAGATCATTATACCGGCATGGCAAGGGATTAAACGAAAAATAGCGGGATGCCCCGGACGAATCCATCTGCAGTCCAATGTGTTGTTACCGACGGGAATAGCCTTTGGCCGAGTCTTCCATGCGGCAACCAAATACTGTTTGACCTTCAGTGATCAAGAGGGGTGGCAGACGGAAGGCAGCGTAAAGGACAAAGCTCCTTTACGGCAGGAGTCTCATCGGGGAAGAGAAGACAGCGACAATATTATTCTAGAGGTGGGAATCGCGCAGGATACAAGAAAGGCCACAAATGACTATGTAGAAAAACATCATTTGGATTATCGGGCCTGGCATAGCCTGAAAGCGGAAGAATGCAGCCGTAATTTTATAGCAAGCCCCCAGCATGCCTATGATACTATGACACAAATAGCTGAGAAAATCAGAAAATGCAGTAGTGAATATCCGGGGAATATCCTCATACATCTGTTTTATGCAGGGCCACTGGCATTAGCTTTTATGATAGGGCATTGTTTGAATGCTGTGGGCCCCATTCAGTTGTATGAATTTCATAAAGGACTACAGCAATACGAGCAGGGGTTGTTGTTGAAAATGAATGATTAATTATTTTGGATAGTCATTTTTTTATTAGTACTGTTGTCTGTCCATGGGGGAATGAGATATTCTGTAATAAATACTTGGCATGGAAAGGGAAAGGTATTAAAGTGTAGGAAAGTTTATCGGCAAAAATTTACGCGATACACTGAACCGGCTGAAGATGAAAAGGAGCTATTGTTGAGAGCGGTACCGAACCGGGGAAATATTATCCGGTTCCTGCCGAGAAACTACTATCCAGATTAAATCAAGAGTTTACCACAATGATATAGGATTTAGGTAATCAACTCAAACAAACGGAGCCTCTGCCAGATATCGAACTGACCTTGAATTATTCGGGGTATGAATCTTTTGTGGAAAAAGCGGTTAAAGTGATCCATGCTGCCAGGGTATCTCTTTTTGTGTCGGCCTGGACAGAGGAAGTCATTCTCTTGGCCGATGCTGTAGCTATGGCCTACAAACGAGGTGTTACGGTTATTGCCGGGTGTTTGGCGAATGTTCTTTAGACAGAAGCTATTGTGTCAATTTGGCAAGCTGCGGAACATCTTCCCAAGCCAGACTGGGGACACGGCTAAACGTGGTCGTGGGCGATTCGAAAGAAGTGGTCATTTGCGAGATTGGCGCAAACGTGTCAAAAGGGGACGGTTTTAATGACAAGATAGGATCTTTCATTATTGTGTCGATTGAACCGTCCCCGTGACAGTTCATCCGTTTGTAGCTTACCTATAAGGGATTGAAACAATTTCGATGGGAAAGGAAGTCCCCCGGTTTATGTCAGTTTATAGCTTACCTATAAGGGATCATGTGATGACAGAGACATTCAACCAGACCGCGACGGAATATTTCTCGCTATCACGACCCTCATTGCTGAACCAGATTGGTGAAAAGTTAGCAGGGCATAGGGCGTATATATCCCAACGGATATGTTATTATAAAGGAGATAATAATAACTTAGATTCTGGGCTAAGGGCTGAAGGGATGGGTATGCTATGGCAAATAAAAAAAGCGGGCAAACCGCCTTTAATGTAGCAGCAATCCGGTTGATTGAACAGTACCAATCTAAAGATTTAAGACTCTTTACCGATCCTGTAATTAAAAATCTCTTTAATTGGCCTAATCGGTTCCTGCTGGGGTTCAAAATAATTAGAGATTGGCTAATAAGATTTAGTGACAAGCAAACCAAGGGTATTTATGGTTCAAATATTTGTCGAACCAGATATATTGACGATTCGCTTCAATCAGCTATCGAAAATGGGATCGAACAAGTTGTAATATTGGGTGCCGGCCTGGATACCCGGCCGTATAGGATACTCGGTCGCGACCAAATTAAGTTTTTCGAAGTTGACATGCCTTCTGTCCAGGATTATAAAAAGAAAAAAGTTGAAAGCTACCTCGGCTCATTGCCGGACAATGTTGTTTTCATTCCTATTGACTTCAATAGTCAAACTCTGGATGAGGTTTTTGCCGGCAAGGGATTGGACTTCTCTAAACCTGTAGTTTTTATCTGGGAAGGGGTTACACCGTACATTACCGAAAAAGCCGTAGGCAATACCCTGCAATTTATTTCTAAAAATTCGCCAGGCAGTATTGTAATATTCACGTATATTCTAAAAACTGTGATAGAAAAAAAATCCGACATTGATGGTGTGAATGATCTGGTGAAATATCTTGAGAAATATGGTGTGATCTGGTATTTTGGCCTTGATCCACTAAATGTAGCGGAGTTTTTGAAGCAATTCAGTCTTAAATTAATTGAAGATGTTGGAGCGTCATATTATCGTGAAAACTATTTAAAACCGCTCGGGCGGCGGTTAGACGTGTCAGAAATTGAACGGATAGCTTATGCAACGGTAATCTAAATATTGTAAATAAGGACTTTAGGGTCTATGGCCTTTAGATTAGGCACGTGGCATGTGATGGAATCTCGCGAATGTTCTTTAGACAGAAGCTATTGTGTCAATTTAGCAAGCTGCGGAACATCTTCCCAAGCTAGACTGGGGACACGGCTAAACGTGGTCGTGGGCGATTTGAAAGAAGTGGTCATTTGCGAGATTGGCGCAAACGTGTCAAAGGGGACGGTTTTAATGACAAGATTGGATCTTTCATTGTTGTGTCGATTGAACCGTCCCCATGACAGTTTTAAAGGACGGACTGGGTTTGTTATTGCTTAGTTTAGACCCCCCGGCAGTTATTGCAATCTCACCGATATGCTTCGCTGACCGAGCAGCACCGCTTGGAACTACAGTAGGTTTATGATCTTATTGGGGGAGCTAAGCCGTATGGGTATGGAAAAGTAAGAATTAGAGTAAAGCAAGTCATGCTGGAAAAAGAAAGGGGTGATTTTGCATCGCTGATTGAGCGGCCGGAGCAGGAGATTGATCAGGCGGAGTGGTATCAATATATTGATACCTTTATCGTGACAATGGGCGGGGAAGCGTATTTTGATGCCGTCCATTTTCTTCAATATGGACAAAGTAAACAGAAATTCTTAAGTATACCTAAGCGATGGGATAAGTTTTCTGACGAAACGGAAGGCGGGGCTATCTTAAGCATTGGCGCCTGCAAAAGAAAATATAAGGGCCAAGGGTAACCAGTGGGATAAAAAAAGTAGAGTATCCATTGTTCTCCGGAAAGCAAAGATTGTCTTTATTCTATTTGTCGTCGACCTCCAGTAGTGTAAAGATACCAGGAGGTCGACGACAAATAGGCCATTAGTCCTAAAACAGTATTGATGAGCATTTTTCAGGTATTTGATCGATCATACATACCGTAGTGTATCGTACGATACTACTAGTAAAAAACGGACGGTATCCTGATTTTACTGGCATTGAAATGGGTTTATAGCCTACCTATAAGGATTTGAAACGTAAACAGCGCATTCAAGGCTGTACCGGCTGTTTCGGTTTATAGCCTACCTATAAGGATTTGAAACTTGTTTTTGGCCCGTGGCCGTCACTCTGCGTATCTATGTTTATAGCCTACCTATAAGGATTTGAAACCTCCTAAGTGAGGCTTCGATTGGTTTTTCATCCTGCGGTTTATAGCCTACCTATAAGGATTTGAAACCGGATCCAAAGAGTATGGATTCAAGGAGCAAATTCTTAGTTTATAGCCTAGCTTGGGTTGAAATGGTTTATTATTTTTATCAAAATTTTCAAAGGAGCAGTCCATTGCATCGTATCTTTTCATCATTTCACACACACCCATTTATTTTATCACCTTGGGTGTGTGCTTTTATTATAGTAGTCCAGAATAATACCAAAAATAAATTAGCAGGTATACTTAGCAAAATCGCGAATCCCTTTTCTGGTCAAAACCGGCTAACTAAGGAGCGCTAAATGGAGAAAATTCATGGATAGACATATAGTTTCTTATCGGCATATTGTGCAGATTGCTTATCCCGTTACACTTTCTATGCTATCAATGAATGCGATGATATTTGTTGACCGAATGTTTGTGTCGCAATATAATCTTACGCAGTTTGCGGCCATGATTCCCGCCGGTTTGTTTGCCACCTCAATAGCAAGTATTTTTGGAGGAATTGTTGGTTACTCTTCGGTGCTAGTTTCACAGTACTTTGGTGCCCGCAGATATAATGATTGCTCTGCGTCCACGTGGCAAGCAGTGTATTTAAGTGCGCTATTTGTCGTTCTGTTAATTGTCTCTTCAGTAGGGTTAGAAAATATATTTCAAGTATTGGGACACGATGAATCTTTAATACATTTTGAAAAGGAGTATTTCTATCTTATTATATCTGCAAATTGCTTCCAATTATTCACTACTGCCTTATCCGGCCTTTATTACGGCATTGGCGACACCAGAACGACAATGCATATAGAAATTTTTATCAATGTTGCAAACATGGTTCTGGCTTGGCTCTTGGTACTTGGAAAGTGCGGATTTCCTGCGATGGGGATGTTTGGGGCAGGTCTGGCGACGAATATTAGCAGCGCAATTGGTCTAGCAGTATATTTATTGCGGTTAAACCAAAGAAGCTTTAAAAGTCGATTTCAATTTTTCATAAACTTTGACTTTAACAAATTTCTACTTCATAAAATAGTGAAGTTTGGGTTGTTTTCCGGTATACAGTCGTTTACTATTACAGGATATTTCAGTATTTTTCTTCTCATTATTGGAATGCGGGGTGAATTTGATTTGACTTGTGCCAATATCGCTGTTGCGCTTCAAGCCGCATCGATATTGCCCGTATATGGGATTACAACTGCAGTAGGTATTTTAGCCGGTCAGGAGAGAGGAGCTGACAGACCGGATAATCTTACAATAATCCTAAAAAAAGGAATTTTAATAAGTTCCTGTTATGTCATTTTAATCGTTATTTTTTTCAATCTATTGCCCGAATTTCTAATTTCTATTTTTAATAGTGAACATGATAAGGAGCGGCTTGTATTAATTAACAATGCCACTATTCCACTGGTCAGACTTACCTCAATATGTGTTGCACTCGAAATGGTGTTCTCGACTATTGGTAGTGCGCTTCAAGCCGTTGGCGACACCAGATTTATGATGGTCACGTATACTGTGATTCCTTTTATATTTTATGTGATTATGCCATACATAATCTGCGTAAGGGGCTCACTTTCACTGGAAGTACTATGGATTATGCTAATAGGGTACAGAATAATTATGCTGCTAGTAGTAACGAGAAGGTTTGTAGGAGGTAAGTGGAAAGCTATTAACGTGATCTAAAAAACAGATAGGTACCTTTTATTGTTTTGCCAGAAGAACCGTCCCAATGACAGGAAAAAATCAAAGTCTATTCACTTTTTTCATTGTCTTGATTTTCGGGTAACGGCTTGGCTGCTGCCGGTTGTAAATTCGAAGCATAGTCAGCTGATTTGGTTTCGGAACGCACGAAGATTTCTTCTTGCCAAATTTGATAGCCATATGCTAACACACCATCGAAAGTAACAATTAACGTGTTTAGGAAAGGAGTAAGACCGACCTCATGAAAAAGCCCTCTACCGCCAAGGAAATAGACATGAAATAAATATATGAATCCAAAGTTTAGTACGGTATCTATTACGATATAGCGCCAAAATCGACCATACAAAAAATGAAACGACCATATAGTAACAACGATATTTAACCCAAAAATAATATAGGAGGGTGTCCTTAGGGGATAAGCAGCTTCTTCATAAATAAACCACCCCAGATTTTCTCCCAGCTCTACAGCTATTACACTGGTAAGCGCGGAGAATAAAGCAACAGGCGTCCACCTTTTGATATTTTCTTTCGGCATAAAGAATAAAGTCAGCAAAGGTAAAATTAATATCAACCATAAAAGGACTTGATTACTCATTATGTGATCCCCCGGATTTTCAGTAAATATAGTATTTCTAAACATGAGCTCCTTTTATACTTTGGTAATAGTTACCTAATTTCTTGCTATGAAGATATCATTATTAAATTGGCAGGATTTTTGTATTTCAGTAAGAATAATTGTAGAAAGATAATAAACTGGACACTTGATCAAGAAAATTGAACATTAAAGTTCTGCAATGATAAATGATAGCAGAATGTAAAATAAAACAGGTGAATTATGATGTTTATAGCTGATTTTCATATACATTCAAGATACTCAAGAGCCACAAGCAAGGATTGTGTACCGGAGATGCTGGAATTGTGGGCGCGGCGTAAAGGGATTAACGTTATTGGTACGGGTGATTTCACTCATCCGGCCTGGCGTGAGGAATTGAAGGAAAAGCTTGTTCCCGCCGGCGAAGGTCTTTATATTCTTAAGAATGATTTCCGCAAAGAGGATAAAATTGCAGGGGCAGATTTCAAGCCGCAATTTATTGTTTCCGGGGAAATCAGCTCAATATACAAAAAGAACGGCAGGGTACGAAAGGTTCACAACCTGATACTTCTACCCAGCCTGGAATATGCCGAATTAATATCACACAAGCTTGAAGCCATAGGGAATTTGCGATCGGATGGCAGGCCGATACTGGGCCTTGACAGCAGGGATCTGTTGGAGATCGTACTTGACACGTGCCCGGAGGCCATATTTATTCCTGCTCACATATGGACGCCGCATTTCTCCCTGTATGGCGCATATTCCGGTTTTGATGACATTACGGAGTGTTTTGGGGACCTCACAGGCTATATCTATGCCCTTGAAACCGGCCTGTCCTCAGATCCGCCGATGAATTGGCGCCTTTCCGCATTGGATAACTTTACACTGGTTTCCAACTCGGACGCCCATTCTCCGGCAAACCTGGGAAGAGAGGCAAATATTTTCAATACCGGGCTTTCTTATCCATGCATGCTGCAGGCGTTAAAAAACCGCAATACAAAGGAGTTCTACGGTACAATAGAGTTTTTTCCGGAGGAAGGTAAATACCACTACGACGGGCACCGGGCCTGCAAGGTGTGCTGGAAGCCGGCGGAAACAAAAGCTGCCGGCGGTATATGCCCTGTATGTGGCGGCAGGCTTACCGTCGGCGTGCTGCACCGGGTTGAAGCCCTTGCCGACAGGGAAGAGGGGTTCATACCACCGGTGGTCAAGCATTTTGAAAGCCTTGTCCCGCTTAATCAGGTAATAGCTTCCGTGCTAGGTTCTACTGTCACCAGTATGAAGGTGAAGAAAAAATATGACGACCTGCTGCGGGGCCTTGGACCGGAGTTATTTATACTCCGTGAGGCGCCGTTGAGTGATATTGCATCAGTGGCAGGCCCTTGTATCGTTGAGGGCATCCGCAGGCTGAGATGCGGCAAGGTGGACATACAACCCGGATTTGATGGTGAGTACGGCAAAGTCAAGGTAATGGACAAAAATGAAATCGACCTGATTTCCGGTCAATTATGCTTTAGTAATGATAAATTTTTTGCTGATACCCATACTTGCAGTAGCGAACCGTCGCCACCGGAATCTGTCGCCGGCATAAAGGCGCCGGCTAATGCGGCGGAACCGGCGCCGGACTTAACTGATGAGAGTCTGCCGAAAAATAGTGAGTATGGCATACAGGCTGTTTCAGTAAACTTTCCCTATGGATTGAACAAAGAACAGTGGGAGGCTGTTTCATCCCCCGGTCAGGCAATCGCGGTAATTGCCGGCCCTGGAACCGGCAAAACAAAAACACTGGTAAGTCGCATTGCCTATCTTGTCGAGCAATGCGATATACATCCCGCGCAGATAACCGCCGTTACTTTCACCAATAAGGCGGCTCATGAGATGCGCAGCCGTCTGGAACAGCATTTCGGGGACAAGCAGACAGCCAATGCCATGACCATCGGGACGTTTCACTCTATATGCCTGCAAATTTTGTCCCAATGGAAGGGCAAGAATAACATAACGATTATTGATGAATATAATGCTCTTTCCATCATCGAGGAAATAATAAAAAGTATGAATTTAAAGATTTCTCCCCGGGATGCCCTGCAAGGGATATCGCTGATTAAAAACGGTTCACCGCCGGCAGGCGATAAGAAAAAATCCAGCATTGCGGCGATGGTATATGATTCGTACTGTTCCCAGCTTAAGGGCTACGGCGTGATGGACTATGACGATATCCTCCTCGAAGTACTTCAACAGTTTGAGCATGAAAAGACCGGTGATGTATCCGGCGGGAGCCCGGACAACTTTTTCTCATACCTGCTGGTGGATGAGTTTCAGGATATTAACGGGGTTCAATACCGTTTGATCAAAGAATGGAGTAGGAAAAGCGGGAAAATCTTCATTATCGGTGACCCCGACCAGTCCATTTATGGTTTCAGGGGTTCGGATTTCCGCTATTTTGAAAGCTTTAAAGAGGATTTTCCTGATATCCGGCATATTCGGTTAACCCGGAATTACCGCTCAACTCCCGAGATTATCCTTTCCGCCCAAGGGGTAATCGCCAAAAAAGCTGCCGGGGAGTGTAACGGTTCCCTCGCCGCAACAAGGAAAAGCGGTGCCAAAGTACGCCTTATAGAAAACAACAGTGAATTTTCGGAGGCGCTTTTTGTTGCCAAGGAAATAAATCGTATGGTTGGCGGTATCGATATGCTTGATACGCAGACTCCGTCGGCAGCGCGCCGAAGAAGGCCGGCGGCCAGACAGACAAGAGGCTTTACCGATATTACCGTATTATACCGTACGAATCGCCAGGCGGAGATTCTGGAGCAGTGCTTTTCAAAAGAAGGTATTCCCTATGTGGTTGTCGGACGGGACGAGTTCCTTGCCGACAAATTGGTCCGTGAGGCAATTTCGTTTTTTAAGTTTTTGCTTAACCCCGGGGATATCACTTCCCTATTGGTATGCCTCAAAGCAAAAAGCATATATTCGGCCGACCTGAATCTAAAAGTGCTGAATGGCTATGTTGCCGGTGAGAAAGGGATAACATCCCTGGAAAAGCTCCTGGAAGAAATTCAATTGCCGCTGCATAAACCGGGCGTCCTCCGGGATTTCATAGAAATATTAAGGAAATATGAACCTATCATCAATAAAGAAAAGCCGTGGAAAATTATAGATTCTTGGATTAGCGACAATAATCTGTCTGGTGTAAGGTGTATGGAACTGCTTTTACATACGTCGGTTATGCATAACCAAATGTCTTCCTTTATTCAAAACCTTGTACTGGGCCGTGAAAGTGATGTTGTCCGCAGCGGAAGTAAGGTTTATTCACCGGATGCGGTTGCCTTAATGACGGTGCATGCGGCAAAAGGTCTTGAATTCCCTGTAACGTTCATTTGCGGTGTAAACGATGGCCTGATTCCTTTAAAGAATAGCAACCCCGACTTTAATATGGATGAGGAGAGACGCCTTTTCTATGTCGGCATGACAAGGGCCCGGGATGAGCTTATCCTTCTCACGTCCCGCACTCCCTCTCCTTTTGTTGCCGACATATCGGAAGAGCAACTTATAATCGAGAAAGCTTTTAGACAAAAGCAAGGGTCCCAATACAAACAAGCCGGTCTTTTTGACTAATTGACAGAAGTTAATTTGCCTGTTAAAACGCTAAATTACTAAATTACTAAAACCTACCCAAAGTCTTTAAGTAAGACTTGCGGGTAGGTTTATTATATAACTAATTTAGTATGCATTATGTCATTTCCATGAGGGTAAGTTAGAAAACGTATTATTCTCTATAAATATTATACCAAAAATCTGTTCAAATTTTAAGACTGTGAATACGATATGTTGATGGTGTATTAAAAAAGTAGCTTTTTATATGATACCTGGGATTTGAGTCTACCAATGACAGACCCCATTTGTAAATTGATCAACCCATATAGAGGAAAATCATGATCATGGACGAATATTATTAACGTTTAAAATGGAGACTTTATTATGGAATTAGAGGAGTTAATTTATGAGTTCCGGGGGACATTAACATGCGACAAGAACGACAAGAAGAGCAAGAAGAGATGGAAGCTTTGTTCGGAATAGGGAAGGCGGAGCAAGGAGAATCAGTGGCGGCAGAAGACGGACAAGCTGATGATTACTTATATGACAAGCAGCTGGTTAATGACGATATCCAGGCGATAAAGGCATTAATTGAAGGCGATGAGGCGGTAACTTTTTCGGAGGGGAAGATAGCCGAAGTTGCCGGCGATTTTACTGCGCCCGGTGAGCGCGAATCCGTGTCTGCCGGCGTTACTCCCCGGCTGCCGTTGATCTCGGCGTTTGAGAACCTGCTTGCCTTGCAAATTAAGGTAAAAACGGCAGCCATTCTGGCCGCCGTTATTTTGCCACTAGGGATAGCCTTCGGCACCTATTACGGCATTGTAGCCGGCACGGACGCTGTGGGCGCCATGAACGATCCGGGAAAACAATTATATCGAATGGATATCGGCTCGCCTTCGTTGGCAGCGGCATCAGCTTCCCCCAGCCCGACAGATCAGCTTCCCCCAACTGCATCTGCTGCTTCAGCGACGGAATTTAGGCTGGCTGCCGGACAAGCCGGATTTGTCCAAGTAGGAAAAACTGTGGAATCCCTGCGCGAACATTATGCGTCACTCGCTATAGACCAGGACCATGATAACGGCAGGCCGTATTCGGTAGTAAAAATATATTCTGCCGGCGCCAAGGTCCCGTCTCTGGAGGTAAACTGCTTCCCGGCTGATGAAAATGGCGTGCAAAATAAAATTGCGGCTATCCAGGTTTATGACGAACAATATAAAACAATTGAAGGTTTTGGCGTTAACTCGCTGTTGGGGGATTTAAGGCGAGCAGGCATGGTTACCAGCGTTCAATACGCCGACAGCTCTTTCTATGTCCTGGTAAAGGAATTGGGAATGAAGTTTGAACTGGATTTAAGCGCTTCTAATCTGCCGGCCGAGTGGCTGAACGGCGGCGATCTTAATTCGTTGCCAGACAATATGAAAGTACGAAGTATCCTGGTTTTCTAATAATAATTATCAATACCTTTTGCGATTGCCGCCGCCAATTTTTGTTGATATTCCGGTGACTGTAATAACGCGCATTCCTCTTTATTGGTGATGTATCCTATCTCAACCAGGGCAGCGGGAATTTTGTTGCGACGCAATACGAAATAGTCGGCAGTACTGGCTGCCGAGGCGGCAGGTGTTATCTTGCCGAGTTCGGTTTGAATGGAATTCGATAATACCTTGCTGGGTTCGGATTTCGCATAATAGAAAACTTCTGCTCCGCGCCGTTGAGCATTGGCAACGGCATTGGCATGGATACTGATAAATAAATCTGCATCTGATTCTTCCGCCATTTCTACCCGGGCAGTCAAATCACGGTGATAACGTCCTCTGACCTTTTCATTATCGCACTCAGTGCTAAGGTCAATATCCGTTTGACGGGATAGTACAACCTTGGCGCCGGATTGATTAAGAATATCTTTTAGCATTAACGCTACGGCCAAGTTAATTTCTTTTTCGAGAACACCTGGTCGATTGGCGCCGGGGTCAATGCCGCCATGACCGGCATCCACGATAATGACCTTGTCGGACAGCTTATGGGTAACGTCATTATGAGCGTACAATGTTCCCAATAATAGCATAGCAGGTAGTAAAAAGAAGATGAATTGACGTTTGGCAATGTATATAATTCTCACAGCATATGCACCTCTCGCAACTATATTATGCTGCAAAAGGTTAGAACAGTATAAAGGGTTATAAGAATATAGTCTGAAGAATTTGGATTGTAACGAATCCAATTCATCTGTATTTCTCTGATTCAACTGCATTTCCCGGGCTGCAAATATGAAGCATTAATGAACAAATAGCGTATTTTGTAATATTTTGTTTAAATAAGTCGATTTCTCTATTCCCACGTAGACCAATATTCATT
This sequence comes from Methylomusa anaerophila, assembly GCF_003966895.1. NCBI lineage: Bacteria > Bacillati > Bacillota > Negativicutes > Selenomonadales > Sporomusaceae > Methylomusa > Methylomusa anaerophila. The sequence goes on along the minus strand of NZ_AP018449.1, from coordinate 4,686,375 downwards.
ATAATTGGATTATTATAGTAGTGTTTCTATGCGAGAATAGTGTCTATACTGTCCGCTGACGGCAAGTTGTGCTGCTAAATTTAATGTTTGTGTGGGAGATGTGATACAGATGGCGATTAAACGTTACGTTATTTCCGCTGTTGAACCCGGCATGAAGTTGGCTAGACCAATATTCCGCGATAATGGGCAAGTGATACTGTACGATGGAACAGTATTGACTAACTTTCATATTGAAAAACTAAGATATTTCGATGTGAGTTACATTGATATTATCGAGCACCCTGATGAATACCATCCGGCACAGGATGTTTCCGCGCCCCCGTCTGATCTTTCAACAATACAAGGATTTCAGACGCTGTATGACAGTACTGTAAATACACTTAACCAGGCATTTAACAGTATACGTTTCTTACAGGAAATACCGCTGGCGGAATTGCGTTCTATGGTTGGTCAGGCAATTATGCCCATGATCGACGCGGTAGGAGTAATTAGTCATCTGCAGAATGTGCAGCACCAGGATGAATACACATTTCATCACTCCCTGGACGTAGCGGTAATCTCAGGCGTATTAGCTAGATGGATGGGCTATACGGGACAGGAACTGGAAGAAATAATCTTGTCCGGATTGCTTCATGACGTGGGCAAAGCGCGAATTCCATTGGCTATCTTAAATAAACCGGAAAAATTGACCACCGAAGAAATGGATATCATGAAACTTCATACTTCAAAAGGCTACCAAATGCTGAATGAAACGAAAACCTTATCACCAGCCGTACTTTGCGGCGTACTTCAGCATCATGAGAAGCTTGACGGCAGCGGGTACCCGTTAGGAGTAAATGAGGAAAAAATTCATCCGTATGCAAAAATTATTGCCGTGGCCGACATATATTGTGCAATGACTTCCGACCGGGTATACCACAAGCGGCGCACCCCTTTCAAGGTTGTAGAGCATATCAGCCAGGAAATGTTCAATAAGCTTGACCCTGCCGTTTGTACTGCGTTCATGAATAACGTAAAGGATTATTTTCTCGGGAGTGTAGTGAAATTAAGCGATGGCAGAGAAGCAGAAGTTGTTTATCTGGGAATCTACTCTTCATCCCGGCCGGTGGTTCGAACTAAGGAGGGAGAGTTCATCGACCTGGAGAGAAATAAAAAGATTGTTATTGAAGGATAGTAACTTAAAAGATTTAAAATAGGATAATGACTTGAAATCTTGACAATGCTTATCCAGACATGATATATTGTTCATAACAAAATATGTACCGGTTGGGAAAGACCAAAGGGCTATAACTGGTTGCCATGAGGCAGCCGATAGCCTTTTTTAGTTTTTTTACAATCTACAAATTGCTACAAATTGATTTTTGGATGGAGGAGGAAGTTATGCCGGATAAAAAATTGGCGCTGCTGCTGCAGGGATTAAAGGAACTTGAATCTGCAGTCGTAGCGTTTTCGGGCGGAGTAGACAGCGCTTTTTTGGCTGCAGCGGCCAAACGGGCGTTGGGGGATACCGCGGTGGCGGTGACAGCCTGCTCGGAGACACTGCCGGATTCAGAGCGGACTGAATCCGCAAGAATAGCTGAAGCTATTGGCATAAGACATGTATTTTTGCCTATCAGTGAACTGACGAGTCCCGAATTTGTAGCCAACACGCCGGAACGTTGTTACTATTGCAAGAAAGTGCGATTTTCGGCTATCCGGCGGTGGGCTGATTCGCAAGGAATTCGATGGGTGCTTGACGGTTCTAATTTTGACGATGCGTCTGATTACAGACCCGGAATGAAGGCAATCAGCGAGCTGGAGGGAGTCCAAAGCCCATTGCTTACTTTTGGTTTTACCAAAGATGAAATTCGGGCGGTGTCCCGGGAATGGGAACTGCCTACCTGGAACAAGTTAAGCGCCGCTTGTCTGTCTTCCCGGGTGGCTTACGGCCTTGCGGTTACTCCCGAACGGTTAAAACAGATTGAGCAGGCGGAAGCCTTTATAAAAACTTTCTTTCAGGGACAAATCAGGGTACGGCACCACGGAAATCTGGCCCGTATTGAAGTAGCGCCGGCAGGAATTCCAATATTGACTGCTGACGGAAATTCCGTACAAATCAGCCGGTTCCTGCGGAGCTTAGGGTTTCAATATGTAACCCTTGATCTAACCGGCTACCGCACGGGAAGCATGAATGAAGTGTTGGATTTCTCATAATATCACATACTATTATCAGGGGAAAATTATTTTCTTGACGATTTTGCTAAAATTCATTATTATGGGAGCAGACCACTAAACAGAGGGGTGGCATATGTCAGGTATTAAGACTATTAACGATATTATTTCCCGGGCCGAACACACGCACTGCTTGGAAAAAGAAAATATCATCACTTTGCTAAGTGACGAAGAGGGCGATGAACTTGTTTTTGCTGCCGCTGACCGGGTGGGGAAAAAGTATGTAGGCAATGAGGTCCATTTACGCGGCCTAATAGAATTCTCTAATATATGTAAGCAAAATTGCCTGTACTGTGGTTTACGCCGGGACAATCGTAACGTAAAAAGGTATCGCCTGGACCCTGAAGCTATTATTGCTTCTGCCGGCCAAGCTAACTCTTATGGCTACCGGACGGTGGTCCTTCAATCCGGCGAGGATGACTCCTTTGATTTAGATACAATGGTGTATATAATCCACAAAATCAAAGAATTGGATATGGCTATCACTCTCAGTATAGGAGAAAAACCGCGGGAAGTGTATCAAAAGTACCGGGAAGCAGGTGCAGACCGTTATTTATTGAGAATTGAGACAACCGACAGGGAACTTTACGAACGCCTTGATCCTGGTATGAGCTGGGATAACCGGGCGAGATGCCTTTGTGATTTAAAGGAATTGGGCTTTGAACTTGGCACCGGCTGTCTGATTGGTTTACCGGGACAGACGATAGCGTCGTTGGCGGACGACATTCTATTCTTTAAAAAAATGGATGCCGATATGATCGGCGTCGGACCTTTTATTGCTAATAAGGAAACTCCGCTGGGAAAGGAGCCTAACGGTACATTTGAACTTAGCACCAAAGTCATGGCTATCACCAGGCTGCTGCTGCCGGATATTAATATTCCGGCGACTACGGCAATGGAGTCGCTAAATCCCGATGGCCGGGTATTGGCTTTACAGCGAGGAGCTAATGTGGTCATGCCTAATGTAACCGAAGGAGAATACCGGCAGCTTTATCAGCTTTACCCCGGGAAAATATGTATAAACGATACTCCGGCTCATTGTCATTCCTGCATCACCGGTAAGATTCACTCCATTGGGCGGACAGTATCCCAAGGATATGGGTATCGCCAAAAACAGGCGGTATCGTGAACAACATAAGGTGAGCAATATAAGATCTATTGTAAAATTTCACAATAGATCTTATGTTTTTATATAGCAATATTATAGAGACCCCTGTTTAAGATTTTATTTTGACAGGGGGTCTCCTTAATTTAACATTCCTGTCTTTAATGTTTAAATAGAGGACTTTTAACCATGTTAATATAATTCAAAATATATAGCAAGGTCTATCCGTCTGTGTACTGTCTTAGTTGGGTGGCTGCAAGGGGGAATAAACGGTGATCGGGAAATTACTATCCTGGCTGGTGTCTACGGATTTACCCCAGCCGCGTATCGGGATGGCAGCGATAGAACTTTCAGCCGTACGCAAGGTCTACGTGACCGGAGCGGGAGAATTCGAGGCTCTGAAGGGAGTCGACCTCCAGGTGGATGCCGGGGAGTTTGTGGCGGTAGTGGGCAAGTCGGGCAGCGGTAAATCCACGCTGATCAATATGATTGCCGGTATCGACCGGCCCAGCGACGGCGATGTATGGGTGGCCGGCACGCCGGTGCACACACTGACGGAAAATCAGATTGCCGTGTGGCGCGGCCGCACTGTAGGCGTTGTATTCCAGTTTTTTCAATTGCTGCCAACATTGACGTCGCTGGAGAATGTCATGCTGCCCATGGATTTTTGCGATGTTTATAACCCGGTTGAGCGACCCAGGCGGGCGTTTAGGTTGCTGGAAATGGTCGGGGTAGGCGATCAGGCCGACAAACTGCCCGCCAACCTGTCCGGAGGCCAGCAGCAGCGGGTGGCTATTGCCCGCTGTTTGGCCAATGACCCGCCCTTACTGGTAGCTGACGAACCGACCGGCAACCTGGATGCCCGTACTGCGTCGGCGGTGATTGACTTGTTCGGGGAACTGGCCAGGAGCGGGAAGACCATTTTGATGGTTACTCATGACCAGGATTTGGCCAACAGAAGCAGCCGGATCGTAACCGTGTCCGAGGGGCAAATTAGTCCGGTGACGGCCGACGGGGGGATGGCATGACTCGCTATATTTTGCTGAGTCCCCGCTGGCGCAAAGTGTGGGCCGATTTGTGGGGCAACAAACTGCGGACCATGCTGGTGATGCTGTCCATCTCGGTGGGGGTGTTCGCGGTGGGGATGGTCTACAGTTCCTATTTGATGTTTGCCCGGGACCTGGCACGCAGTTGGGGGACGGCGTCACCGGCCAGCGCCACTTTGTACGCCGACCCCTTTGACGAGGAAGTGGTGGAGAGCATCCGCAGCCTGCGGGGCGTCAAAGAGGCGGAAGGACGGCGCAACGTTAGCCTGCGGGTGAGCACCGCCGATGGCCAGTGGCGGCAGATACTGATGATTGCCATTCCGGATTACATCGAACAACGGGTGAACATCGTGCGGCCCCAGTCGGGGGACTGGCCGCCCGGAGATGGCGACGTACTGCTGGAAAGGTCTTCCCTGACTGAATTGGGGGTTGCCCAGGGGGACAGGATCGTAGTGGAAACGACTGCCGGGCGGAAACGGTCCCTGAAGGTGACCGGGGTGGTGTACGACCCGACTCAGTGGCCCAGCCTGTTTAGCGGCAGCTTCTATGGATATATCAGCATGGACACACTGGAAAAACTGGACGAGGAACGCCAACTGGATCAGGTAAGTTTTGTGGTCCAGCCTTGGGTGCTGCAGGGCAAGGCGACGGCGCCCATTGAGGAATTGGGTCGCCGGGCCTGGAACAAACTGGAACAGGGTGACACTACAGTATTTTGGCTGCAGGTGTACACTCCCGGAGAACATCCTATGCAGAACGGCATTAACGCCATGTTGTTGCTGTTGGCGGTGCTGGGTGTGCTGTCATTATTGTTAGGCACTCTGCTGTTGGTGAATACGGTATCATCTATTCTGACGCAGCAGGTGCGCCAGGTGGGAATTATGAAAGCCATCGGGGCGCGGCGGGATCAAATTCTGAGTATGTACCTGACGCTGGTGGCGGCATATGGTATTCTGGCGTTGCTGGTGGCAGCTCCGCTGGGAGCGCTGGCAGCGGGCGGCGTTACAGGGTTTATGGCCGGCGTGTTTAATTTCGATTCGGGGGGACTGGAACTGCCGCCCCGGGTGATATTGCTGGAAGCGGCAGTGGCTATCCTGGTGCCGCTGGCGGCAGCGCTGAGGCCGGTGTGGCGCGGGACAGGCGTGACCGTCCGGGAGGCAGTCAGTGACTTCGGCATCGGCGGTGTGGCGGCCAAAGGGCTGGTGGACCGCTGGGTGGACGCCGCACTGGAGCGGCTGAAAAAACTGCCCCGGCCGGTATTGTTGTCGCTGCGCAATACTTTTCGCCGCAAGGGACGGCTGGCGCTCACCCTGCTGACTATGACGGTGGCCGGGACAGTGTTTATGGCGGTATTTTCGGTGCGCTCGTCATTGTATTTGACACTGGATCAGGCGATGGATTACTTTCATTACGACATAGGAGTAGGATTCACCCAAAGCTACCGGGCCAGCAGGATTGAGCAAGAGGTATTGCGGGTGCCCGGGGTTAAGGCGGCAGAGACTTGGGGGTTCACATCCGGCCGGGTGCTGCTGGACGAGCGGAAAGAATCCGAAGATGCGTCCAGCAAGAATGTGTTTGTTATGGCGCCGCCGGTGGACACAAAAATGATTAAACCCCGGATCATTGAAGGGCGTTGGCTGCTGCCCGAAGATGAAAGCGCCCTGGTGGTGAATACCGAAGTGCTAAAAGACAGCCCGCACCTTAAAGTAGGCGGGCCGGCGGTAATCAAGGTGGGAACCCGCAGGCTGCAGTTCACCGTCGTAGGAATCGCCCAAAGTACGCTGACCGGTCCATTTGCTTATGCGCCTTATGAGTGGCTAACCGGGGCGGTGCAGGAGGCTGGCCGGGCCAGGGCGGTACAGGTTGTGGCGGCTTCGGCTGATCCCAAGGAACAAAGCGCTTTGGGACGGGCTTTGGAAGAACATATGAAAAAGAACAGCCTGCGCGTCCAAAGTGTGGATACCATCTGGGAAACCAAGCAACGTACCCGGTCGCAGTTCGATATCATCACCACCTTCCTGCTGATTATGGCCGTATTGCTGGCGGTGGTAGGCGCCCTGGGGCTGACAGGCACCATGGGAATCAATGTGCTGGAAAGAACCCGGGAGATTGGAGTGATGCGGGCCATTGGCGCGTCCAGCCTGAACGTAGGCAAGGTATTCGTTGTGGAGGCCTTATGCATTGGTTTCTTAAGCTGGCTGGCAGGAGCCATCCTGGCGCTGCCGGTGGCGGCGCTGCTCAGTTACCAAGTAGGGATATTGTTTCTGCAAAGTCCCCTGACGTTTTCTTTCAGTTTTCTCGGTATGGGCATCTGGCTGGCGTTGGCGGCCACGCTGTCGGTGGTGGCCAGTTTGCTGCCTGCCTGGAATGCGGCGCGGCTGAGCGTGCGGGATGTATTAAGTTATGAATGAATAAACTGGAGCAAAGGGAGAGAGTCATGGTTAGAGAGTGGTTGTCTGGTTTGGGGAGGTGGCTAAGGCGGCGCCGGTTGCTGTTGGTGCTGTTGGTGGCGGCATTGGCGGGAGGCCTGTGGTGGACATGGCACGGTCGCCAAGGGGAAAAGACGGTTGTACCGCCGGTAAAAGCGGATAACCGGATATTGGCTGAAGGGATCGTATTTCCGGTACGTTATGCCCAGATGGTGATGCCGGTAGACGGAACGATAGGTGAGATTCTGGTCAACGAGGGGGACAAGGTGAAAACCGGACAATCTCTCATCCGGCTGGTGCGCCAGGATTACCAGGCCCGGGTGGGCAGCGCCCGCTCGGATGTAGACCGGGCAACTGCGGCAGTGGAGCAGGCCAGGGTGAATGTGGCCGATGCGGAACGGGAACTGGAGCGTCAGCAGCGACTGGATGCAGCCGGGGCTACATCCCGGCAACAGCTTGACCAGGCAAAGACGGCGGTCCAGCGGACCCGGGCGGCGCTGGCGCAAGTTCAGGCCGACCTGATAACCCAGGAAGAAAGGCTGTCTGAAGCCGAAGGGTTGCTCAACAAGACCGAACTGCAAGCGCCGATGGACGGTACAGTATCTTTTCTCGATGTAAAAGTGGGCGAACACGCCTTAATAGGCACGGTGCTTGTGCGCATCGCCGATGAATCCGCCTGGGAAGTTCGAAGTGATGACTTAACGGAGTTGGTCATAGCCAAGATTCGGGTGGGCGACTCTGTGGCCTTGACTTTTGACGGGATACCGGATCTATCGATTCCCGGAAAAGTAAATTTTATCCGGCCCTATGGGGAAAAGAAGCGCGGCGACATCACCTACACGGTAACCGTTTCGCCGGACCGCTGGGATGACCGGCTGCGCTGGATGATGACTGCCCAGATGGCCATTACGCCGTCGCAGTAAGGGGCGGCAGCGTCAAACTGTCAATCTGCTGCTGTTTTTGGTATGGTGTGAAAGCCGAATTAATATAGTAAGGAGAAACCAATCTTGAAAGTATTTTCTATCTCAGATATTCATGTTGATTTTGAAGAAAATCTTCATTGGTTTAATAATCTATCCCTTTATGATTACCAAAATGATCTCCTTATTTTAGCCGGGGATGTAACACACGTCATCCAATTATTCGAAGCGACATTAAGAAGTTTAAGGAAACGGTTTTGGGAGGTTCTGTTTGTTCCCGGCAATCACGATTTATGGATTCCCCATACTTCCAGTAAACATTCACTGGAAAAACTGCAATTGCTTAAAGCCGTAACTGCTGATTGTGGCGTAAGAACGGAACCGTTTCATTTGCCCTCTTTATCCATTATTCCTTTAACGGCATGGTATGATTATTCCTTTGGCGAGCCATCCCAGGAAGTTTTTGAAACCTGGACCGATTACCGGGCGTGTAAATGGCCTGAACCTCATAATGAAAAGAGCATTACCGAACATTTCATCGCTATGAATGAACCATTTGTGGATGACAGTAACAGTAATAGTAATAGTAATGAAAACCGGTATATTATTTCCTTTTCTCATTTTTTACCACGGATTGATATAATGCCGGATTATATTCCCCTTGCAAGAAGAAACTTGTATCCGGTGCTTGGAACAACATTACTTGAAGACCAAATTCGCAGACTGGGCTCAAGGATTCATGTTTATGGGCACAGCCATGTCAATAATCAAGTCGTGAAAGATAACATTTTATATGTCAATAATGCTTTCGGATATCCTTACGAGACGCAAATTACCGCAAAAAAACTGAAGTGTATTTTCAAGATATAATTCTTAACACAATCTTAAAATACCAGCTATTGTAAAATATTTGACTAGATAGTATAATTGCTTCAGTTAAAAGGTTAAAAGATTAAGCTAAGTGAGTTACGGTGAATAAAATTTCTCCCGGTTGCGTCTGCGAAGGCGTGGAGCAAAATGGGGAGAAAAGTCATAATTTGTACTAATGGGGGTTATTATCTGAACCCCAATGTTTTCTACTGCCTTTTTGCAAAAATTGCTTTATTTAGGACCCCCCTGGTGTAAGGGCATAACCTTAAACAGGGGGGTTTGGCAAGTTACCGGAAATCGGTTTATCTTACATTAATAAAATGTAAATAAATTATTTTGGTTTTTACGCATTCGAAATGCAATAAAATGTTCCCGTTTATCAATCTGAAAATAAATGTTTTCCTTGAGAAGATAATTCAGAGGGTATCCCGGTGCTTTTCCATAAGAATGGGCAGGGTAGATAAGTACATCGGGAGAAACGGTATTTTTAATCAATTGAATGCTGTTATACATTTCTGCCGGATTACCGCCATTTGCATCACACATACCACAACCCTCAATAAAAATGGTATCGCCGGTAAACAAACAATCTGACAAAAGAAAACATGCACTTCCGGCGGTATGCCCGGGAGTAAGAAGACATTTTATCTTGGTGTCGCCTACTGTGAGTAGATCATCATGGGCTATTGGCATTAAGTTGTTACATGCAAATTTGTAATAATCGATTTCTTTTGCTGACATTACTACTTGCGGATTGTATTTTTTCAATAGCGGATTGACCAGATTAACGTGGTCAAAATGGGAATGAGTTAACAGAATCATAACTAAGTCGGCATTTATTTTATTTAGCAATAATTCAATAGTATCTAATTCCCAAGCTGGATCGACAATGGCTGTCTGCTTTGTTGCCGTATCCATAATGATATAGCAATAGTTTTTAAAGAACATAGATTTAAGTTTTAGCTGATATACTTGAAAACTATTCATTCATTCATTTCCACCTATTTTTATAACTTCTTTTAATAACTTCTAATAACTTCTAACTTCGTAAATTTGTGTCCTTTGCATGTGGTAATTGCCAATATACGTCGCGGACGTAGCGAATGCAAATATTTTAGAATGGAGGTATTGTCCTGTTATTCTGCTGTAAAGTAAGTATCTGGCAAATAGAATTTATCAGGAGGTATCATTAAATCAAATGCGGAACCGTAATATTTTTATCGATGAGTTTGACTTAATAAGGCCGGAGAATAAATTTAGCGCCACCCTATGTTGCTGTTCTTTTTCCCATAAAATAGATTATGAAGGGATAATTCAATACTTACATACGCAAGAGCGTAATTATTACAATACATTAAAATTTGAAAAGCGGAGCAGAAGTTATCTTATAGGGCGCTTTGCCGCCAAACAAGCGGTAGCTGCTCTAACCGGCGAAGAAAAGTTAACGGATATTGTCATTCAATCCGGTGTCTTTACTCATCCGATCGTTATATCCAATAAGCAAAATATTCAAGTCAGTATTACCCACTGCGAGGATTATGGAGCGGCGCTGGCCTTTCCGGAAGCTCATCCTATGGGAATTGACCTGGAGAGGATTGATCCCTGCAAAAGGGATGTTTTGACCGGACAAAATACTGAATTTGAAGCTACAAGGATTGTTCCTTTGGTTGCTGCCGCTGCTTCCTATGATGCAGGTTTGACTCTTTTGTGGACAGCTAAGGAGGCATTATCCAAGATTCTTAAAACGGGTTTAATGACCCCATTTGAACTTTTTGAGATTTCACGAATTGACATTGGCGATGACTTTATAATGTGTTATTATAAAAATTTTGCTCAATATAAAGCCATGTCCTTTATTGTTGATAATTACATGTACTCAATTGCCTATCCTATAAAAACCCAATTGCATTTTGATGTTAGGTCTTTGAAAGAAAACTATCTGCAGGCAGCAGTTAAGACTGCAATTTAAATTAATTAATACCGGAATCTTATCTCCCGCTTTCTATGTCTATGGATGCGAATTGATATCTTTCAAACAGCGGCCGTATTAAAAATAATACGGCCGCTGTTTTTCCAACCAGTATAGTAACCAGTAATTTCCAATACCGAAAGTTACAATCTAAATATATCATTTATTGTCAATGAAGTATATTTACTTTTATTATCATTATATTAAATATTTTTTAATATATATGTCGCATTAAGGGCCTCTCTCCTGGTTCTTTCAAATATTTACAATCAATTAACACAATCTTAGCATCGGGTCTATTGTAAATTTTAATACTAGACCGTATGCTTATATGCAGATAACAGTTTGAACTGAAGTTATACCAAATTTTTCTAAATTGCATTCTTCAGAGGCGCGGGGCGAACCTGAGGGAAAAAGTCATAGTTTTGTATTAATTGGGGCGTTATCCTGAACCCCAATATTTTTCAATGCTTTTTTCACAAAACTTGCTTCTTCCGTAATCATCTTAGGGCCCCCCTGTTTAAGGCGCAATCTTAAACAAGGGGGGCCTTAACATGGGCCTTAACATGTCCTTAACATGTCCTTAACATGTCCTTAACATGGTTACCGGAAATCAGTCATATCTTTGCCGCATTATTTATTTAAAGATTTGAAAAAGGAGAAAAGGAGAAAAGCAGAAAGGATGATGGTTTTTGCGACAACCTATAATTTTTATGTTTTCAGGTCAAGGATCACAATATTATCATATGGGCAAGGCGCTCTACAGCCAAAATACAGTATTTAGACACTGGCTGTCCAAATTAAACGACATTGTGTATAATAGTGCCGGTATCTCAATTATTGATGAAATTTACAACCAAGCAAAAAGTAAAGGGGACAGATTCGATAACCTTATATACACTCATCCTGCCATTTTTATGGTAGAATATTCTTTAGTCCAAGTATTAATTGAACAGGGAATTAAGCCTGATTATGTATTAGGGGCAAGCCTGGGAGAATTTACTGCGGCAGCAATTGCGGGTGTCCTTTCACTGGAAGAAACACTGGATTGTATTTTAAAACAAGTAGAGGTATTTGAAAAATATTGTCAACCCGGAAGTATGATAGCGGTAATTCATAATCCGGATTTGTATAATCAATCTGCTGAAATTTTCCTCCATTCGGAACTGGCTGCAGTTAATTATTCTTCCCATTTTGTTATTTCCGGTCATAGCAGCAGTTTATTCGATATTGAGAAATATTTAAAAACTGAAGATATGCAATTTCTCACACTGCCTGTAAAATATGGTTTTCATTCTACTAATATTGATCCGGCCGAAGAGGAATATAAGAAGTTTTTACGCAATTTTTCCTTTTCCTTTAGAAAACCTGAGATTCCGATTATATCCTGTTCATTGAGCAGTTGGGTTACAGATATCTCGCCGGAGTATTTTTGGAATGTTGTCCGGCAACCGATTCAGTTTCAAAAAACTATAGGCAAACTTGAAGCAACCCGTCAGTTTAACTATATTGACTTGGGACCATCCGGGACATTGGCCAGCTTTGTGAGAAACAACTTACTAGATAAAGGCTCTGCATCACAAATTTATGACGTTTTAACTCCTTTCGATCAGGAGATTAAAAAACTGGACAAATTAAATGAATTAAAATTTAAAATTAAGTGAATAAAAGTATTTAGTAAGGATTCCTTTGATGGGGGGAGGAAATGATTCCATATATTTTTTCCGGGCAAGGTTCGCAAAGTAAAGGAATAGCTGGAACACTTATATCTCCTTCGGCATTGGGAAGCTCCGAATTCAAAAAGGATTATAACCTGAAATATGCGTATCTAACCGGCGCCATGTATCGGGGAGTGGCTTCACCGGAAATGGTGGTAAAAGTAGGGAAAGCGGGAATGATGGGTTTCCTGGGTACAGGTGGACTGGCATTATCACAAATCGAAACGGCAATTCAGTACATCCAAAAAGAATTATCCCCGGGACAAGCCTACGGGCTGAATTTATTACATAACCCTAACAATCCCGCCATGGAAGAAAAAACAGTTGACCTTTTGCTGGCATATGGCGTAAAAACTGTGGAAGCGGCTGCTTTTTTAAGTATTACGCCGGCTTTGGTGAAATATCGTACCCAAGGATTAAAACGGGATGAACACGGAAAAGTCATTGTTTTAAACAAGATTATCGCCAAATTGTCCCGGCCGGAGGTGGCGGAAGCCTTCCTGAGTCCGGCTCCGGCAAAGATTGTCGCAAAATTATTAGCGGAAAATAAGATTACACAGGAAGAAGCTGAGTTAGCAAAAGAAATCCCTATGGCGGATGATATTTGTGCTGAAGCGGACTCCGGCGGCCATACGGACGGCGGGGTGGCCTATGCTTTAATGCCGGCCATGATCACATTACGGGATGAAATGATGAAAAAGTATCAGTACTCTAAGACAATGCGCATTGGCGCAGCCGGCGGGATTGGAACTCCTGCGGCAGCCGCGGCGGCGTTTGTAATGGGCGCCGACTTTATTGTGACCGGTTCAATCAACCAGTGCACGGTAGAGGCGGCGACCAGCGACGCGGTAAAAGATTTATTGCAGCAAATCAATATCCAGGATACCGAATATGCGCCGGCAGGAGATATGTTTGAGATGGGCGCCAAAGTGCAAGTGCTAAAAAAAGGATTATTTTTTCCCGCCCGCGCCAATAAGTTGTATGACTTATACCGTCAATACAATTCCTTAGATGAAATTGATGAAAAGACCAAAAAGCAAATTGAGGAAAAGTTTTTTAAAAGAAGTTTTGCCGAAGTCTACAAAGATGTCAAAAATTATTATCCAGCCCCGGAAATCGAAAAAGCCGAACGCAACCCCAAGCATAAAATGGCCCTGATTTTTAGATGGTATTTTGGTTATACCACCAACCTTGCCTTAAGCGGTAATACAGAATCGAAAGTAGACTATCAAGTGCATTGCGGGCCGGCGTTGGGCGCTTTCAATCAATGGGTTAAAGGGACTGAACTGGAAAACTGGCGAAACCGGCATGTGGACGAGATCGGCAGGAAACTTGTTACCGAGACGGCAGAATTGCTCAGCAATCGTTTGAAAACTATGTCCTGCTAGGGGAGAGTTTGAAAAGCTAAATAAAAAATGAACAACGAGAATTACAAGCTCGTTGTATCCATTTAAATTATGAAAGGGGATAGAAAATGATTACTTATGTTTTTCCCGGTCAAGGTTCTCAGACTAAAGGAATGGGTGGAACGCTTTTTGATGAATTTAAAGAATTAACGACGCAGGCGAGTGACATTTTAGGTTATTCAATTAAAGAACTTTGTCTGGAAGACCCGCAGGCAAATTTAGGTCAAACTCAATATACCCAGCCGGCTCTCTATGTAGTCAACGCGCTAAGTTATCAAAAAAAGATCCAGGAAACCGGGAAAAAACCTGATTTCGTCGCTGGTCATAGTTTGGGAGAATATGATGCGTTATTTGCGGCGGGCGCCTTTGATTTCGGAACCGGGTTGAAACTGGTACAAAAAAGAGGAGAACTGATGAGTCGCGCTACCGGGGGCGGCATGGCCGCAGTGATTGGCCTAAATGCGGAACAGATTGCCAATGTTTTAAAACAGAATAATTTGCAGAGTATTGATCTGGCAAATTTTAATTCCCCGGCGCAAATTGTTATTTCGGGTCTTCGCGAGGATATAAATAAAGCACAACCTATTTTTGAAGGGACTCAAGGAGTGCAGATGTTCATCCCCTTAAAAACAAGCGGCGCCTTTCACTCCCGTTACATGGAAGAGGCTAAACGGGAATTTACCGCCTTCATAAACAGCTTTGCATTTTCCAGACTCACCATTCCCGTAATTTCCAATGTTCATGCCAGACCATACCAAGAGTCTGAAATTGCCCAGAACCTTATTGAACAGATAACCCATCCGGTTAAATGGACAGACAGCATTCGCTACTTGATGAGTCTGGGTGACATGGAGTTTGCCGAGGTTGGACCAGGCAAAGTGTTAACCGGACTGGTTCAACGGATTAAAAGAGAAGCAGGCCAATAGGATAAGCTGTTGCAGCGCTATTAACCTGGATATAAAAATTGATGGGGAAGAGGAGAACAAAAATGAACAAAGAAGATATTTTCAAACTTGTTGTACAAAATATTTACGAGGTAATTCCGGAATTGGAAGGACATGACATTCAGCCCGGCGACCGGTTAACGGAACTGGGAGCAAATTCCGTGGATCGGGCCGAGATTGTCGGGATGACGATGGAAGCCTTGGCTTTGCAAATACCGCGCGTAGAGTTGTTCGGGGCAAAAAATATAGGAGAATTAGTGGATGTGCTCTATGCAAAAAAATCAGTCTGAGTTAGTTATTACCGGCGTGGGTGTTACTGCTGCCGTTGGGCAGGGAAAAACCGACTTTAGCTCTGCTCTGATGCAGGGTAACCATGCCTTTGGAATCATGCAGCGTCCCGGGCGGCAAAAGGAGACGGCGTTTATCGGCGCTGAAATATCTTCCCTGACCTATCCGGCGCAATTCTCCAAACGGGTTCTGCGGGCAGCATCTTTTTCGGGGCAGGTAGCCTTAGTCACTCTGCACGAAGCCTGGAACGAGGCCAACTTGGACGCAATAGACCCAACTCGTATCGGTTTGGTGGTTGGCGGCTCCAACATCCAGCAGCGGGAATTGGTGCAATACTATGAGTCTTATCAAGAACGGGCTGCTTTTATTCCGCCAACCTATGGATTAACGTTCATGGATACCGATCTGTGCGGGTTTTGTACCGAACAATTTGGAATTCGGGGACTGGCACATACGGCAGGAGGGGCTTCGGCCAGCGGCCAAGTGGCAATTCTTTTGGCGGCGCAGGCGGTTCAAAGCGGCCAAGTGGATGTTTGCATTGCCGTGGGCGCCTTAATGGACCTTTCCTACTGGGAATGCCAGGCACTGCGGTCATTAGGCGCTATGGGAACCGACCGTTATGCCGCTGAACCTGCCTTGGCCTGTCGGCCGTTCACTAAGCAGCGGGATGGATTTATCTACGGTGAATGCTGCGGGGCGGTTGTAATAGAACGTGCCGAAGCCGCGGCCAAACGCCGGCAGCAACCCTACGCAATACTCTCAGGCTGGGCCCTGGCCACAGATGGAAACCGAAATCCCAATCCTTCCTGTGAAGGAGAGGTCCGGGCGATTCAAACGGCATTGGCCCAGGCGCAACTGACACCCGGAGATATTGATTATATTAATCCTCATGGGACAGGTTCGATAATCGGCGACGAGACTGAACTCCAGTCAATTTGCGAGTGTCAACTTTCCCATGCTTATATCAATGCGACCAAATCCATTACCGGCCACGGCCTGAGTGCCGCCGGCACCGTGGAAGTTATTGCAACTTTGCTGCAAATGAAAGAGGGCCGGCTTCACCCCACGAGAAACTTGGATGACCCGCTGGACCCCTCTTTAAATTGGGTTGGCGGGCAAAGTATTTCCCATAACATTCAACATGCCTTAAGTCTCAGTATGGGGTTTGGCGGGATTAATACGGCAATATGTTTGCAAAGATTTGAAGGTTAAAAAGTTGATTTGAAGGTTAAAAAACAAAAATTGATTTAGTTGGCAGCTAGATATATAATATTTTATAAGACGAAGCAAAACAATTAAGCGCAAGTTTTTGCACGGGACGATGTGCAAGCTTGCGCTTTTACTATAAGCCAAGAAAGTATATATGTTAACTAAATTTGCCGTAAAAAAAAACGCTCGTTGGCGTATTAGCAAATACATTCGGAAAAATATATATATTTGAATCATAGAAAAGTCGGAAAACTGGGAAAACTGAATTATTAATGGTATTCCTTGGGATTCTTTAGAACACCGCCAAGTTCCAGCTGGCGTTTTTCTTGTAGTATTGGTACTTCTACAGTAATACGCTGATCTCTGCGGGAATATTTTTTTACAATTTGTTCTAGCCCTAATAAAGGCCCGTTAACAATTTTAATTTGATCTTCAGTTTTTTCGATTTCACTTATTTCAACAATTCCTTCACTGCCGATTAATTTTTGAATAAGCTGTTTTTCTTCGGGTAATATGGGTACCAAAGAACCGGCGCTGTAAACTAACCAGCCGGCGCTTATCCTGTGCTTGCGCAGCAAATGGTCAAATTCTTCGATATTTTCTCTATTTATTGATACAAATAAGTATCCTTCAAATAAAGGCCTTATTATACTAATAATTTGTCCGCTTTTTCGCCAATACACCCTTCTTTTGGGATTAATAATTCTGCATTTGGAATACATTTTTTGGCAAATAAATGAAGTTATTTCCTCTTTCCCATGGATGATACGTAAAACATACCAATCTTCCAAAGTTAAATACCTCCTTAAAAAAATAAAGGAATAAAAGAATAATTGCAGATTGTCCACTATTTTCTATTACTTTATGATACCACTTTTTTTTTGTTAATCATTTAATTAAATATTATAATTTAATTAAATAAAATTAATATTTTTTTACATATCATACCATATATTGATAAAAATTCAATATGGAAGTTCAGGGATATCAAAGCTGACTTAACCGATAAGTAAACATTTACACCTGGTTAACACAACTTTAAATTACTTATGTTGTAAAAGAATATGATATTTATTATAATTTTATATGGTGACAATGATAACCTAAAGTTTGAACTCAAGGAATAAAATTTCTCCATATTGCATCTGCGGAGGCGTAGGGTAAGAATTGGGGAAAGGTCATAGTCCGTTAATTTGAATTGGGGTCATTTTTGGGGTCCCAATAGTTCTTCATGCCCTATTTTAAGCAATATTATCATAAAATCCCTCCCTCCCATAAATTCTCATGCCTTTTAACAATATTCCTTTGGCAACATTTTGTTAAGGAACCCCCTCTTTAAGGTATTACTTTAAAGAGGGGGTTCCTTAACTTAAAAAATCTGAAAGGTAATATAGTAAATAAAAGTATTGTCTTAGATTTTCATTATTTTTATTAAAGGAAATATGGGAAAAAGGATTACATATATTTTTCCTTATTAAGATTAAGAGATTAGATTAAGAGATTAAGGTTCTCAAAAACAAAGGAATGAGGTGGGGCCACTTACGGATGGGATGTTTCTTACTACCTCTTAAATTAATACATGAAAAGTGGAGGAAATATTGAATGGTTAAAGATATAATTAGCAAATATTTGAGAGTAGCGGAAAAGACTGAATTTATCAGAGGTTTCAAAAAAGAAACAATGATCCCTGCTAGCGGCAACAAAGAAAGCAATGAAAGCAATGAGAGCGATGAAAAAGACTTTAGCAGCATTAACCCTGAAAAGGGGAAGCAAGAAGCGGACAATTCACTGACGCAAAGTAAAGAGGTTGCCATTGTCGGTGTAGCATGCCGTTTTCCTGGAGCCGGAAATTATGAAGAATATTGGGGTAATTTAAGGCAAGGAAAATCAAACATTCAAGAAATTCCTCCGGACCGTTGGGATTGGAAAGCATATTGGGGGGACCCGATAACCGAAAATAATAAAACAAACAGCAAGTGGGGCGGATTTATAGAGAATGTAGATGCCTTTGATGCCGATTTTTTTGGCATCACTGCCAGGGAAGCCGAAACAATGGACCCTCAACAACGGCTTATGCTGGAACTTTCCTGGTCTTGTTTTGAGGATGCCGGGATTTGCCCTTCCCATTTGGCGGGGGAAAATATCGGTGTTTTTACCGGTATCGCCAATTTGGACTATAAAGAATTGCAAGAAAAAGAGTTCTCCTCCATTGCCACTCATTATGCCTCCGGAATTGCCCAGTCAGTTATCGCCAGTCGGATTTCCTATTATTTTAATTTTAAGGGACCGAGCTTTCCGTTAGATACCGCCTGCTCCAGTGCTCTTACCGCCATACATGCGGCTGTACACTCCATACAGCGGGGAGAATGCAGCATGGCCTTAGCAGGGGGAGTTAGTTTGTTACTGACTCCCCTCAGGTATATCTGCTTTGCCAAAGTGGGTATATTATCTCCTACCGGTTCCTGCAAAACATTTGACGATGCTGCGGACGGTATGGTACGCGGTGAAGGGGCCGGGGTGATTTTGCTCAAGCCTTTAGAAAAAGCCCTGGCAGATGGGGACTATATTTATGGAATTGTGAAAGGGAGCGCTATTAATCATAGCGGCAAGACCCATACTTTAACCTATCCCAATCCGGAAGCGCAGGCAGAAGTAATTATTGGTGCGTGTACGCAGGCAGGCGTAACGCCTGATAGTATTAGCTATATCGAGACCCACGGAACCGGAACCCCCAAAGGCGATCCCCTCGAATTCCGAGGGCTCCTTACGGCATTTCAACATGTTGCCTCGCAAGCAGGTATAAAACTTGGAAATTATTATTGCGGTTTGGGATCTGTAAAAACCAACATCGGTCATTTGGAAGCTGCATCAGGAATAGCGAGCGTAATTAAAGTTTTATTGGCTATGAAATATAAACAATTACCGGGAATACATAATTTTAAGCAGCTAAATCACCGTATTTCGCTCCAGGATAGTCCATTTTATATTATAAAACAGCTGCAGGAGTGGAATCCCCCGGCAGGCCTTCCCAAACGGGCAGGTGTCAGTGCTTTTGGCTTTGCCGGTACGAATGCTCATGTAATAATTGAAGAAGCACCGGTTTATACAAGAGCCGCCGCCCAAGAACAACCTTATTATCTAATTTGTTTATCCGCCAAGACAGAAGAAGCTTTAAGGCGAAAAGAACAGGATTTAGCTCTTTGGCTGGAAAAAGAAGGAAGAAATAATGGCAATAATAATCTTGGCGATATTAGCGGGACTTTGCTTCTAGGCCGGGAACATTTCGAAGCAAGATCTGCTTTTGTTGTCAGGAATATCCCGGAACTTCAGGAAAAATTAAAACAAGTTCTTGAAAATGGGCAGGCCGAAGGATATTTTAAAGCAAGTAATCCGGAAAGACAAGGGGATACGCTTGCGACAGAAGAATCCGACCGGACAATGATGGAAGAGTCATTGTTTGACGGAGAAATAAATGAGCAGGAATATTACAATAAGCTTATTGGCTTGGCGGAATCGTATACAAAAGGGTACAATCCTAACTGGAAGCTAATATTTCACGGTCAGAATCCACGGCGCATTTCTCTGCCCACCTATCCCTTCGCCAAGGAGCGCCACTGGGTGCCTGACATCGACGCCAAACCAACCGGCAGAGGAGACATAGCGTCAATTCATCCCCTTTTGCACCAGAATACCTCCGATCTGGCTGAACAAAGATTTGCCTCGACATTTACCGGCCGGGAGTTCTTCCTGGCGGATCACATAGTAAAAGGTGAAAGCATCCTGCCCGGTGTAGCCTACCTGGAGATGGCCAGAGCCGCCGTGGAGCAGGCAGCCGGAGCCTTGCAAGCGGAAAAAACCCGGATAAAACTCAAGAACGTGGTTTGGGCGCGCCCCATTGTCGTAAGAGACAAACCAGTCCGGGTATACATCGGACTCTACCCGGAAGAGGACCGAATCGCGTATGAGATTTACAGTCAGCCCGATGAAGCTGGCACCGAATCAATAATCCATAGCCAGGGAATTGCCGTGCTGAACGCTGATCAAGACGTCCCCACACTGGATCTAGCCGCCCTGCAGACCGAGTGCGGCCAAACCGCTCTCGGCTCCAGCCAGCTCTATGAGGCCTTCAAAACCATAGGTCTGGATTACGGCCCCGCCCACAAAGGGATCGAACAGTTGTATATCGGAAAGGACCAGGCACTGGCCAGACTCACCCTGCCATCATCCGTTGCCAATACTCAGGACCAGTTTGTCTTGCACCCCAGTCTAATGGATGCTGCCCTCCAGGCCTCGGTTGGCCTGACGCTCTACGCCGGCGAAACGTTGCTGTCCGGCGGCAACATCCCCCTCAAGCTGTCTCTGCCCTTCGCTTTGGGTGAGCTTGAAATATTTGATAATTGCACTGCCGTCATGTGGGCGCATATACGTCCGAGTGCCGGTAGCGTAGCAGGGGAAAGGCTGCAAAAGCTGGACATCGATCTCTGCAACGATCAGGGCCATATTTGCGTACGCCTGAAGGCATTCACATCCAGAACCCTGGAAGGCGAATTGGACGCAGGAACCTATGGGACGCTGCTGCTTGAGCCCTGCTGGCGGGAACAACCGGTTGCCCGGGAACTCCCCGCCTCTACCTATGCCCAGCACCTGGTAATTCTCTGCGAGCCGGATAATATCTCCCCTGAAGACGTTGGCATCCGGATGAACAAGGTGCGCTGCCTGTCTCTTAAGTCCGCGCAGCCGGAGATCGGGGAGCGTTTCCAAACCTATGCCGCCCAGGTGTTTGAAGAAATCCAAAGCATTCTCAAGGATAAGATCAAAGAACAAGTACTGATCCAAATAGTAGCTGCCGGTTTAAACGAGGAGCAGCTTTGCGCCGGCCTAGCCGGCCTCTTGAAAACAGCCCGACTGGAGAACCCGCGGCTGATGGGACAGTTGATTTGCGTAGAGCCGGGGCAAGATACGGAAACCATTATCGAACAACTCAAGGAAAACAGCCGCAGCCCTCAGGACCAGGAGGTCCGCTACCAGGACGGCAAACGTCTGGTTGCCGGCTGGAGCGAAATGGAAGTTTCCCCTGAAACCAAGGAGATCCCCTGGAAAGACCGGGGGGTCTATTTAATAACCGGCGGCGCCGGCGGCCTGGGACTCATTTTTGCCAGGGAAATTGCCCATAAAGTCAAAGAAGCCGTCCTGATCCTCACCGGCCGTTCGCCGCTGGCCGAAGACAGACAGGCCCGGCTCAAAGAACTGAAGAACCTGGGCGTCCGGATCATCTACCGCCAGGCGGATGTGACCGACAAGGATGCAATCACCGGTCTGATGGAAGACATCCGGCAGGAGTTCGGTAATCTCAACGGCATTATCCATGCCGCCGGCATGCTCAAAGACAGCTTCATCATCAAGAAGACCAAAGAGGAGTTCCAGGCCGTCCTTGCTCCCAAGGTCAGCGGCCTGGTCAATCTGGATCAGGCCAGCCAGGACCAGAGACTGGACTTCTTCGTAGTCTTCTCCTCGCTGGCAGGAACCATGGGCAACCCGGGCCAGGCCGACTACTCTACCGGCAATGCCTTTATGGACGCCTATGCCCACTACCGCAACAACCTGGCGGCTTCCGGCCGGCGTCACGGCCGGACACTGTCCGTCAACTGGCCGCTGTGGCAGGAAGGCGGGATGAGGGTCGATAAAGAGACCGAGAGAATACTGCAGCAAAGCATCGGCATGTTTCCCATGCAGACCGGGACCGGCATCCGGGCCTTCTACCGGGGATTAGCCGCCGGCAAGACCCAGGTGCTGGTGGCGGAAGGCAACCTGGCGAAATTAAGGCGCTCTACAGGCTTGGATTCCCCTGCCGGCGGGATTACGAAGCCCAAAGGAAAAATCAATGCCGCCGATGCCGCCGATGATTCTTTACAGGCCCAAACCCTGGACCTGGTGAAACAGGCGCTGGGGAATGTAATTGGTCTGTCCCAGGAAAAAATACAGCCGGAAACACATTTCGAAAAATATGGAATTGACTCCATTATGCAAGTAAATATAATCCGGAAGTTGGAAAAAGTAACCGGAGAACTCCCCAAGACCCTCCTGTTTGAATATAGCAACACCCAGGAACTGGTAGATTATCTGATTGAAAATCATTCCGAAAAATTATCAGAATCAATAGCACCGGCGGAGCAAGAGACTATCATCCAGCCGCCGAATGCTCCGGCGGCCTCTAATCTTCAGAGAAGGTCCCGGTTTATGAAGTTACAGGAAGCGGTCCTGCCGGAACAAACGGCGGAAGATATTGCCATTATCGGCATCAGTGGCCGTTATCCCTTGTCAAATACATTAGAAGAATTCTGGGAGCACCTGAAAGCGGGCGACAATTGTATTGCCGAAGTTTCCAGCCAACGCTGGAACACCTCATTAGCCCAAGCATTATCAAAAGGGCAATTGCCATATCAATATGAGAAGTACTATGGCGGTTTTTTGGACAGTATTGATCGATTTGACCATTACTTGTTTGAAATCCCCCGGGATCAAGTCCTGGAACTGCCGCCGGAAGTCCGGTTGTTTTTAGAGATTGTCTGGGAGACATTTGAGGACGCGGGTTATGCCAAACCGGCTCTGCAGGATCTGCAAGCCAGGTATCAGAAGGGGATCGGGGTATTTGTCGGCGCCATGTACGGCCAATATCCCTGGAGCATTCCCTCCCAGGAACTGGCCGCGCTAAGCTCTAATGGCACGGACTGGCAAATTGCCAATCGAACCTCGCATTTCTTTAATCTTACCGGACCGAGTATGGCCGTCAATTCCGCCTGCTCCAGTTCGTTAACCGCGATTCATCTCGCTTGTGAAAGTCTGAAGCAGAAGACCTGCTCCATGGCTATCGCCGGGGGAGTGAATCTAACCCTGGATCCATCCAAGTATGATGCATTGCAACGAGTGAAATTTCTTGGCAGCGGCAACCGGAGTAAAAGCTTTGGCGCCGGTGACGGATATATTCCGGGAGAAGGCGTGGGGGCGGTGCTGTTAAAACCCCTCTCGCTGGCAATTCAAGATCACGACCGCATCGATGCCGTGATTAAAAGCAGTTTCGCCAATCATGGCGGCGGCCGGCAGGCATACACAGTTCCCGACCCCAGGCAACAGGCCCAGTTAATACTGAATTCAATCCAGCGGGCCGGAATCGATCCTTTGACTATCAGCTATGTGGAGGCGGCCGCCAATGGGTCGGAAATGGGAGATCCCATTGAGTTGATCGCGCTAAACAACGCCTTTAAAAAATATTCGGATCAGAAGCAATACTGTGCGCTGGGCTCGGTAAAATCCAATCTGGGTCATCTGGAAGCCGCCTCGGGGATATCCCAGCTCAGTAAAGTTCTCTTGCAGCTGCAACACAAAACCCTGGTGCCGTCAATCAATGCAAATCCGAGGAATCCCAATGTTAAGCTGGAAAGCAGTCCCTTTTACCTGCAGGAAACAACCAGTCCCTGGAATCCGTTAAAGGATGCCAAAACAGGCGAGAATCTGCCGCGAAGAAGCATGATCAACTCCTTTGGCGCCGGCGGGGCCTATACCAATTTGATTGTAGAAGAATATACAGGGGAAGGTTTGGCCCAAGTTTCCAGCCTAAATCCCCGCCCGGAATACCTCATGATTTTTTCTGCCAAGACAGAAGGGAGTTTGCGCAAGTATCTTAAAGAAATGCGGGGGTATTTAACCCGGAACGCATCGCTGGCAATCGGGGATATGGAACGGTCCTTGCAGAAAATCAACCATAACTTAGAGCACAGAGCGGCGATGGCAGTAGCGTCGGTGCCGGAGCTTTTGGAAAAACTGGATCTGCTGGCGGCGGGAGAAGAATTGGCGGCTTCCGGCATATACACCTCTTTCGACGGCGCGTTTACTGGCAGTTCTTTAGACGCATCAAACCTGCCGCAAGCATTGGAAAGGAAGGATTTAAGGCAACTGGCGCAATATTGGGCGGCGGGGGCGGCCGTGGAATTCAGACAACTGAATGGTCTTGAAGCCCCCCCGATAAAGCTGCCCAAGTATGTCTTTGATCATGATATTGAATTTGCTTTTGAACAGGGAGATTTAATGATGACTGAAAGAATTATTAAAGATAATAAAGATAATGACAATAATATCACTCCTGAGGTATATGCATACAACGAACCGTACCTTAGAGATCACACCGTGTATGGCGAGCAAGTACTCATCGGCGTGACTCATGCAAGCTTGGCAATCAATGCTTTTTATAAGATCTTTCCCCAGGAAAAAAGCCTTCATCTTCACCGCCTGAATTTTGTTAAACCAATCGTTGTGAAAGAGGGCCAGCAGGTGGAAGTCCTGGTGGAACCCGTACAGAAAGGACCGGCAATGGAGTTTCAGGTTCTGTACCGGCATATTTCATCCGGGGCATGGGATCTGGCGGCTACCGTCAGCTTGCAGCAGACTCCCTGCGAGAGCAAGAAAATAGACGTGGACATCATAACAAACTCTTTGGAAGAATACCATGACATCGCTGGGATTTATACTGCCAATCTGGCTGTTGGATTTGGGGAGAGTTTCAAAACAATCACTCATCTTTATACAGGAAACGACCTGGTAATGGCCAGAGTTGATTTAAGCCAAATCCTGCGGGAAGAAAACCATGCTTATGTATTACATCCTCTTTTTGCCAATAGCGCGTATCTGGCAATGTCGCCTTTATTGGACAAACAAGCGGATGGTGAAGAAGGTTATCTGCCCTTTGGAATTAAAGATATTCAGTTCCAGAAAAATGGCAGACTGGAACAATGCTGGCTGCTTGTAAGACTGGTGAAGAACTCGGGGGAAATGATTGTTTTTGATGCCGATCTGATCAATGATGAGTCGGAGGTCGTTGCCAGTTTTGCCGGCTGCTCCATTAAGCGGCTTCGTTCCACCAGCCAAATTCCCGCGGCGGATCAGCTGATTCCCGCTTCGGCGGAACTTCAGCAGCAAAGCCGGGAGAGTCCGGCTTATCATGTCCAATCACCGTCAGATTCAACCGGTCTTGCCGGTAAAATTCAAAAATACTTGCTAAGCAAATTGGCTAATAACGTAAAAAATAGTTCACGGCTTTCCAACTTAGAGGTCAATTTTATGGACTTGGGGATAGAATCCTCTAAGTTGGTGGCGATAGCCAATGAGATTGAAAAAGAAGCAAATATTGAATTATACCCAACCTTATTTTTTGAATACCCGAATATTAAAGAACTTATGGAGTTTTTCGCCACGGAACATCAAGAGTCGTTCCGGCAGCTGCTGGGAATTGATAAAGGGCACACGCCGCCGAAAGTGACGCCAAGTATTAGCCAACCCGGCCCGGTTATGGCGCAAAGACTTGCGCCGGCAAATATAAAAAATATAAATATAAATATAAAAACACTTACCGAACCCACGAAAGACGATATTGCCGTGATCGGGATGCATGGATTATTTGCCGAAGCCGCCAACTTAGATCAATTCTGGAACAATCTATGCAGCAAGAAGGACGTAATCAAGGAAGTGCCGCCGGACCATTGGGATTATCGCCCCTGGTACGATGAAAATCCGCAGGCAAAAGATAAAACCTATAGCAAATGGGGCAGCTTCCTTGATGATGTGGATAAATTTGACGCTGATTTCTTCAACATTGCGCCGCGGGAAGCGGAGTGGATGGATCCCCAGCTTCGGCTGCTGCTGCAAAGCATTTACGCTGCCGGTGAGGATGCGGGGTACATCAACCAGTTAAGAGGAACCAATACAGGTGTATTTGTCGGCGTTTGTTTTCATGATTACGCTGATAAGATCGCCGAGATGAACTACCCGACAGATCCTTATATCGGAACCGGCAATGCGCAGACTGTCATTGCCAACCGGGTCTCATTCTCATTTGACTTTAAAGGTCCGAGTCTGGCGGTGGATACTGCCTGCTCGTCCTCCTTGTTTGCCCTGCATTACGCCTGTCATGCTTTACGCAATAAAGAATGTGACATGGCTTTTGTCGGCGGGGCCAACTTACTCCTATCGTCTGCTCATTATCGCTATTTTTGCAGTATCGGCGCCTTATCGCCCACGGGACGCTGCCATACTTTCGATGAAGCTGCCGATGGGTATGTTCCGGGAGAATGCGTGGGCAGCATCTTGTTAAAGCCATTACAACAGGCAAAACGGGACGGGGATCATATTTATGCGGTTATTAAAGGCTCAGCATCCCTGCATGGGGGCTACACCCCTTCCTTAACCGCCCCCAGCGTTGCCGGCGAAGAAAATGTCATTGTCAAAGCCTGGGAAGATGCCGGCATCGATCCTGAAGCCATAAGTTATATCGAGGCCCACGGCACAGGGACCAAATTGGGCGATCCCATTGAAATTGACAGCTTAAAAAAAGCGTTCAAACGATTTACCAGGAAAGAGCAATTCTGCGCGATAGGATCGGCCAAGGCCAACATTGGCCATGCGGAAGGCGCTGCGGGAATTGCCGGCATCATAAAAGTCATTCTGCAGATGAAAAACCGGCAGATTCCGGCGATGCCGAAATTTAAGCAGTTGAATTCATATATTCAGCTGGATAAATCACCTCTTTATATTAACCGGGAACTGGAGGAATGGAAAAGCCCGGCGGGAGTCCCAAGAACAGCCGGGATCAGCTCTTTCGGGTTTTCCGGCACTTATGCCCATGTGGTGATCGAGGAATACGTCCCGGCGGAAGAAAAACCTGAAAGCAGCGTCACCTTCCCCAGTCCGGCCATCATCGTACTCTCCGCCAAGAATGAGGACCGCCTCCGCGAACAGGCGGAACAACTCCTGGCCGCCGTCCAGAGCGGGCAGTTCGCCGATACCGACTTAGCCGACATCGCCTATACCCTCCAGGTGGGAAGAGAGGCCATGGAGGAGCGCCTGGCCATAACCGCCGTGTCGCTCCAGGAACTGAAGGAGAAATTGCAAGGCTACCTGGCGGGCCGGGACAATATTGAGGATCTTTACCGGGGGCAGGTTAAGCGTAACAGGGAGACCCTGGACGTCTTGACAGCAGACGAAGATATGCCCAAAATAATTGACATCTGGATCGCCAAGGGCAAATATACCCAACTTATCGACCTGTGGGTCAAGGGCCTGTCCTTTGACTGGAACCGGCTCTATCCCGCTGCCAAGCCCCGGCGTATCTCCCTGCCTGCCTATCCTTTTGCCAAAGAGCGCTACTGGCTGCCTGAGATCGAGGCTAAAACAACCTCAATCTCCACAACAGCAGCCTCCCTCCATCCCCTTGTGCACCAGAATACCTCCAACCTTGCCGAATACAAGTTCACATCAATATTTACCGGCCAGGAGTTCTTCCTGGCGGATCCTATACTGAACGGCCGGAGCGTCCTGCCCGGAGTAGCCTGCCTGGAGATGGCCAGGGCCGCAGTGGAACAGGCAGCGGCAGTCCTGCACGAAGAAAAGACCCGGATCCGGTTCCGGGACATCGTCTGGACACGCCCCATTGCCGTGGAAGACAGACCAGTCCAGGTACACATCGGACTCTATCCCGAGGAGACCGGCCAGATCGCCTATGAGATTTACAGCCAGCCCGATGGGGTCGGCGCCGAGCCAATCGTGCACAGCCAGGGAGTGGCAATGCTGAGTCTTGTCCAGGAGGCTCCAGCCTTGGACCTGTCTGCCCTTAAGGCCAAGTGCGCCCGGAGCATCCTTTCCGCTTCCCAGATAAACAAGGCCTTCCATACGATGATCCAGCAGTTGTATATAGGACAAGATCAGGTCCTGGCTAAGCTCACCCTGCCGTCAGCCGCAACAGCCACTCAGGATCAGTTCGTCCTGCCCCCCGGCCTGCTGGACTCCGCCCTCCAGGCCTCCATGGGCTTAATGATTGACATGACACCAGCCAACAACACCTCCTTCAAACCTATTCTGCCCTTGGCCCTGGAGGAACTAGAAGTATTTGGCAGCTGCACCCCGGCCATGTGGGCGCTAATCCGCTACAGCGGCGGCAGCACGCCGACGGACAGGCTGCAGAAGCTGGATATCGACCTGTGCGATGATCAAGGCCGCGTTTGCGTGCGCATGAAGGCATTCACCACCAGAATCCTGGAAAGTGAAGCGGGCGTCGAACCCAGCAGGACGCTGCTGCTCCAGCCCTCCTGGAAGGAACAAGCCGTTGCCCAGGAAGCCTCAGCCCCTGACTATGCCCGGCACCTGGTAATCCTCTGCGATACAGACAGCCTTTCTCCGGAAAGCATTACTGCTGAGCTGAACAAGGCCAACTGCCTGCTTCTAAAGTCGCCGCAGCCGGAGATCGAAGAGCGCTTCCAAAGCTATGCCGCCCGGGTATTTGAAGAAACTCAAAGCATTCTCAGGGATAAACCGAAAGAACAAATACTGATCCAGATCGTGGTTTCCAGCCAGAATGAACAACAACTCTGCGCCGGCCTTGCCGGCCTGTTAAAAACAGCCCGGCTGGAGAACCCCAAACTTGCGGGACAGTTGATTGCCATAGAGCCGGGACAAGACCCGGCGACAATCATCGAACAACTGCGGGAGAACAGCCGCAGCCCTGAGGATCATCAGGTCCGCTACCAGGCCGGCAAACGTTTCGTTGCCGGCCTGAGGGAACTGGAAGCTTCCCCGGAAGGGGTCATCCCCTGGAAAGACCGGGGCGTTTACCTGATCACCGGCGGCGCCGGCGGTCTGGGACTCCTCTTTGCCCAGGAGATCATCCGGCAAGCCAAGGATACCACCCTGGTCCTCACCGGCCGCTCGCCTTTAGACGAAAACAGACAAGCCAGGCTGAAAGAACTGGAGGAAGCGGGCGCCCGGATCATTTACCATCAGGTGGATGTAACCGACAAGGAAGCAGTCAACAGCCTGATTCAGGATATCCAGCGTGAGTCCGGCAGCCTCAACGGCATCATCCATGCCGCCGGCATACTCAAAGACAACTTCATCATCAAGAAAACTAGCGAGGAGTTCCAGGCAGTTCTCGCTCCCAAGGTGAGCGGACTGATCAACCTGGATCAGGCCAGCCAGGACCAGAGGCTGGACTTCTTCCTGCTCTTCTCCTCCATATCAGGAAATTTTGGCAACCCGGGCCAGGCCGACTATGCAACAGCCAACGCCTTCATGGACGCCTACGCCGGCTACCGTCACGACTTGGCGGTCTCAGGCCGGCGCCACGGCCGGACGCTGTCCGTCAACTGGCCGCTGTGGCGAGAGGGCGGGATGCAACTGGATAGAGAGAATGAGAGGATGATGCGGCAAAGCACCGGCATGGTTCCCATGCAAACCGAGTCCGGCATCCAGGCCCTCTACCAAGGATTGGCCTGCGAACAGCCTCAGGTGCTGGTGCTGGAAGGCAATCCGGTACAGATGAAGCAAAAACTGCTGGCGATAACTCCGGCCACTCCCCAATCCGACCGCCAGCCTGCCAAGCTGCAGGCCGCCTTCGCGCAAGATCCCGGACTGCTTCGCGAAAAAACCTTACATCAACTAAAAGTTCTATTTGGAGAAACCACCAAGTTGAGTATAGGGAAAATAGATCCTGACGAGGCTCTGGAAAGCTATGGCATCGATTCGATTATGATTAACCGGCTCAATCAAAAACTTGCCGAAATCTTCGGTGAGCTGTCAAAAACCTTGTTTTATGAATATCAGACACTAGGAGCCTTAGCAGATTATTTTATTGCGGACTACCCCCAAGGGTGCATGCAGTGGACCGGACTCCAGGATCAGGTACAGCCAACATCAACATCTAAAGCACCCTCAACAACATCCCTCGCCGACAGCGATTTTTCCGTACTGACATCGTTGAAAACAAGCAGGAAGCAAACCCGAAATTTTGCCGCCGCAAGGGAAAGAACCAGAGAACCAATTGCCATCATTGGCATGAGCGGGCGTTATCCTCAGGCGAAGTCCCTGGCCGAGTACTGGGAGAATTTACAAACAGGCAAGGATTGCATCGCCGAAATTCCAGCGGAACGCTGGCCATTGGAAGGATTCTATCATCCGGACCGGCAGGAAGCCGTGGCCCAAGGCAAGAGCTACAGCAAATGGGGTGGTTTTATCGAAGGATTTGCGGATTTTGACCCAATCTTCTTCAATATTGCGCCCCGGGAAGCATTTAATATGGATCCGCAGGAAAGATTGTTCGTGGAGGCTTGTTGGGAAGTGTTGGAGGATGCAGGATATACCAGGGAACAACTTGCAAGCCAGTATAACCGGCAGATCGGGGTCTTCGCGGGAATTACCAAGACAGAATTTGCGCTGTACGGTACCGATCTTTGGAAACACGGGGAAAAAGTTTTTCCCCGCACCTCCTTTAGCTCCGTGGCCAACAGAATCTCCTATCTCCTGAATTTGCAAGGTCCCAGCATGCCGGTCGACACGATGTGTTCCTCCTCGTTAACCGCAATTCATGAAGCCTGCGAACATCTTTACCACGGCGAATGTGAGATGGCAATTGCCGGCGGGGTAAATCTGTATCTCCATCCTTTAAGCTATATCGGACTTTGCGGTCAACAGATGCTGTCGGCGGATGGACAATGCAAGAGCTTTGGCCGGGGCAGCAACGGATTTGTACCCGGTGAAGGAGTAGGATGCGTTTTATTAAAACCCCTGTCTCAGGCAATAAAGGACCATGATCATATCTATGCCCTCATCCGGGGTACCAGTATTAATCATGGCGGCAAGACCAACGGATATACCGTGCCCAATCCAAACGCTCAGGGGGATGTCATCAGAAAAGCGATGGAAAAAGCCGGTGTGGATGCCCGGACCGTCAGCTACATCGAAGCCCATGGGACGGGGACGGAACTTGGTGACCCGATTGAAATTACAAGCCTCACCCAGGCATTCCGCAAGGACACAAAAGATACAGGATATTGCGCCATCGGTTCAGTGAAATCAAACATAGGCCACCTGGAAGCAGCCGCCGGGATTGCAGGGGTTGCCAAAATTGTACTGCAAATGAAACATCAAAAGATTGCTCCCAGTCTGCATGCCAGGGAATTAAATCCTAATATCGATTTCCCCGTCACCCCCTTCGTCGTCCAACAGGAGCTGGCCCAGTGGAAGCGCCCGGTGGTTACGATTGACGGAGACACCAGGGAATATCCCAGGACAGCCGGCATCTCTTCCTTTGGCGCCGGGGGCTCCAACGCTCACCTAATAATTGAGGAGTACATCCCGGCTCAGGAAAGAATCCCAATCACCATTACTTCCCAAAACCCGGCCATTATCGTATTATCCGCCAAGACCGAAGAGCGCTTGCAGGAACAAGCGCAGCAATTGCTGACTGTCATCCAAAGCCAGCAATTCTCCGACGGCGACTTAACCGACGTCGCTTACACCCTTCAGGTGGGAAGAGAGGCTATGGAAGAACGTCTGGCTGTTATCGCCGCTTCTTTTAAAGAGCTGGAGGAGAAACTACAAGGTTATCTGGCAGGCCGGGACGGCTTAGAAGACCTCTACCGGGGACAGGTCAAACGCAACAAGGAGACCCTGGCCGTCTTTACAGCGGATGAAGAATTGCAGGAAGCTATTTGCAAATGGATCCAACGCGGCAAATATGCCAAACTCACCGACCTTTGGGTCAAGGGCCTGTCCATCGACTGGAACAAGCTTTATGCCGAAACCAAACCCAGGCGCATCTCTCTGCCCACCTATCCCTTTGCCAAAGAGCGCTACTGGATTCCCCCAGTCGAGACCAAAAAGCCCGTCGACCCGGTCCGAATCTCAACCGCTGCAATGACCTTAACATTGAAAGAGTCGGTTCAATCAGAAATTCCTAAGCAATCTTTACAGTCCGCCAACGTGACAAGCACGATTGCAAAAGTCTCAAGTAAACCGAGCGGGGTTTTACTAATGACCTTGTCAGAGACGCAAGCGCCGCTGAACAGGGATGCAGCGCCAACAAGGCAGGATGTAAAATTGCAGCCTCCAGGCATCGTATCATCAAAATTTGCGATTAACGAAGAAGCCATACCCGCGACTTCAGAGACGCAAGCGCCGCTGAACAGGGATGCAGCGTCAACAGGGCAGGATGTGAAATTGCAGCCTCCCGGCATTTTATTATCAAAACTTGCGATTAACGAGGAAGCCATACCCGGGATTTCAGAGACGCAAGCGCCGCTGAACAGGGATGCAGCGTCAACAGGGCGGGATGTGAAATTGCAGCCTCCAGACATTTTATCCATAGCTCATGTTCAGCCGGCCGTCTCGGTGGAATCATTGCGGGAAGAGCTCAGAGCAAGCCTGGCGGAAGTCTTAAGAATGATGCTGAACGATGTTGATATAGATAAAGAATTTGTAGATATGGGGCTTGATTCAATTACCGGTGTGGAGTGGGTTCAAGCAATTAACCGGCAGTATGGGACATCAATTCCGGCAACAAGAATCTATGATTATCCCACTATTGGTAAAATGGCCGATTATCTGGCAACAGAATTAGCTGAGCTAAAAACTGAGCTAAAAAGAGAGATGATTCAAGCAGCGCCTGTAAAATCAGACCAAGTCTCGTCATCACGATTTGAGATTAACAATGAAGCCCAATCCCTGGTTCAAGGCCAGCCGGGCGTCTTGGCGGACTCACTGCGGGAAGAGCTCAAAGCAAGCCTGGCGGAAGTCCTGAGAATGAACCCGGGCGATATGGATGTAGATAAAGAATTTGTGGATATGGGGCTTGATTCAATTACCGGTGTGGAGTGGGTTCAGGCAATTAACCGGCAATATGGGACATCAATTCCGGCAACAAGAATCTATGATTATCCAAGTATTGTCAAGATGGCAAATTATCTGGTATTGGAATTGCCTGAGCAGAAGGGGGAAACGATTCAAGCATCGGCAAAATCAACCCAGAACCTTTCCTTGAATTCTTTGAATGAGATTTTGGAGCAAGTGAAGAACGGGGTTTTAGACGGCGAACAGGCGGAACAACTGTTTAGTTCGTTTAAACACCAGGATTCCCTTAATGAGGAAACGGAGAAAATAGTGGATTAACATGAGGCGTTATGCAAAACTTGGGAACTGGAAAATGTAATTACTTGTGAGAATGGGAGGAAGCTATCGATGACCTCAAAAGGGATTTTTCAGGCGCTGCAAACAGGAAAAATCAGTCTTGAACAGGCACAGAAAGAATTAATGAAAATTATTAATAAAACTCCTGTGCAACTTTCAGATCTGTCAGCAGCATCAGACAAGCAGCAGATCTCTGAATCGTCAAATGTAAATCAATCTTTAGTCGCTTTGTGCGAGGTCGAACCCAATATTGTTCAACTGACCATGCAGGACCAGGCATATAAAAATGCGTTTTCGGAGGAATTGGTCAGCGGTTTGATCCAATCATTT
The DNA here is from genome assembly GCF_003966895.1 of Methylomusa anaerophila. Classification (NCBI taxonomy): domain Bacteria; kingdom Bacillati; phylum Bacillota; class Negativicutes; order Selenomonadales; family Sporomusaceae; genus Methylomusa; species Methylomusa anaerophila. The sequence continues at coordinate 4,652,929 of NZ_AP018449.1, read as the reverse complement.
GAATCGATACAGAAAAATCCCAGCTATAAAGTGGTAATCCTGACCGGATATGGCAGCTATTTTGCTTCCGGCGGAACGCAAGAGGGATTGTTGGCGATAAGTGAAGGCAAAATAAAGTTTACCGAAAGAAACCTTTACAGGCTTGCACTCGACTGCAAGATACCGGTGATCGCAGCCATGCAGGGCCATGGAATTGGCGCCGGTTGGTGCCTGGGAATGTCCTGCGATTTTATCGTGATGAGTCTGGAAAGCTTTTACGCCAGCAATTACATGAAATACGGCTTTACTCCCGGCTTTGGCGCCACTCTGATTTTTCCTGAGAAATTCGGCAACAGCTTAGGGCAGGAAATTTTATTCACGGGAAAAAGATACAGCGGATCCGAATTAAAGTTAAGAGGCATTCCTTTTCCGGTTTTACCAAGGCAAGAGGTGCTGTCGTATGCGATCCGGCTGGCAAAAGAATTATCCGGGTCCCCCAGAGAATCGTTGATCGCACTAAAGGATCATATGGCTGAATCCATTCGAAAAAAGCTGTCGGTAACGATTGAAAAAGAAATAGAGATGCATGAAAAAACTTTTGTAAATCAACCTGAAGTAAGAGAACGTATTCAATCAGTATATGGTCAGTTGCCAAAACATGATCAACGACAATCTTTAAGTTTAACCGCTCATAGAACCAAGGAAATTCAACATATAACCACCGCCGTCAATAGCAGTGAAAATGCCCCTTCTGTTAAAAGCGCCCCGTCGCTTGGCGGAAAGGCTTCAGGTAGGCCGCAGGATCAGTCATTACAGAATTCCATTGCGATCATCGGCATGTCGGGACAGTTTCCCAAAGCCAAGACCTTGCCGGCATTTTGGGACAACCTGGCCCGGGGCATAGATTGCATTTCAGAAATCCCCGCCAACAGGTGGTCCATAGAAGCCCATTATGATAAAGACCCGAAAGCTCCCGGAAAAAGCTACAGCAAATGGATGGGTGTCTTGGAAGATGCCGATCAGTTTGATTCCCTGTTCTTCAATATTTCCCCCACAGAAGCGGAATTGATGGACCCCCAACAGCGCCTGTTTTTGGAAGACTGCTGGCGCTGTATCGAAGATGCCGGATTGAGCCCCTCTTCTCTGTCCGGAAGCCGCTGCGGTGTTTTCGTAGGCTGCGCCACCAGTGATTATAAGCAATACATGGGTAGCCAAGCCCTGAATGCCCAGGGCCTGATGGGAGCGGCAACCTCGATTTTAACGGCCCGAATTGCGTACCTGCTAAACCTGAAGGGACCCTGTTTAGCCATCGACACCGCCTGCTCCTCCTCGCTGGTGGCTATTGTTGAAGCCTGCAACAGCTTGATCCTGCGTAACAGCGATCTGGCCTTGGCAGGCGGTGTATGTGTTATGGCCGGACCGGTGATGCACATCATGACCAGTAAGGCAGGCATGCTGTCCGCCGATGGCCGGTGCTTCGCCTTTGATACCCGTGCCAACGGGTTTGTTCCCGGGGAAGGAGTAGGAGTTCTTTTGTTGAAACGGCTCGCCGACGCCGTTCAGGATCAGGACCCGATTTATGGAGTAATCCGTGGCTGGGGCGTCAACCAGGATGGGAAAACGAACGGGATTACCGCTCCCAGTGTAAATTCGCAGATTCTCTTAGAAAAAGAAATATATCAATCCTTTAACATTAACCCGGAAACAATCTCCCTGATTGAAGCCCACGGAACAGGGACAAAACTTGGCGATCCGATTGAAGTGGAAGCGCTTACCAAGTCATTCCAATCCTACACCGACAAGAAAAACTACTGCGCCCTGACCTCGGTGAAAAGCAATATTGGTCACCTCATGACAGCGGCGGGAGCAGCCGGGGTAATCAAGATATTGCTTGCCCTGCAGCACCGTATGCTGCCGCCCACGATTAATTTTAAAACCCTAAACGAACATATCTCCCTGGACAATAGTCCCTTTTACGTCAATACCGAATTAAAAACCTGGGAAGCAGATCCGGGCATCCCCCGGCGGGCCGCCGTGAGTTCCTTTGGATTCAGCGGCACCAATGCCCACCTGGTTATTGAAGAATATATCCCCGAGGCTGCCGCAGCGGTTCCCGTTGACACAAACAGCCCGGTCCTGTTTGTATTGTCCGCCAAGAGTGAAGAGCAACTAAAAACCTATGCGGAACACATGAAGAACCATCTTGAATTACAGGAAAACCTCAACCTGGCAGATATGGCCTACACTCTCCAAACAGGCCGGGATGCAATGGACTACCGCCTGGCTTTTGTAGCGGATTCCAAAGACGCCCTGCTAACAGCCTTAGACGGTTTTATCAACAACAACCCGCCGGCGGGAGTTCTAACCGCCCAGGTAAAAAAGAGCAAAGAAGGAACGGCAGTCTTTGAAGCGGACGAAGATGCCAAATCCCTGCTGCAAACCTGGTTCCAAAAGAAGAAACTTACAAAAATAGCCGACCTCTGGGTCAAGGGCCTGTCCTTTGACTGGAACCAGCTTTATCCCGGCGCTAAACCCCGGCGTGTCTCCCTGCCTGCCTATCCTTTCGCCCCAGAGCGCTACTGGATGCCTGAGAACGTTCCCAATACTCTCGATGCCTCGATAACAACAGCCTCTATCCATCCCTTATTGCACTTGAACACCTCCAACCTAGCCGAACAAAGATTTACCTCGACATTTACCGGCCGGGAGTTCTTCCTGGCGGATCACATAGTGAAGGGTGAAAGCATCCTGCCCGGCGTGGCTTACCTGGAAATGGCCAGGGCCGCCGTGGAGCAGGCAGTTCCCGCCTTTGCCGAAGAAAAGACTTATATAAAACTTAAGAACATTGTCTGGACCAGTCCTGTTAGTGTAGCAGAGCGCCCGGTCCAAGTCCATATCGGACTCCATCCGGAAGAGGCCGGCCACATCGCTTACGAGATCTACAGCCAGAACAATAGCCAGGCCGACAGCGAATCCAATGAAGTTAACGTTGAATCAATAATAGTGCATAGCCAGGGAGTGGCAGTGATGAGCCCTGCCCAAGGGGTGCCTGCCCTGGATCTTGCTGTTTTGCAAGCCGAGTGCGCCGGGAATGTCCTTGCTGCTTCCCAGCTTTACGAGGCCTACAAAGGGATGGGGATCGACTATGGCCCAGCCCACCAGGGGATCGAGCAGGTGAACATCGGACAAAATCAAATTCTGGCCAGACTTATCCTGCCGTCATCCGTCGCAGCCACCCGGAACCAGTTCATCCTGCACCCCAGCCTGATGGATTCCGCCCTTCAGGCCTCCCTTGGCCTGATGATGAGCGCCGGCGCGGCGCTTTCCAAGCCAATCCTGCCATTCGCCCTGGAGGAGATTGAAGTCTTTGGCGGCTGCACCACTACCATGTGGGCGTATGTCCGGCCGAGCAACGGCAGCGTATCAAGGGATAAGCTGCAAAAGCTGGACATTGACCTCTGTGACGATCAGGGGCGCATTTGCATACGCATGAAGGCATTCACGTCCAGAATCCTGGAAGGTGAACCAAGTACAACAACCCCAGGCACACTGCTGCTTGAGCCTTCATGGAAAGAACAACCGGTTGCCGGGGAAGTCCCCGCCCCTGATTATGCCCAGCACCTGGTACTTCTCTGCGAGCCGGATAATATCTCCTCTGAAGACGTTGCCGCCCGGATGAGCGAGGTGCGCTGCCTGTCTCTTAACTCCTCCCAGCCGGAGATCGGAGAGCGTTTCCAAACCTATGCCGCCCAGGTGTTTGAAGAAATCCAAAGCATCCTCAAGGACAAGCCGCAAGACCAGGTCCTGATTCAGATCGTAGTTTCCAGCTTGAGCGAGCGGCAGCTTTGCGCCGGGCTAGTCGGCCTCTTGAAAACAGCCCGGCTGGAGAACCCGCGGCTGATGGGACAGTTGATTGGCGTAGAACCGGGACAAGATACGGAAACCATCATCGAACAACTTCAGGAAAACAGCCGCAGCCCTCAGGACCAGGAGGTCCGCTACCAGGACGGCAAACGTCTCGTTGCCGGCTGGAGCGAAATGGAAGTTTCCGATGAAACCATGGAGATCCCCTGGAAAGACCGGGGGGTCTATTTAATAACCGGCGGCGCCGGCGGCCTGGGACTCATTTTTGCCAGGGAAATTGCCCATAAAGTCAAAGAAGCCGTCCTGATCCTCACCGGCCGTTCGCCGCTGGCCGAAGACAAACAGGTCCGGCTCAAAGAACTGGAGACCCTGGGCGGCCGGATCATCTATCGCCAGGCGGATGTGACCGACAAGGATGCAATCACCGGTCTGATGGAAGACATTCGGCAGGAGTTCGGTAATCTCGACGGCATTATCCATGCCGCCGGCATGCTCAAGGACAGCTTCATCATCAAGAAGACCAAAGAGGAGTTCCAGGCCGTCCTTGCTCCCAAGGTCAGCGGCCTGGTCAACCTGGATCAGGCCAGTCAGGACCAGAGACTGGCCTTCTTCGTAGTCTTCTCCTCAATTGCAGGCGCCATGGGCAACCCGGGCCAGGCCGACTACTCTACCGGCAATGCCTTTATGGACGCCTATGCCCACTACCGCAACAACCTGGTGGCTTCCGGCCGGCGTCACGGCCGGACACTGTCCGTCAACTGGCCGCTGTGGCAGGAAGGCGGGATGCAGGTCGATAAAGAGACCGAGACAATGCTGCAGCAAAACACCGGCATGGTTCCCATGCAGACCGGGACCGGCATCCGGGCCTTCTACCGGGGATTAGCCGCCGGCAAGACCCAGATGCTGGTGGCGGAAGGCAACCTGGCGAAATTAAGGCGCTCTACAGGCTTGGATTCCCCTGCCGGCGGGATTACGAAGCCCAAAGGAAAAATCAATGCCGCCGATGCTGCCGATGATTCTTTACAGGCCCAAACCCTGGACCTGGTGAAACAGGCGCTGGGGAATGTAATTGGTCTGTCCCAGGAAAAAATACAGCCGGAAACGCAATTTGAAAAATATGGAATTGACTCCATTATGCAAGTAAATATAATTCAGGAGTTGGAAAAGGTAACCGGAGAGCTTCCCAAGACTCTCCTGTTTGAATATAACAATACCCAGGAACTGGCAAATTATCTTATTAAAAATCATTCCGGTAAATTGTCAGATAAATTTGCCAAATCAATAATGCCGGCGGAGCAAGAGACTACCATCCAGCCGCCGAATGCTCCGGCGGCTTCTAATCTTCAGAGAAGGTCCCGGTTTATGAAGTTACAGGGAGCGGTCCTGCCGGAACAAACGGCGGAAGATATCGCCATTATCGGCATCAGTGGCCGCTATCCCTTGTCAAATACATTAGAAGAATTCTGGGAGCACCTGAAAGCAGGCGACAATTGTATTACCGAAGTTCCCAGCCAACGCTGGAATACCTCATTAGCCCAGGCGCTGCAATTGCAATATCAATATGAGAAGTACTATGGCGGTGTTTTGGACAGTATTGATCAATTTGACTATTACTTGTTTGAAATCCCCCGGGATCAAGTCCTGGAACTGCCGCCGGAAGTCCGGTTGTTTTTAGAGATTGTCTGGGAGACATTTGAGGACGCGGGTTATGCCAAACCGGCGCTGCAGGATCTGCAAGATCGGCATCAGAAGGGGGTTGGGGTATTTGTCGGCGCCATGTACGGCCAATATCCCTGGAGCATTCCCTCTCTGGAACTGGCCGCGCTAAGCTCTAATGGCACGGACTGGCAAATTGCCAATCGAACCTCGCATTTCTTTAATCTTACCGGACCGAGTATGGCCGTCAATTCCGCCTGCTCCAGTTCGTTAACCGCGATTCATCTCGCTTGTGAAAGTCTGAAGCAGAAGACCTGCTCCATGGCTATCGCCGGGGGAGTGAATCTAACCTTGGATCCATCCAAGTATGATGCATTGCAACGGATGAAATTTCTTGGCAGCGGCAACCGGAGTAAAAGCTTTGGCGCCGGTGACGGATATATTCCGGGAGAAGGCGTGGGGGCGGTGCTGTTAAAACCCCTCTCGCTGGCAATTAAAGATCACGACCGCATCGATGCCGTGATTAAAAGCAGTTTCGCCAATCATGGCGGCGGCCGGCAGGCATACACAGTTCCCGACCCCAGGCAACAGGCCCAGTTAATACTGAATTCAATCCAGCGGGCGGGAATCGATCCTTTGACTATCAGCTATGTGGAGGCGGCCGCCAATGGGTCGGAAATGGGAGATCCCATTGAGTTGATCGCGCTAAGCAATGCCTTTAAAAAATATTCGGATCAGAAGCAATACTGTGCGCTGGGCTCGGTAAAATCCAATCTGGGTCATCTGGAAGCCGCCTCGGGGATATCCCAGCTCAGTAAAGTTCTCTTGCAGCTGCAACACAAAACCCTGGTGCCGTCAATCAATGCAAATCCGAGGAATCCCAATGTTAAGCTGGAAAGCAGTCCCTTTTACCTGCAGGAAACAACCAGTCCCTGGAATCCGTTAAAGGATGCCAAAACAGGCGAGAATCTGCCGCGAAGAAGCATGATCAACTCCTTTGGCGCCGGCGGGGCCTATACCAATTTGATTGTAGAAGAATATACAGGGGAAGGTTTGGCCCAAGTTTCCAGCCTAAATCCCCGCCCGGAATACCTCATGATTTTTTCTGCCAAGACCGAAGGGAGTTTGCGCAAGTATCTTAAAGAAATGCGGGAGTATTTAACCCGGAACGCATCGCTGGCAATCGGGGATATGGAACGGTCCTTGCAGAAAATCAACCATAACTTAGAGCACAGAGCGGCGATGGCAGTATCGTCGGTACCGGAGCTCCTGGAAAAACTGGATCTGCTGGCGGCGGGAGAAGGATTGGCGGCTTCCGGCATTTACACCTCTTTCGACGGCGCGTTTACTGGCAGTTCTTTAGACGCATCAAACCTGCCGCAAGCATTGGAAAGGAAGGATTTAAGGCAACTGGCGCAATATTGGGCGGCGGGGGCAGCTGTGGAATTCAGCCAACTGAATGATCTTGAAGCCCCCCCGATAAAGTTGCCCAAGTATGCCTTTGATCATGATATTAAATTTACTTTTGCGCCTGATTATGCAACGGTAACGGTAAATGAAGGAATTACCCCCAATAATGACTATCAGATTTCTCCGGAAATCTATGTGTATAACGAACCGTACCTCAGAGATCACACCGTGTATGGCGAGCAAGTGCTCATCGGCATGACTCATGTAAGCTTGGCCATAAATGCCTTTTATAAGATTTTTCCCCAGGAAAAGAGCCTTCATCTTCACCGCCTGAATTTTGTTAAACCAATCGTTGTGAAAGAGGGCCAGCAGGTGGAAGTCCTGGTGGAACCGGTACAGAAAGGACTGGCAATGGAGTTTCAGGTTTTGTACCGGCATGTTTCATCCGGGACATGGGATCTGGCGGCTACCGTCAGCTTGCAGCAGACCCCCGGCGAGAGCAAGAAAATAGACGTGGCGAGCATAACAAAGTCTTTAGAAGAATACCATGACATCAATGGGATTTATACTGCCAATCCGGCGGTTGGATTGGGAGAGAGCTTCAAGACAATCGCTCATCTCTATGCAGGCAACGGCCTGGTATTGGCTAGAGTTGATTTAAGCCAAATCCTGCGGGAAGAAAACCATGCTTACGAATTGCATCCCCTCTTTAACAGCAGTATTTTACTGGCAATGGCTCCTCTGCTAGAAGGACAAGTGGATGGTGAAGACGGTTATCTGCCCTTTGGAATTAAAGATATTCAGTTCCAAAAAACCGGCAGGTTGGAACAATGCTGGCTGCTTCTAAAACTGGTGAAGAACTCGGGAGAAATGATTGTTTTTGATGCCGATCTGATTAATGATGAGTCGGAGGTCGTTGCCAGTTTTGCCGGCTGCTCCATTAAGCGGCTTCGTTCCACCAGCCAAATTCCCGCGGCGGATCAGCTGATTCCCGCTTCGGCGGAACTTCAGCAGCAAAGCCGGGAGAATCCGGCTTATGTCCAATCACCGTCAGATTCAACCGGTCTTGCCGGTAAAATTCAAAAATACCTGGTTAATAAACTGGCTCATAAACTAAATGACCGTTCAGGGCTCGCCAACTTAGGGGTCAATTTTATGGACTTGGGGTTAGGATCTTCTCAGTTGGTGGCGATAGCCAATGAGATTGAAAAAGAAGCAAATATTGAACTATACCCAACCTTATTTTTTGAATACGCCAATATTAAAGAACTTACGGAGTTTTTCGCCACGGAACATCAGGATTCATTCAGGCAACTGCTGGGAATTACCGCCCAGCAACCCCGGATTTCCGAACCTGCCCAAACGGAAGGGCATAGGCACACGCCGGCGAAGGTGACGCCAAGTATTTGGCAACCCGGCCCGGTTATGGCGCAAAGACTTGCGCCGGCAAATATAAAAAATATAAATATAAATATAAAAACACTTACCGAACCCACGAAAGACGATATTGCCGTGATCGGGATGCATGGATTATTTGCCGAAGCCGCCAACTTAAATCAATTCTGGAACAATCTATGCAGCAAGAAGGACGTAATCAAGGAAGTGCCGCCGGACCATTGGGATTACCGCCCCTGGTACGATGAAAATCCGCAAGCGAAAGATAAAACTTATAGCAAATGGGGCAGCTTCCTTGATGATGTGGATAAATTTGACGCTGGTTTCTTCAACATTGCCCCTCGCGAAGCGGAGTGGATGGATCCCCAGCTTCGGCTGCTGCTGCAAAGCATTTATGCTGCCGGTGAGGATGCGGGGTACATCAACCAGTTAAGAGGAACCAATACAGGCGTATTTGTTGGCGTTTGTTCCCATGATTATAATGATAAGATCGTCGAAAGAAACTACCCTGTGGATCCTTATGTCGGAACCGGCAATGCGCAGACTGTCATTGCCAACCGGGTCTCATTCTCATTTGACTTTAAAGGCCCGAGTCTGGCGGTGGATACTGCCTGCTCGTCCTCCTTGTTTGCCCTGCATTACGCCTGTCATGCTTTACGCAATAAAGAATGTGACATGGCTTTTGTAGGTGGGGTTAACTTACTCTTATCGTCCATTCATTATCGCTATTTTTGCAGTATCGGCGCCTTATCGCCCACGGGACGCTGCCATACTTTCGATGAAGCTGCCGATGGGTATGTTCCGGGAGAATGCGTTGGCAGCATCTTGTTAAAGCCATTACAACAGGCAAAACGGGACGGGGATCATATTTATGCGGTTATTAAAGGCTCAGCGTCCCTGCATGGGGGCTACACCCCTTCCTTAACCGCCCCCAGCGTTACCGGCGAAGAAAATGTTATTCTCAAAGCCTGGGAAGATGCCGGCATTGATCCGGAAGCCATAAGTTATATCGAGGCCCACGGCACAGGGACCAAACTGGGCGATCCCATCGAAATTGACAGCTTAAAAAAAGCGTTCAAACGATTTACCAGGAAAGAGCAATTCTGCGCGATAGGATCGGCCAAGGCCAACATTGGCCATGCGGAAGGCGCTGCGGGAATTGCCGGCATCCTGAAAGTCATTCTGCAAATGAAACATGGGCAGATTCCGGCGATGCCGAAATTTAAGCAGTTGAATTCATATATTCAGCTGGATAAATCGCCTCTTTATATTAACCGGGAACTGGAGGAATGGAAGAAACCGGCGGGAGTCCCAAGAACAGCCGGGATCAGCTCTTTCGGGTTTTCCGGGGCTTATGCCCATGTGGTGATCGAGGAATACATCCCGGCGGAAGAAAAACCTGAAAGCAGCGTCACCTTCCCCAGCCTGTCCATCATCGTACTCTCCGCCAAGAATGAGGACCGCCTCCGCGAACAGGCGGAACAACTCCTGGCTGCCGTCCAGAGCGGGCAGTTCGCCGATACCGACTTAGCCGACATCGCCTATACCCTCCAGGCGGGAAGAGAGGCCATGGAGGAACGCCTGGCCGTAACCGCCGTGTCACTCCAGGAACTGAAGGAGAAACTGCAAAGTTATCTGGCGGGCCGGGATAATATCGATGATTTCTACCGGGGGCAGGTTAAGGGCAACAGGGATACATTGGCTGTCATGACAGCAGATGAAGATCTGCAAAAAGCGATCGAAGCCTGGATTGCCAAGGGCAAATACGCCCAGTTTCTTGACCTGTGGGTCAAGGGCCTGTCCTTCGACTGGAACCGGCTCTATCCCGCTGCCAAGCCCCGGCGCATCTCCCTGCCCACCTATCCTTTTGCCAAAGAGCGCCATTGGATCCCGGAGATTGAGACGAAAACAACCCCCATTTCAGCAACAGCCTCCCTCCATCCCCTTGTGCACCAGAATACCTCCGATCTTGCCGAACAAAAGTTCACCTCGAATTTTACCGGCCGGGAGTTTTTCCTGACGGATCATATCGTGAAAGGTGAAAGCATCCTGCCGGGAGTAGCCTACCTGGAGATGGCCAGAGCCGCAGTGGAGCAGGCAGCCAATGCCCTGTATAAAGGACAGACCAGGATAAAACTCAAGAACATCATCTGGGCGCGCCCCATCGCTGTAAGAGACAAATCAGTCCAGGTACACATCGGACTCTATCCTGAAAATGGCCAGATCGCCTACGAGATCTACAGCCGGAACGATAGCAAGGCAGATAATGAAATTAATGTTGAACCGATCGTGCACAGCCAGGGAGTGGCGGTGCTGAGTGCTGCCCAGGAACCTCCGGCCTTAGACCTGAGCGCCCTTAAAACCCAGTGCGCTCAAACCATCATCACTGCCGGCCAGATTTACGAGGCTTACAAAATCATGGGCCTTGACTACGGCCCGGCTCACCAGGGAATCGAGAAGCTGCACGTAGGACAAAATCAGGTATTGGCCAGGCTCATCCTGCCGCCAGCCGTCGCTGCCACCCAGGACCAGTTTATTCTGCACCCCAGCCTGATGGATTCAGCGCTCCAGGCTGCCATCGGCCTGATGATGAGCGCCGGCACGGCCAGTTCCAAGCCAATCTTGCCCTTCGCCCTGGAAGAGTTGGAAATCTTCGGCAGTTGCGCTCCTTTCATGTGGGCGCATGTTCGGCCGAGCGCCGGCGCCGCAGCCGGAGACAAACTACAAAAACTGGATATTGATCTCTATAACGACCAGGGCGATATTTGCGTGTGCATGAAGGCATTCACATCCAGAATCCTGGAGGGCGAATTGGACCGGGCAGGGAAGGCGGCCAGCGGGACGCTGCTGCTTGAGCATTCCTGGCAGGAACAAACCGTTGTCCGGGAAGCCTCAGCCCCTGATTATGCCCGGCACCTGGTAATCCTCTGCGAGACGGACAACCTTTTCCCGGAAAGCATTACCGCGGAGATGAACAAGGCCAACTGCCTGCTTCTAAAGTCGCCGCAGCCGGAGATCGAAGAGCGCTTCCAAACGTATGCCGCCCGGGTATTTGAAGAAATCCAGAGCATTCTCAGGGATAAACCGAAAGAGCAAATACTGATCCAAATCGTGGTTTCCAGCCAGAATGAACAACAACTCTGCACCGGACTTTCCGGCCTGTTAAAAACAGCCCGGCTGGAGAACCCCAAACTTGTGGGACAGTTGATTGCAATAGAGCCGGGACAAGACCCGGCAACAATCATAGAACAACTGCGGGAGAACAGCCGCAGTCCTGAGGATCATCAGGTCCGCTACCAGGACGGCAAACGTTTCGTTGCCGGCCTGAGGGAACTGGAAGCTTCCGCTGAAACCATAGAGATCCCCTGGAAAGACCGGGGCGTTTACCTGATCACCGGCGGCGCCGGCGGTCTGGGACTCCTCTTTGCCCGGGAGATCATCCGGCAAGCCAAGGATACCACCCTGGTCCTCACCGGCCGCTCGCCTTTAGACGAAAACAGGCAGGCCAAGCTGAAAGAACTGGAGGAAGCGGGCGCCCGGATCATTTATCAGCAGGTGGATGTGACCGACAAGGAAGCAGTCAACGGCCTGATTCAGGACATCCAGCGGGAGTCCGGCAGCCTTAACGGCATCATCCATGCCGCCGGCATACTCAAAGACAACTTCATCATCAAGAAAACCGGCGAGGAGTTCCAGGCTGTCCTCGCTCCCAAGGTCACCGGCACGGTCAACCTGGATCAGGCCAGCCAGGACCAGAGACTGGACTTCTTCCTGCTTTTCTCCTCCATATCAGGAAACTTTGGCAATCCGGGGCAGGCCGACTACGCAACAGCCAACGCCTTCATGGACGCCTACGCCGGCTACCGCAACGACCTGGCGGCCTCAGGCCGGCGCTACGGCCGGACACTGTCCGTCAACTGGCCGCTGTGGCAAGAGGGCGGCATGAGCATTGATGAGGAAACGGAAAAGATGATGAGTAAGGATACCGGCATGGTCCCCATGGGGACCCAAACCGGCATCCAGGCCCTCTATCAAGGATTGGCCGCAAGCAAGCCCCAACTGTTGGTGGCGGAAGGAAATTCCGCCCGCATGAGGGAAGTACTGCTGCCGCCGGCAACAGCGGTTGCTCCCCCACCGGAGAAAGTATTGGAAACACCGGCTGGAGTTACGTCTTCCGCCGCAGAAAATATTCCCCTTATGGCCCAAGACTTGCTCAGGGAGAAAGCTACTAATTACTTTAAGCAGTTGCTCTCGTCCATCATCAAAATGCCGCCGTACCGCATCGAAGCGGATGCGCCGATGGAGAAATACGGGATCGACTCGATCATGGTCATGCAACTGACCAATCAATTGGAAAAAATATTTGGCTCCCTGTCCAAGACTCTGTTCTTTGAATACCAGAACATCAGGGATCTGACCGGGTACTTCCTGGAAACCCACCTGGATCGGCTGACGGCGCTGCTGGGAATCGAAGAGAAAGAAGCAGCGACGACACCAACATCCAAGGACTCCAGACCTGCGGCAGAACCTGAAAAGTCACTCCTCAGCAGTAAAAGACGTTCCCGTTTTGCATCTCTGAGTCCGGAAGCCGAACCCCGGCAAGAACAAGCCAAAGGAGCTCCGGATATTGCCATCATCGGCGTTTCCGGACGCTACCCGGGAGCGCGGAACCTCCGGGAGTTCTGGCAAAACCTTAAAGACGGCAAAGACTGCATCACCGAGATCCCCAAAGACCGCTGGGATCACAGCCTGTACTTTGACGCCGACAAGGATAAACCCGGCAAAACCTACAGCAAGTGGGGAGGCTTCATAGAAGGAGTGGATCAATTTGATCCGCTGTTCTTTAACATCTCGCCCCGGGAGGCGGAGATCATGGATCCCCAGGCACGCTTATTCCTGCAATGCGTCTATGAAACCTTGGATGATGCCGGTTATACCCGGGAATCCCTGGGTGCTTACCGCAGCTTCGGCCAGGGCGGCAACGTGGGCGTCTACGTCGGGGTGATGTATGAAGAGTATCAGCTCTACGGCGCCCAGGAACAAATCCAGGGCCGCAATATCGTCCTTGCCGGCAGTCCGTCAGCGATTGCCAACCGCGTTTCTTACTTCTGCAATTTCCATGGCCCCAGCATGGGTTTGGACACCATGTGCTCCTCCTCCTTAACCGCCATTCACCTGGCCTGCCAGAGCCTGCAGCGGGGCGGATGCGAACTGGCCGTCGCCGGCGGCGTCAATGTCTCCGTCCATCCCAACAAATACCTGATGCTCGGCCAGGGCAAGTTTGTCTCCAGCAAGGGCCGCTGCGAAAGCTTCGGCCAGGGAGGCGACGGTTATGTGCCGGGCGAGGGTGTGGGAGCGGTCCTACTCAAGCCCCTCGCCAAGGCGATTGCCGACGGCGATCACATCTATGGCATTATCAAGGCTACCGCCCTCAATCACGGCGGGAAGACCAACGGTTTTACAGTCCCCAACCCCAACGCCCAGGCCAGCGTCATTGGCGAAGCCCTGAAAGAGGCCGGAATCGATCCCCGAGCCATCAGTTATATCGAGGCCCACGGCACCGGGACATCCCTGGGAGATCCCATCGAGATCACCGGCCTGACGAAAGCTTTCCAGGAGTACACCAAGGACAAACAGTACTGCGCCATCGGTTCGGCCAAGTCCAACATCGGGCACTGCGAGAGCGCCGCCGGCATCGCCGGCGTGACCAAGGTGCTGTTGCAGCTGAAACATGGTCAATTGGCGCCGTCTTTGCATTCCGCGACCCTTAACCCCAATATCGACTTTGCCGGCACCCCCTTCATCGTCCAGCAGGAGCTGGCGGAATGGAACCGTCCCCTGCTTGAACTTAACGGTCAGACCAAAGAATACCCCCGGATCGCCGGTATCTCCTCCTTTGGCGCCGGGGGCTCCAATGCCCATGTGGTGATTGAGGAATACATTCCCGATCAGGAAAGGACCCCCATTACCATTACCCCTCAGAATCCGGCCATCATCTTATTATCCGCCAAGAACGAAGAGCGCCTGCAGGAACAAGCCCGGCAGCTCCTGGACGCCATCCGGCCCCGGCAGTTCAGCGATGCCGATTTAGCCGACATCGCCTACACCCTCCAGGTGGGAAGAGAGGCCATGGAGGAGCGCCTGGCGGTGATTACCGCTTCGCTGCCGGAGCTGGAAGAGAAGCTGCAGGGCTACCTGTCAGGCCGGGACGATACCCCCGACCTCTACCGGGGACAGGTCAAGCGCGACAAGGAAAGCATGATTGTCTTTATCGCCGATGAAGATATGGCGAAAATAATTGACGTCTGGGTGGCCAAGGGCAAATACGCCCAGCTTCTCGACCTCTGGGTCAAGGGCTTGGCTTTCGACTGGAACCGGCTCTATTCCGGGACCAAGCCCTGCCGCATTTCCCTGCCTGCTTATCCCTTTGCCAGGGAGCGCTACTGGGTGCCCGAGACCACTGCTGTCTCAGCCGTAACTCTGCCAATAGCCACGGCGTCAATCCATCCCCTTTTGCATCAAAACACTTCTGACTTTTTCGAACAAAGGTTCACCTCGACATTTACCGGCCAGGAGTTCTTCCTGGCGGATCACATAGTAAAAAGCCGGCGCCTCCTGCCGGGAGTGGCCTACCTGGAAATGGCCAGGGCAGCAGTACAACAGGCGGCGGGAGTTCAGCAAGAAGAAAATACCCGGATCCGGCTCCGGAACATCGTCTGGACCCGTCCCGTCGCCGTAGGCGACAGACCAGTCCAGGTACACATCGGACTCTACCCCGAGGAGACCGGGCAGATCGCCTACGAAATCTATAGCCAGCCCGATGAGGCCGGTGATGAACCAATCGTGCACAGCCAGGGAGTGGCGGTGCTGAGTGCGGCCCAGGAGGCTCCGGCCTTAAACCTGTCCGCTCTTACGGCCGCGTGCAGCCAAACCGCTCCGGCCGCGAACCGGTTGTACGAGGCCTTCAAAACCGTAGGTCTGGATTACGGTCCGGCCCACCAGGGGATTGAACAGCTATATATAGGACAAAATCAGGTCCTGGCTAAGCTCACCCTGCCGTCAGCCGTAACAGTCACTCAGGATCAGTTTGTCCTGCACCCCAGCTTGATGGATTCCGCCCTCCAGGCCACAATTGGCTTGCTGATGAGCGCCGATGAAACGGCGCTGGCCGGCGGCGACATCCCGCTCAAGCTGTCGCTGCCCTTCGCTATGGAGGAGCTGGAAGTCTTTGATAGCTGCACCCCGGCCATGTGGGCGCTGATCCGCTACAGCGGCGGCAGCACGCCGGCGGACAGGCTGCAGAAGCTGGATATTGACCTGTGTGACGATCAAGGCCGCGTTTGCGTGCGCATGAAGGCATTTACCACCAGAATCCTGGAAGGCGAACCGGGCGCCGAAACCATTGGTACGCTGCTGCTCCAGCCTTCATGGAAGGAACAAACCGTTGCCCGGGAAGCCTCAGTTCCTGATTATGCCCGGCACCTGGTAATCCTCTGCGATACGGACAGTCTTTCCCCGGAAAGCATTACCGCTGAGATGAAGGCAAACTGTCTCCTGCTAGAATCGCCGCAGCCGGAGATCGCAGAGCGCTTCCAAAGCTATGCCGCCCGGGTATTGGAAGAAATCCAGAGCATTCTCAGGGATAAACCGAAAGAGCAGGTACTGATCCAGATTGTGGTTTCCAGCCAGAATGAACAACAACTCTGCACCGGACTTTCCGGTCTGTTAAAAACAGCCCGGCTGGAGAACCCCAAACTTGTGGGGCAGTTGATTGCAATAGAGCCGGAGTTAGACACCAATACAATCATCGCCAGACTGCAGGAAAACAGCCGCAGTCCTGAGGATCATCAGGTCCGCTACCAGGACGGCAAACGTTTCGTTGCCGGCCTGAGGGAACTGGAAGCTTCCGCTGAAACCATAGAGATCCCCTGGAAAGACCGGGGTGTTTACCTGATCACCGGCGGCGCCGGCGGTCTGGGACTCCTCTTTGCCCGGGAGATCATCCGGCAAGCCAAGGATACCACCCTGGTCCTCACCGGCCGCTCACCTTTAGACGAAAACAAACAGGCCAGGCTGAAAGAACTGGAGGAAGCGGGCGCCCGGATCATTTATCAGCAGGTGGATGTGACCGACAAGGAAGCAGTCAACGGCCTGATTCAGGACATCCAGCGGGAGTCCGGCAGCCTCAACGGCATCATCCATGCCGCCGGGGTGATTAAAGACAGCTTCATTATCAAGAAGACCAGCGAGGAATTCCTGACAGTCCTCGCTCCCAAGGTTAGCGGACTGGTCAACCTGGATCAGGCCAGCCAGGACCAGAGACTGGACTTCTTCCTGCTCTTCTCCTCGATGGCAGGAAGCTTTGGCAACCCGGGGCAGGCCGACTACGCAACAGCCAACGCCTTTATGGACGCCTACGCCGGCTACCGCCACGATCTGGCAGCTTCAGGCCGGCGCCACGGCCGAACACTGTCCGTCAACTGGCCGCTGTGGCAAGAGGGCGGCATGAGCGTGGATCAAGAGACCGAGCGGATGATGCAGCAAATCATGGGTATAATTCCCCTGCAAACCGAGTCCGGCATCCAGGCTCTCTACCGGGGATTGGCCTCCGGACAGGCCCGGGTGCTGGTGCTGGAAGGCAATCCGGTACAAATGAAGCAAAAACTGCTGGCGATAACTCCGGCCACTCCCCAATCCGACGGCCTGCCCAGGGAGACTTTTAAAACAACGGAGGCAACCTCTCCCGCCGAAGAAAGCAAGGCAGAGCCGGCAATTGCCCAAGACCAGCTAAAGGAGAAAGCGGAAAACTACTTCAAAAAGTTGCTCTCAACTGTCCTCAAACTACCGGCGCACCGTATCGAAGCCGATGCCCCGCTGGAAAAGTATGGAATAGATTCAGTCATGGTCATGCAGCTGACCAACGAATTAGAAGCGAGCTTCGGCTTACTGTCCAAAACCCTGTTCTTTGAATACCAGAGCATCAAAGAACTTACCGGCTACTTCCTGGAATCCTATCGCGGCCAACTGACCGGCTTATTGGGAATCGAGGAGACAGCGGCCAATGCCGAGCGCGCCGGCGATTCCATACCGGCGGCAAAACCGGTGAAGCCGGTATTCAGCAGTAAAAGGCGTTCCCGTTTTGCGTCTCTGCCCGTAGAATCCCAGCCGGAAAAAGAGAAAAGAACCCTGGATATCGCCGTCATCGGCGTTTCCGGACGCTATCCCGGAGCGCGAAACCTCCAGGCGTTCTGGCAAAACCTCAAAGACGGCAAAGACTGCATCACCGAGGTTCCCAAAGACCGCTGGGATCACAGCCTGTACTTCGACGCCGACAAGGATAAACCCGGCAAAACCTACAGCAAGTGGGGAGGCTTCATAGAAGGAGTGGATCAATTTGATCCGCTGTTCTTTAACATCTCGCCCCGGGAGGCGGAGATCATAGATCCCCAGGAGCGTTTATTCCTGCAATGCGTCTATGAAACCTTGGAGGATGCCGGCTATACCCGGGAATCCCTCGGGTCGTACCGGAGCTTAAGTCTGGAAGGCAACGTGGGCGTTTATGTCGGGGTGATGTATGAAGAGTATCAGCTCTACGGCGCCCAGGAACAAACCCAGGGCCGCAATATCGCTCTTGCCGGCAGTCCGTCTTCGATTGCCAACCGGGTCTCTTACTTCTGTAATTTCCATGGTCCCAGCATGGGTCTGGACACCATGTGCTCCTCCTCTTTAACCGCAATTCACCTGGCCTGCCAGAGCCTGCAGCGGGGTGGCTGCGAACTGGCCGTCGCCGGCGGCGTCAATGTCTCCGTCCATCCCAACAAATACCTGATGCTCGGCCAGGGCAAGTTTGTCTCCAGCAAGGGCCGCTGCGAAAGCTTCGGCCAAGGAGGCGACGGCTATGTACCAGGCGAGGGCGTAGGAGCGGTCCTGCTCAAGCCCCTCGCCAAGGCGATCGCTGACGGCGATCACATCTATGGCATTATCAAGGCTACCGCCCTCAATCACGGCGGGAAGACCAACGGCTATACGGTTCCCAACCCCAACGCCCAGGCCGGCGTCATTGGCGAAGCCCTGAAAGAGGCCGGAATCGATCCCCGAGCCATCAGCTATATCGAGGCCCACGGCACCGGGACATCCCTGGGAGATCCCATCGAAATCACCGGCCTGACAAAAGCTTTCCAGGAGTACACCAAGGACAAACAGTACTGCGCCATCGGTTCGGCCAAGTCCAACATCGGGCACTGCGAGAGCGCCGCCGGCATCGCCGGCGTGACCAAGGTGCTGTTGCAGCTGAAACATGGTCAACTGGCGCCGTCTTTGCATTCCGCGACCCTTAACCCCAATATCGACTTTGCCGGCACCCCCTTCATCGTCCAGCAGGAGCTGGCGGAATGGAACCGTCCCCTGCTTGAACTTAACGGTCAGACCAAAGAATACCCCCGGATCGCCGGTATCTCCTCCTTTGGCGCCGGGGGCTCCAATGCCCATGTGGTGATTGAGGAATACATTCCCGATCAGGAAAGGACCCCCATTACCATTACCCCTCAGAATCCGGCCATCATCTTATTATCCGCCAAGAACGAAGAGCGCCTGCGGGAACAAGCCCGGCAGTTCCTGGACGCCATTCAGGCCCGGCAGTTCAGCGATGCCGATTTAGCCGACATCGCCTACACCCTCCAGGTGGGAAGAGAGGCCATGGAGGAGCGCCTGGCGGTGATTACCGCTTCGCTGCCGGAGCTGGAAGAGAAGCTGCAGGGCTACCTGTCAGGCCGGGACGACACCCCTGACCTCTACCGGGGACAGGTCAAGCGCGACAAGGAAAACATGATTGTCTTTACCGCCGATGAAGATATGGCGAAAACAATTGACGTCTGGGTGGCCAAGGGCAAATACGCCCAGCTTCTCGACCTCTGGGTCAAGGGCCTGGCTTTCGACTGGAATAAACTCTATTCCGGGACCAAGCCCCGGCGCATTTCTCTGCCTACCTATCCTTTTGCCAGGGAGCGCTACTGGGTGCCCGCAAGCGAGGCCAAAACCACCGCTACCTTAATCGATGCGGCATCCATCCATCCCCTTTTGCACCAGAACACATCGGACCTGCTCGAACAGAGATTTACCTCGACATTTACCGGCCAGGAGTTCTTCCTCAAAGATCACCGGGTGAAAGGCCGCAGTGTTTTGCCGGGAGTGGCCTACCTGGAAATGGCCTGGGCAGCTATGGGGCAGGCCGCCGCATCCCTGCAAGAAGAAAATACCCGGATCCGGCTCCGGAACATCGTCTGGACCCGTCCCGTCACCGTAGAAGACAGACCGGTCCAGGTACACATCGGCCTTTACCCCGAGGAGACCGGCCAGATTGCCTACGAAATCTACAGCCAGCCTGATGAGGCCGGTGATGAACCCATCGTGCACAGCCAGGGAGTGGCGGTGCTGAGTGCGGCCCAGGAGGCTCCGGCTCTAAACCTGTCTGCTCTTACAGCCGCGTGCAGCCAAACCGCTCCGGCCGCGAACGGGTTGTACGAGGCCTTCAAAACCGCAGGTCTGGATTACGGCCCGGCCCACCAGGGAATTGAACAACTGTATATAGGACAAAACCAGGTCCTGGCTAAGCTCACCCTGCCGTCAGCCGTAACAGCCACTCAGGATCAGTTCGTCCTGCACCCTAGCCTGATGGACTCTGCCCTCCAGGCCTCCATTGGCTTGCTGATGAGCGCCGATGAAACGGCGCTGTCCGGCGGCGGCATCCCGCTCAAGCTGTCGCTGCCCTTCGCCATGGAAGAGCTGGAAGTATTTGATAGCTGCACCCCGGCCATGTGGGCGCTGATCCGCTACAGCGACGGCAGCACGCCGGCGGACAGGCTGCAGAAGCTGGATATCGACCTGTGTGACGATCAAGGCCGCGTTTGCGTGCGCATGAAGGCATTTACCACCAGAATCCTGGAAGGCGAACCGGGCGCCGAACCCAGCGGGACGCTGCTGCTCCAGCCCTTCTGGAAGGAACAAGCCGTTGCCCAGGAAAATTTCGCCCCTGATTATGCCCAGCACCTGGTAATCCTCTGCGAGCGGGATAACATCTCCCCTGAAGATATTACCGCCCAGGTAAACAAAGGGCGCTGTCTGGCTCTAGAATCGCCGCAGCCAGAGATCGAAGAGCGCTTCCAAACGTATGCCGCCCGGGTATTTGAAGAAATCCAGAGCATTCTCAGGGATAAACCGAAAGAGCAAATACTGATCCAAATCGTGGTTTCCAGCCAGAATGAACAACAACTCTGCACCGGACTTTCCGGCCTGTTAAAAACAGCCCGGCTGGAGAACCCCAAACTTGTGGGACAGTTGATTGCAATAGAGCCGGGACAAGACCCGGCAACAATCATAGAACAACTGCGGGAGAACAGCCGCAGTCCTGAGGATCATCAGGTCCGCTACCAGGACGGCAAACGTTTCGTTGCCGGCCTGAGGGAACTGGAAGCTTCCGCTGAAACCATAGAGATCCCCTGGAAAGACCGGGGCGTTTACCTGATCACCGGCGGCGCCGGCGGTCTGGGACTCCTCTTTGCCCGGGAGATCATCCGGCAAGCCAAGGATACCACCCTGGTCCTCACCGGCCGCTCGCCTTTAGACGAAAACAGGCAGGCCAAGCTGAAAGAACTGGAGGAAGCGGGCGCCCGGATCATTTATCAGCAGGTGGATGTGACCGACAAGGAAGCAGTCAACGGCCTGATTCAGGACATCCAGCGGGAGTCCGGCAGCCTTAACGGCATCATCCATGCCGCCGGCATACTCAAAGACAACTTCATCATCAAGAAAACCGGCGAGGAGTTCCAGGCTGTCCTCGCTCCCAAGGTCACCGGCACGGTCAACCTGGATCAGGCCAGCCAGGACCAGAGACTGGACTTCTTCCTGCTTTTCTCCTCCATATCAGGAAACTTTGGCAATCCGGGGCAGGCCGACTACGCGACAGCCAACGCCTTCATGGACGCCTACGCCGGCTACCGCAACGACCTGGCGGCCTCAGGCCGGCGCCACGGCCGGACGCTGTCCGTCAACTGGCCGTTGTGGCAAGAGGGAGGAATGAACATCGATAAAGAGACGGCGAGGATGTTGGGAGAGGATACCGGCATGATCCCCATGCAAACCGACTCCGGCATCCAGGCCTTCTATCAGGGTTTAGCCTCCGGACAGGCCCAGGTGCTGGCAGTGGAAGGCTATCCTCAACGGCTCCAGTCAACTTTCCTGAAACGGCGGCAATTGAACCAGGAAACTCTTAAAGCACCTTCTCCCGGCGAAGTAAGCATAACAGCGCCAACGGGTGACCAAGACTGGCTAAAGGAGAAAGCGGAAAACTATTTTAAAAAGCTGCTCTCAGCCATTATCAAACTCCCGGCCCACCGTATTGAAGGGGATACGCCGCTGGAGAAATACGGCATCGACTCCGTCATGGTTATGCAACTGACCAACCAATTAGAAAAAATATTTGGCTCCCTGCCCAAAACGCTGTTCTTTGAATACCAGAACATCAGGGAACTGACCGGCTACTTCCTGGAAAGCTATCGGAACCAGCTGACCGCATTATTGGGGATTGAGGCGACGGCAGCCGCCACCGCCAAGGGCGCCGAAAACGCCGTAACTGCGATAGGTCATGGAAAGCCGGCCTTCAGCAGCAGAAAAAGGTCCCGTTTTGCGTCTGACCGGACGGAAGCCCAGCCGGCTAAAGAAAAAGGCGCCTTGGATATCGCCGTTATCGGCCTGTCCGGACGTTATCCCGGAGCAAGAGACGTGGAGGAATTCTGGCAAAATCTCAAAGACGGCAAGGATTGCATCACCGAGATCCCCAAAGACCGCTGGGATTATAATTTGTACTTTGATGAAGAGAAGGGCAAACCCGGAAAAGCCTACAGCAAGTGGGGCGGGTTCCTGGAAGGCGTGGATCGATTTGATCCCCTGTTCTTCAACATCTCGCCCCGCGAGGCGGAGATCATGGATCCCCAGGAGCGGTTATTCCTGCAATGCGTTTATGAAACCCTGGAAGACGCCGGCTATACCCGGGAAGTCCTTGGCTCGTACCAAAGCTTCGGTCTGGAAGGAAACGTCGGGGTCTACGTGGGGGTAATGTACGAAGAATATCAGCTTTACGGCGCCCAGGAGCAAATCCAGGGCCGGCCGATTGCCCTTGCCGGCAATGCGGCATCAATCGCCAATCGCGTCTCCTACTTCTGCAATTTCCATGGCCCCAGTATGGGTCTGGATACCATGTGCTCCTCATCCCTGACCGCCATTCACCTGGCCTGCCAGAGCCTGCAGCGGGGCGGCTGCGAACTGGCCGTCGCCGGTGGCGTCAACCTCTCCCTTCACCCCAACAAATACCTGATACTCAGTCAAGGCAAGTTCGTCTCCAGCAAGGGCCGCTGCGAAAGCTTCGGCCAGGGAGGCGACGGCTATGTGCCGGGAGAAGGCGTGGGGGCAGTCCTGCTCAAACCCCTCTCCCGGGCGATCGCCGACGGCGATCACATCTATGGCGTTATCAAGGCGACCGCCATCAATCACGGCGGGAAGACCAACGGCTATACGGTTCCCAACCCCAATGCCCAGAGCAGCGTCATTAAAGCAGCACTGACAGAGGCCGGAATTGATCCCAGGCTGATCAGCTACATCGAAGCCCACGGCACCGGGACTTCCCTGGGAGATCCCATCGAGATCGCCGGACTGACGAAAGCCTTCCAGGAATACACGAAGGATAAACAGTACTGCGCCATCGGCTCAGCCAAATCCAACATCGGACACTGCGAGAGCGCCGCCGGCATTGCCGCAGTGACTAAGGTATTATTGCAGCTGAAACATCGCCAACTGGCGCCGTCCCTGCATTCCGCAACCCTTAACCCCAATATCGACTTTGCCGGTACTCCCTTTACCGTCCAGCAGGAACTGGCGGAATGGAAACGGCCGGTGGTCACGATTAACGGCCAGACCCGGGAATATTCCAGAATTGCCGGTATCTCCGCCTTCGGCGCCGGCGGCGCCAATGCCCATGTGGTGATCGAGGAATATATTCCCGCGGGGGAAAGAACCCTCATCGCCTTCACCCACGAGAAACCGGCCATTATTGTATTGTCCGCCAAGAACGAAGAGCGCCTGCGGGAACAGGCACAGCAGTTCCTGACCGCCGTCCAGACCCGGCCATTCGCCGATGCCGACTTAGCCGATATCGCTTACACCCTTCAGACAGGACGGGAAGCCATGGAGGCAAGGCTGGCCATAACCGCAGTGTCGCTTCAGGAACTTAAAGGTAAACTGCAAGACTACCTCAATGGTGAGGACAATATCGACGATCTTTACCAGGGACAGGCCAAACGCAATAGTGAGACCCTGGCCGTCTTCGCTGCCGATGAGGATATGACTCACATAATTGATGTCTGGATAGCCAAGGGCAAGTATGCCAAATTCCTTGACCTCTGGGTCAAAGGTCTGGCCTTCGACTGGAACAAGCTCTATCCCGGCGCCAAGCCCCGCCGCATCTCGCTGCCTACCTATCCTTTCGCCAAAGAACGCTGTTGGGCGCCTGAGATCAAATACGATGACAGCCGGAAAAGTCCAGTCCGGGCAGAATACAGTCAGCCGGTAAAGACCGAAAAAGCCATACTTACCAAAGAATGGAAGAAGAGCGCCGCCGATACTAAGGATGCCGTACAAGCAGGGGTAATCGTTGTTTTAGGAACACCGGCAACAACCGGCCTTGCCTATGCATTGTTTAAAGAGGCCGAAACGGTGCAAGTGTTGACGGCTATTCACGGTGAAGCCGGTTCGTCCGCGGAAATAGCCACCGATTTTTATTCCGCCGCGGCCGGTGAATCCCTTTATAAACAGATTAAAGACCGGCAAAACGGCAATAGATTGCTTGGCGTCATCGATATTACAGCTTATGACGGCGACTACGAACAGTCCCTAAATGTGGAATGCGGGAAAATAGCCTTCCTGCAAAAACTGATCGAGTACGACAGAAGTGAAGGCTACCAGCTTTTGCAGGCCACACATCAACTGCAAGCCTTGCAATCAGCCAAAACAACCATGCAAGGCTCCCGCACGGCAGGATTGTATCGCATGTTGGGCGCTGAGTATAAGCAGATTCAATCCATGACCATGGACAGCGATTGTCCGTTGCCAGACCATGAAGTTTTGGCAAAACAAATCCAGTCAGAATTTTTGAATACCGGTAAAGAAAATCTCACGGAATGCTGTTACCGGAACAATGAACGATATGAACCCTGCCTGACGCTGTCCCAGGCTGATGATGAGATACGGGAGAAACTTCATATTCCCGAAAACTACAGCAAAGATGACGTTATTCTAATCACCGGCGGATCACGGGGGATTGGCGCAGCCGTTGCGGCGCATGTCGTATCCCGGGGAGCAGAAAATCTGGCCATCATGGGGAGAGAAGCCCTGCCGGAACCATCCCAGTGGGAAAAAATAATAGCCAGCAAGGAAAAACCCGAGCTTGAAGAAAAGCTTAGGATTATGCAATCCCTCATTGATCGCGGCGCCAGAATTCGTTATTATAATACTCCCCTAACCGATGAAGAAGGAATAAAAACCATAGCGCAGGCTATCCGCCAGGATTTAGGGCCAATCACCGGTGTGTTCCACTGTGCAGGCTTAGTGAGCAAAAACCCGGCTTTCTTCAAAAAGCCGCTACCGGATTTCGCCGCCGTCTGTGAGCCGAAAATGACCGGGCTGGTGAACCTGCACCGGGCTCTGCTTCAGGAACCCCTGAGATTCTTCATTCTGTTCTCGTCCATATCAAGCATTGCGCCAACACTGTCAACAGGCCAAAGTGATTATGCCATGGCCAATGCCTATATGGATTATTACGCCCAGAACCAAGCGGGAGAAGGAAAGACCTACATTAAATCCATTCAATGGCCGGCCTGGGGTGAAACGGGCATGGCCACGGGCGGGATGCGCACCCCCGCATATGTGGAGACCGGTCTTATATCCCTGAAAACAGCGGATGGATTGGCGTTCCTGGATATCATCCGGAAGACGCCGCATATCGTCAGCCTGCCCTGCGTGGTGGTTCCGGGTGAGTTTACCCCTGAGCGCCTGCTGAAAATCATACCGGGTAAAAAAGAACCGGGACAGTCAGCAAGACCAACGCCGGGAGTGACGCCGGCGTCACCGCCGGATTTAAGAACCTCGGTCCTGGGGTGGATAAAACAAGTTATTAGTTCAGAATTAAAATTAACTCTTGCCCAATTGGATGATGACAAACCATTTAATGAATACGGGGTTGAATCTATTATTCTGGCGCAGTTGACGCAGCTTTTGCAGGCGAGGGTTGGCCAAACCCTTGATCCCTCGCTGCTCCTGGAACACAGTACCATAACCGCGCTGACGGATTATTTCCTGGCCAATCATGCCGAAGTTTTACAGGCAAGTCTTAAACCCGAAACAAGCATAACCGCTGAAATTTCTTTTGCCGCTGCAAGCATGTCCGGCAGGAATGAATCCTTCCAGACAATAAACACGGCCCTTCGTTCCGGCGGGCCAGCGGAAGACATTGCTGTAGTGGGGATATCAAGCCGGTTTCCGGGTTCACCCACCAAAGAGGCCTACTGGGAGCTGTTGACAAAGGGAGTATCCGCCATCAGACCGGTAGCGAAGCAGCGCTGGACCCCCAAGGATAACCGCCCGGACTTTGGCGGCTGGATAGAAGATATTGAGCTTTTTGATCCCAAATACTTTAATATCAATGAGCAGGACGCGGCGGTCATGGATCCGCAGGCCCGCCTAATCCTGGAAGAAAGCCTGCGGGCGATTTATGACGCAGGGTATGAGCGTAAACAATTAACGGGACAGAAGATCGGGGTCTATATCGGCGGCCGTTCCCAGGCCAATATAAATATCAGCGACGTTTTAAAGGCTCCCAACCCTATTTTGGGAATCGGCCAAAATTATCTGGCGACAAATATTTCCAGGTGCTTCAATCTTAAAGGCCCGAGCCTGGTGGTTGATACCGCTTGCTCATCCGGAATTACCAGTATGTTGTTCGCCGCTGATTCCCTGCGGGAAAGAAGAATTGATATGGCCCTGGTCGGCGCGGTAAATGTATTGGTGAGTCCCTATACCCATGATCTGTTTGCCGCCCGCAATATTTTAAGCAAGAACGGCGAGTTTCATATCTTTGACAAACGTTCCGGCGGCGAAGTATTAGGCGAAGGAGCCGGTGTTGTGATTCTGAAGCGGCTCAGTGACGCCGTCAAGGACGGAAATCACATCTACGGCATTATCAAAGCCATAGCGGTGAATAATGACGGGCAAACTCTCGGCCCCGGGTCACCGAATCTCAATGCCCAGAAAGAAGTGATACGGGATGCATTTGCTATAAGCGGCAAACAACCGGAAGAGATCGGGTATATCGAGGTCAACGGCGGCGGTTCCCCGGTAGTTGATTCCATTGAGATCAAAGCCTTGTCCGATGTCTATAAGCTTAGCGACAAATCACTGTCCCAATGTTTTATCGGGTCCGTTAAGCCCAATATCGGACATCTGCTGTTGACGTCAGGGCTGGCAGGATTTATCCGTTGTGTGTTGAGCGTGCATCACAAACAGATTCCGCCCTTTTTATCCGCCTCGGATCCATTTACTTATTATGATTTTTCCTCATCACGGATTGAATTTAACCGCACAACCATCGATTGGCAGGCGGAACCGGGCAGGAAACGCCTTGCCGCTCAGAATTCCTTTCCTGACGGCGGCACCAACTGCCATGTTCTGATCGAAGAGTTTGTGCCTGATGAAAGCTATCAACAACGGTTTTATCCGCAGGAAGTCCCTAATATGGCGAGAAAACGCTTTCCTTTACCACGGAAACTTTCCTCGGTTATTGAGGAGCCGGAAGACCACATAAGAATAGAAGCGCATGATGAAAAAGATAAAAAACAATCAAAGGGGAAGATGAAGCAGCCTAATCGTGTGGCAAAAACAAGCTTATGGGGGGAATATCATGAAATATAGCTTAACCATGACCACAGAACATCCGATAATTAACGGCCACATGGTTTATGAGCAAAATTTGCTGCCGGGCCTGGCTTATATTGACGTTCTGTATCAACTGGCGCAAGAAGGCATGGGATTGGATTATCGGCAGCACTGCCTGAAGCGTTTGTCTATTTACAATCCCTTGATCGTGGCCGAAGACCGGCCGGTAAAGCTGGAAATCCTGTTTGATAAGGTAACGGATTATTGGAAAATTACCGTTGAGGGTACGGAAACAGACGCCCATGGCAATCCATTACCGTCAAAGCAAAAATTGTACATTACGGCGGAATTGCATGAAGAAACAATAATATTTGATGAACAAATTGATACGGAAGCCATGAAACAGGCCGCCGCCCAGCCCGTGGATATGGAAATGGTGTATGCCAAAGCCGGAACACAGGGATTGGTTCATCAGGGGATGATTAAGGCCAAAGGAAATATGTATCCGGCGGATGCCGGTTGTTTGATCGAACTGCGGATAGATGATGCCTACCATGATGAAGCAACCGAAATTCTTTTTCATCCCACCCTTATCGACGGCGCCGCAATGGCAACGGGATTTTTAGAGGGCAAAGACGATACCGGGAACGGGGAAGAGCTGTACATTCCCTTATATTACGAATCATTCTCCTGCAGCGAACCCCTGCAAACCCATTGTTACGCCAGGGTAAGCCCAACTTCGCTCCGCACGGTTAATGATGTTCGCACCATAGATATCGCCTTCTTTAATACCGCCGGGAAACAGGTTGCGCAGTTAAACGGAATAACGGCAAAACGGATACGGTTTAAGGAACAGATCAACCCCGGCTTCAAAAAAGAAACCGTTTCAGCCGCTATCCAGGGAAGTTTAGGTTCCGAACCTTCCCAATACCAGTTGGAGACAACCGCAACGCATATAGAAAGCCTTTTACGGAAGATATTTTCCCGGCGCCTCAATCAGGCGCCCTCTCAGATCGACATAAATGCCGGTTTCTTTGAATTGGGCCTGGAATCATCCCAGTTATTGGCGATAGTGAATGATATTGAAAACTCCCTGAACGTATCTCTAAGTCCGACGTTGTTGTTTGAAAATAATAACATCCGGGAAATAGTTGATTACTTGAAAGCAAAAAAGAAAGAAAACGGCGATTCTCTTTCCGCGATTACTCCTGTTGAAACTTTCACCAATCATGCCAGGTCTGCCCAAGAAACCCCGGATATTGCCGTCATCGGCCTGGCCGGGCGCTATCCCGGGGCAAGAAACATTCAGGAGTTTTGGCAAAACCTCAAAGCGGGCAGGGATTGCATTACGGAGATTCCCAAGGACCGCTGGGACTACAATTTGTACTTCGACGAAGATAAGGACAAGGCGGGAAAAACTTACTGCAAGTGGGGCGGCTTTTTAGAAGACGTGGATCAGTTTGATCCCCTGTTCTTCAATATCTCACCGCGGGAAGCGGAAATCATGGATCCCATGGACCGTCTTTTCTTGGAAACTGTTTGGAATTTGCTGGAAAACACCGGCTATACGCAAGAAACCCTGCACCGCCAATACCAGTCCAGGATCGGGGTTTATGTCGGCGCAATGTATCAACAATATCATTACTATAATTCAGATACCGTTAAAGAATCGGCGATTTCCATATCTTCCTACAGCTCTATTGCCAACCGGGTTTCTTACTTTTTTAACCTTCAGGGCCCCAGTGTGGCAATTGATACCGCCTGTTCATCCTCGGCTATCGCCATTCATATGGCCTGTGAAAGCCTGACGAAAGGAGATTGCCAGCTGGCAATTGCCGGGGGGGTAAATCTTTCGATTCATCCCAATAAGTACCTGGGATTGAGCTTGATGCAACTCCTTGGCAGCCATCCCGACAGCAGGAGCTTTGGCAACGGGGATGGATTTCTTCCGGCCGAAGGCGTGGGCGCCGTATTGTTAAAACCGCTGGCAAAAGCAATCCGAGATGGGGACCCCATCCTGGCCGTAATTAAATCGACAGCGACCAATCATGGCGGACGAACCAGTGGATTTTCCGTTCCTAATCCCAATGCCCAAGCCCGGTTAATCGAAGATAATTTTCTAAAATCCGGTATTGATCCCCGGACCATCAGTTATGTTGAAGCAGCCGCCAGTGGCACCGTTTTAGGAGATCCGATTGAAATCACCGGCTTGAATAAAGCCTTTCAAAAATTTACAAGGGATCAACAGTTTTGTGCCATCGGGTCGGTAAAATCCAATATTGGCCACGCCGAAGCAGCTTCAGGAATTTCCCAGCTTACCAAAGTTATTTTACAGTTGCAGCATCAACAACTGGTTCCTTCGATCAAAGCAGAACCACTGAATCCCGGGATAAATTTCAACAACAGCCCCTTTTACCTGCAGCGGGAGCTTCAGGAATGGAAACGGCCTGTGGTCAGGAACAACGGAGATGAACGGGAGTTTCCCCGGCGCGCCACGGTAAGTTCCTTTGGGGCCGGGGGATCCAACGCGCATTTAATTATTGAAGAATATATCCCTTCACAGGCAGAGCCCACTCCTATACCTTGTTCCCCAGGCTCACCTCAGTCACCTCAGTCACCTCAGATTGTGGTCTTTTCGGCAAAAAACCCGGACCAATTGGCGGCAGTAATCCAACAAATACTTGATTTCATAGAAATTGAAAAGGACATCAAGGATGTCAAGGAGATTTCTTTAGCGGATTTAGCTTATACACTCCAGGTAGGGCGGGAAGCCATGGAGTTTCGCCTGGCAATGGTAGGCAGCAACAAGGAAGAGCTGATCCAGGGCATGAAAGAATATCTGAACAACGAGGGGGAAACCTCCATACCTGCCTTTACCGGGGACCAGGAAGGAGATCACTCGAAAATTAGAAGTCTGCTTTCCGGCAAGGCGGAGCAAGCTGTTTTGCAAGTTTTTCTGGCCGAGCAGGATTTTGAAAAAATTGCTCTGTATTGGACGCAGGGCGGCAGGATTTCCTGGGAGTTGCTGCATGAAGGTCAAAAAGTCCGGATTATACCTTTGCCTACTTATCCTTTTGCCAGGGAACGCTACTGGATTTCAGAACAGGGCGAGGAGCTTCAGCCGTCAGCTTTTATACAACCCGTTACGGACCAGGAGCAGCAGTTGGCAGCTGAGCCCGGCAAACCAACCCAGGAAAGTATTCAGGATTACATTGTGCAATTTTTGTCGCGGGAACTACGTCTTCCCCGGGACCAAATCAAGGTAAATAAAAATCTCCAGAACTACGGCGTAGATTCAATTGTTGGCATGAAACTCATGCGTGATTTTGAAACGCGTTTTAACATTAAAATTACGGGACGGGAAATGCTGGAGCATCAAACAATTAAATCTTTATCGGCTCATCTGGCTTTAAAACTTGAAGGGCTGAACAGCCAGGATATTCAGGATATTGTTGCAGGCGACAGCTTAACGGCAAAATCCCAGCCCGGCGAGTTGCCCGTCAATGATCCTGAAATTGAAGCTTTAGAAAAATTTAAGCAAGGGGAACTAACCCTTGAGGAAATAGAGAGCCTGTTAGATAAAGGAGTGATATAGCGTGACGCGAACAGAACTTCTCATCGCATTTAAGGAAGGCAAACTATCGACGGCTGAGCTGCAGGAACGGCTTCGGGCACTGAAGGAACAGCCTCGCAAGAATCCGCTTTCCGAAGGCCAGCAAGGCTTGTGGATGTTGCAAAAAATTTCGCCGGCAATGAGTGCCTATAATATTCCTTTATGCTTTCGCGTTTTTCAGAAGCTGGATATGGAAAAGTTTAAGCAAGCCTGTGCTTACATGCTGAAGCAGTATCCCATCCTGACGACTGTATTTGGTGAAAACGACGGCGTTCCTTACCAAATTGTTCAGCCGTCCCAGGCTCTCGCCTGGCAACAGGAAGACATTGCCGCCCTTGAATCTGACGAGATCCTGCCGTATCTCAAAAAGAAAGCAAAAGAACCATTTTCCCTGGAATGCGGTCCCTTAATGCGGGTGCAGCTTTTGTCCCGGTCTGAACGAGAGCACATCGTACTTATTGTCATTCATCATATTATTTTTGACGGCAGTTCCACCTTTCTGCTTATTAAATCTATTTTGGAAACCTACCGGGATCTGATTGGCGGGAAGAATCAGGCGCCCCAGCCCTTTGCAACCAGCTTCATCGATTTTGTTGAATGGGAACAAGCTATGTTGGCAGGCAAAGAAGGCGACGGGCACAGGGCTTACTGGCAGCGGCAACTGTCAGGAACATTGCCGGTATTGGAGCTTCCTGCCGATCGTCCCCGTTTTTCCTCCCAAAGCCTAAACGGCCAAACCTTTACCAGCTTGCTTTCGGCTGATTTGACCAAACGGATAAAAGCCTTTGCCCAAAGCCAGCATATGAATTTGTCAATCGTTTTATTAGGGGTTTTCAACGTATTGTTACATCGCTATACCGGGCAGGAGGATATTATCGTCGGCATGCCGGCCATAGGACGGCCGCAGGAAAGATTTGACTCCCTGCCCGGCTATTTTATTAACATGCTGCCGATAAGAAGTCAGGTAACCGGGGAACAGAGCTTTTCCCAGCTTATCAAAGAATTGCAATTAAATGTGGTTGACGGCTTGGATCACGCCGCCTATCCGTTTCCTGCCATAGTCAGGGAATTAAATGTGCCCCGCACCCAGACGAATTCCGCTGTTTTTCAAGTAGCCTTCGTCTATCAAAATTTTCTCCAATCAACAAGTTTACAAACAATCAAGGATCTGAGTCCCAATTCGCTGTCCATAGAATTTATTGACGATATGCACCAGGAAGGCGAGTTTGAGTTTGCATTAGAGATTTTTGAAGGGGATCAGTTTACCCTAAATATCAAATATGATCCTGATATCTATGATCTTTCGACCATTGAGAGAATGATGGGGCACTATATCAAATTAGTCGAAAAGATTGTGGACCAGCCCAGCCTGGCCCTGGCGGAATATTCCTTCCTGTCGCAAGAAGAGCAGGATACCATACTTATTGACTGGAATGCCACGCAGGCGGAGTATCCGAAAGAAAAAACAATCCATCAACTTTTTGAAGATCAAGTGGAAAGACTGCCGGATAACACAGCGGCAATCTTTGAAGAAAATAGCCTTACCTACCGACAATTAAACGATAAAGCCAACCAATTGGCGAGGGTGCTGCGGGAAGAGGGTGTGACCCC
The DNA here is from genome assembly GCF_003966895.1 of Methylomusa anaerophila. NCBI lineage: Bacteria > Bacillati > Bacillota > Negativicutes > Selenomonadales > Sporomusaceae > Methylomusa > Methylomusa anaerophila. The sequence goes on along the minus strand of NZ_AP018449.1, from coordinate 4,620,426 downwards.
CAACAGTATCGTCGCCATAATGGTCGCGCGGTCGCTGGAAATGATCATCGGGCTTATGGCCATTTTAAAGGCAGGGGGCGCGTATTTGCCGATAAGTCCTGACAACCCGGCAGACCGGATAGCATACATGTTGAAAGACAGCGAAGCAAAAATTGTTCTCACCCAAAATCGTTTTCTTAATAAAACGAATTTTGACGGACTTACCATAGATTTGGAAGACCAAAGGCTGTACGCGGGCGAGAAAGAAAATCTGGCGAGAATAAACTCACCGCGGGATATCGCCTATGTAATATATACATCCGGTTCAACAGGCAAACCCAAGGGTGTGTTGATAGAGCACTACTCGCTGATCAACAGGCTGAATTGGATGCAAAAAAGTTACCCCATCGGCGAAAAGGATACCATACTGCAAAAGACGCCATATACCTTTGACGTATCGGTGTGGGAGTTATTTTGGTGGTCTTTGCAGGGTTCGCGAGTATGCTTCCTGCAACCGGGCGGGGAAAAAGACCCCGGCAAAATTGTGGATGAAATAGAGAAAAACAAGGTAACAACCATGCATTTTGTACCTTCCATGCTGAATGCGTTTCTGGAATATATTGAAGGCGGTATGGACTTAAAAAGGCTTGCAAGTTTAAGGCAGGTATTTGCCAGCGGCGAAGCGCTTCCCTTACAACAGGTTAAACGCTTCAACAACTCCCTCAATGCCAGCAACAATACCAAACTGCACAATTTGTACGGACCAACGGAAGCGAGTATTGACGTATCATATTTCGATTGTTCATCAGGCGAAGAGTTAAATGTTATACCTATCGGCAAGCCGATAGACAATATCAGACTTTATGTGCTGGATAAGAGCCAAAGGCTGCAACCTGTGGGCGTCACAGGGGAATTATATATAGCCGGGGATGGACTGGCAAGAGGATACCTGAACCGGCCGGATCTGACGGCTGAAAAATTTGTTTCTGATCCATTCACACCCGGTGAAAGAATGTATCGAACAGGCGACCTGGCAAGATGGCTGCCTGACGGGAATATAGAATATCTGGGAAGAATTGATCACCAGGTGAAAATCAGAGGCTTGAGAATAGAGCTGGGTGAGATTGAAAATCAACTTTTGAGTCACCCGGCAATAAAAGAAGCGGTTGTAGTAACAAAAGAAAGCAAAGAAGGAAGCAAGTACCTTTGCGGTTATGTTGTCACCCAGGAAGAGCTTAACGTGGCTGAAGTAAAAGAGTATCTTGCCAAGGAATTGCCGGATTATATGGTACCCGCCTATATTATCCAGTTGGAAAAAATACCACTGACATCCAGCGGCAAAGCCGACAGAAAAGTGCTGCCCGATCCGGACAGCAGCATGATGACAGCAGGTACGGAATACGAAGCGCCGCGAAACGAAACCGAAAAAATACTTGTTGAAATATGGCAGGAAGTATTGGGGACTAAGGGTATCGGTATTAACGATAATTTCTTTGCTCTGGGCGGCGACTCAATAAAAGCAATTCAAGTGTTGACAAGGCTGCAGCGTTTAAAACTAAAATTGGACGTTAAATATTTACTGACAAATCCGGTAATCAAGGAAGTCGGCAAATATGTAACACAAGAGGTTAAATTTGCACCAAGGGATACTGCCGCCAACAAAATTGAGTTGGAGGAGCTTGACAATATCCTAATGGAATTTGAGGAAAATTCAGTTTGAAACTATATATGTCGCATTAAAGAATTAAAATTATATCCGGGTATCAGGAACGCTTCGACGCTGTCGCTTAACCTCAGCTTATCCTGATGCCCGGATGTGTCAATTCTTTAAGGCGTTCCATATATTTGTGGCGAATTGTATACCTTACTAAATCGTAGAGGAGGTTCCAGTTTTGGATAAAAAAGATATAAGGGACATATATCCATTGTCCCCGATGCAGCAGGGTATGCTGTTCCATGCCATAGCCGATGAAAGCTTTGGGGCATATATTCAGCAAATAACCGTTACCCTGGCCGGAGATATGGACATCGCGCTATTGGAAGAAAGCTTTAATACTGTTATAGCAAAATATGATGCCTTAAAAACCATGTTTATCTATAAGAAAGTCAAGAAGCCGATGCAGCTGGTTTTAAAGGACAGAACAACGAAAATATATTTTGAAGATATATCAGGGTTAACAGGATCAACAGGATCAGCAATGGCGGCCAATGAGAAAATAAAATATGCTGAAACGTTTTTGCAGAAAGATAAGGAAAGAGGTTTTGACCTATCCAAGGATCTTCTTGTCAGGATGTCAGTATTTAAGACTGATGAAAAATCCTATACAGTAATACTGACCTTTCATCACATCATTATGGATGGTTGGTCGCTGGGGATTGTACTGAACGAGATTTTCGAAAACTATTATATGATGCAAAATAACCAGCCGCTAAAAATGCAGGCGGCAAAGCCTTATAGCGACTTTATTAATTGGATTGGGCAACAAGAAACAGGAGAAGGATTATCCTATTGGAGTAATTATTTGGCGGGATACGAACAAAAGGCGGAGATTCCTGCTTGTATAGAAAAAAATAAGGAGGCCGAAAGGTACGTTCCGTATGTTCTGGGAGAAACAATATTTACCATAAGTAATCCCTTGGTAAATAAACTTACCGAGTTGGCCAAACAAAAGGGAACCACGTTAAGTACGATATTTCAGATAGCATGGGGAATACTCCTTCATAAATACAACTATACGGAAGATGCGGTTTTTGGGGCGGTAGTGTCAGGAAGACCTTCAGAAATTGAAGGCATAGAGAGCATGGTGGGACTGTTTATAAATACCATTCCGGTAAGAATGAATTTTGAACATAGCCGTACCTTCAATGAAGTGATAGAACAAGTGCAGGAGCAATCCTTCGCGGCTACAAAGTATAATTATTTGCCGCTGGCCAAAATACAGGCAGGCACCGCATTAAAGCGAGATTTAATAAATAATGTATTGGTATATGAAAATTTTCCCATAGAGAAGAAAGTGGCAGAAGCAGGAGCAGAAAAAGAGCTGCTTGAGGTTAAAGCAATCAAACTATCGGAGCAAACAAATTTCAACTTTAATATATATGTGATGCCAGGCAGTGAGATGACGGTCAAGCTTACATATAACAACAATATTTACGATGAATCCCAGGTAAAGAGGATAGAAGGGCATTTAAAGCAGATACTGCAGCAAATAGCCGAAAAGCCGGAGGAAAAAGTATCATCAATCGAGATATTATCAGACCAGGAAAAGGAACAAATACTTAACGAATTTAATAATACAAGAACAGACTATCCCCAGGAAAAAACAATCCATAAACTTTTCGAGGAACAAGTAAAGAAGACGCCGGATAATACAGCGGTAGCGTTTGAAGAAAATACCCTTACCTACCGTCAATTAAACACCAGAGCCAATCAACTTGCGAGAGCGCTGCGGCAAAAAGGCGTGAAACCGAATACTATAGTTGGGATTATGGTAGAAAGATCGCTGGAAATGATCATAGGAATCATGGGCATATTAAAGGCGGGAGGCACATATTTGCCGATAAGCCCTGACTATCCGGAAGAAAGAATATCATACATGCTGGAAGACAGCCAAACCGGAATGATTCTTACGGAATCAAGCGTGGCGGACATGGCGGATAGGATAGATTTTAAAGGCGCTAAAATAATTTTAGACAATGAGTCGCTGTATGAAGAAGACAGTGAAGATTTAGAAATCTTAAACAAACCATCGGATTTAGCTTATGTAATGTACACATCCGGGACAACGGGAAAACCCAAGGGGGTAATGATCCCTCACCAGGCATTGACGAATTTCCTCATTACCATGAGCGATAAACCGGGAATAAGTTCACAAGATAAAATGCTTGCTGTAACAACATACTGTTTTGATATTGCCGGCCTGGAGTTGTATTTACCTCTGATTAACGGCGCTCAATGCAATATCTGCAGTACGGAAAAGACAAAGGATGTGGAAAAGCTAAGGCAGGAAATAAAAAGAGTAAAACCAACAATTATGCAAGCTACGCCGGTTACCTGGACAATGCTCTTTCAGGCCGGCTGGAAGAACGAAGAAGGAGTGAAAATCCTTTGCGGCGGCGAAGCGCTGCCGGAAAGATTAAAGCAATATTTTATTAATACCAATAGTGAAGTATGGAATATGTTTGGTCCAACGGAGACGACCATTTGGTCAACCACGCAACAGATCAGGGAGAAGGAACCGATAACCATTGGCAAGCCTATCGCGAATACGCAGATATATATATTGGACAGGGACTTAAAGCCCGCACCGGCAGGCATCCTGGGTGAACTCTATATAGCAGGCGATGGTTTGGCCAGAGGGTATTTAAATAAACCGGAACTTACAGCCGAAAGATTCATCCGGAATCCTTTTAATAAGGAAGCAAAAATCTATAAAACCGGCGATTTAGCCCGGTGGCTGCCGGATGGCAATATTGAATTTTTAGGACGTATTGATCATCAAGTAAAGATACGCGGGTTTCGAATCGAACTGGGTGAAATTGAAAGCCAGCTTACCAAGCATCAAGACATCCAGGATAGCGTTGTAGTCGTGAAGGAGCATGAGGGGATTAAACAACTGATAGCCTATTATGTCCGGCAACAAAAGAATTCGGCATTACTTGATCCGCAAATATTGCGGGATCATTTGAAAACTACCCTGCCCGGCTATATGATCCCCGCATTGTTCGTAGAGCTTGAGTCTATCCCTTTAACCGCAAACGAAAAAGTAGACAGAAAAGAATTAATGAATCGAAAAGTCGTGTCCACAAGGACTAAAGAGGAATGCCTGCCTGAATCGGAAATTGAAGAAAAGATTTTGGCAATATGGAAGGATGTTCTTAATGTCGGCAATATAAGCACGGAAGACGGCTTTTTTGAAGTGGGAGGAGACTCTTTATCAGCAGTAGTTGTAGCCGAAAAGATCAAGAACACTCTCAGCAGTGATTTCAACGTGACGACATTGTTTAAATATTCCAGCATTAAAGACATCAGCAAATATATCACGGAAGCTAATAATTCCAATGACAGGGAAACCGGTTTCAAAACAACTGGCAGTGATATAAGCGAAATTAATTGGTTAAACGACCGGGAAAATGAGCAAAAAGGCAATAAATCCTATCCTGATTATTATCAGGACAGTCTGGCCATTATCGGTATTTCATGCCAATTCCCCGGCGCAAAAGACCACAATGAGTTTTGGAACAATTTAAGAGAAGGCAAAGAAAGCTTTAAGTTTTTTTCCAAAGAGGAACTTTCCGAGTTTAATTTGCCGGCAGAACTTATTAACGATCCCAACTATGTTCCCGTAAACTCAGTAATCGAGGGAAAAGATTTATTCGATCCGGAATTCTTTAATATTTCCTACCGGGACGCCGAACTGATGGATCCTCAGTTGCGGCTGTTATTGCTTCATTCCTGGAAAGCCATGGAGGATGCCGGCTATGTTCCGAGACAGGTCCCTGACACAGCCGTGTATATGTCGGCAAGCAATAATTTTTATCAGGCATTGTCATTATCGCTGAACCGTACAACATCCACTGTAATGAAGAATGTAGAGCAATACGTGGCGTGGATTTTGGCGCAAGGCGGAACAATTCCCACAATGGTTTCCTATAAATTGGGCTTAAAAGGCCCCAGCTTTTTTGTCCACTCAAATTGTTCATCATCCTTGGCCGGGGTATATTCGGCATACCAAAGCTTAATGTCCGGTGAAGTTAAGTATGCTCTGGTTGGCGGGGCAACAATACTGGCTTTATCAAATTTAGGCTATGTCTACCAAAGCGGATTGAGTTTTTCCGGTGACGGACACATAAAAGCCTTCGACGCTTCTGCGGATGGGATGATGGGAGGCGAAGGAGTTGCGGTTGTTGTACTGAAGAGAGCAATAGATGCAGTGGAAGACGGCGACAATATTTATGCAATTCTCAGAGGAATCGGCATAAACAACGATGGAGCGGATAAAGTAGGATTTTATGCTCCCAGTGTAAAAGGACAAGCCGAGGTAATTCAGAAAGTGTTGGATTCAACGGGCATAAATCCTGAATCAATCGGTTATGTTGAAGCTCACGGAACCGGAACAAAATTAGGAGACGCTATAGAATTTGCCGCTTTACACGAGGTTTATAAAAAATATTCAAACAAGAACCAATTTTGCGGGCTGGGGTCCGTTAAAACCAATATCGGACATCTTGACACGGTTGCGGGTTTGGCCGGATGTATTAAAGTTGCGTTGTGTCTAAGCAATAATGAAATACCACCGTCAATTAACTACAAGGAACCAAATCCAATTTTTGATTTAAACAACTCGCCGTTTTATATTGCTGATAAGCTTAGAAAATGGGAATCAAACGGAATTCCCAACCGGGCGGCGCTAAGCTCATTTGGCATCGGCGGAACCAATACCCATGTAATTTTTGAAAAAAGCGCCCTGGATAATCCGGCCGGGCAAACCGGCGCGGAATATGAGTACAACGGCGTATTTGCCGTTCCGTTATCGGCAAAGAATAATGACCGGCTTAAGGCCTATGCCCAAGAACTTTTGGATTTCATAAGCAAACCTGTTAGCCAGAATGATGTTAATGATGTTAATGATGTTAATGATGTTGATTTTGTTAATTTAGCTGAGCTTGCCTACACGCTTCAGGTTGGCAGAGAAGCTATGGATAGCAGGATGATCTTAATTGTTAAAAACATGGAAGATCTTAAGAAAAAACTAGCGGCGGTTATTGCTGAAAAAGAAAATATTGAAGGTTGCTTTAGAGGCGAAGCAACAAGCGCCAAAGATCTTATTCAATTATACGGCAATGATCAGGATCACAAGGAAATAATCAACATCTGGATTGGCAAACGCAAGCTGCCGGAACTAGGCAAGCTCTGGGTCAAGGGCCTTACTATTGACTGGAATAAGCTGTATGGCGATAATAAACCGCGCCGAATCAGTTTGCCTACCTATCAATTTAACATGGAGCGTTATTGGATGCCTGCGGTAGATGAAGCGGATACCGATATTGGCAGTATGGCGGCAGTAGACACCGCCCGTTTGATTCACCCCCTGTTGCATCAGAACGACTCGGATTTTGAGGAACAACGGTACAGCTCTGTCTTTAGCGGCAAGGAATTCTTTTTGCGGGATCACGTCGTAAACGGCCAGAAGGTATTGCCCGGCGTGGCCTATCTGGAAATGGCCAGGGCGGCAGTTGAGCGGGCAGCCGGAGCTTTAAAGGAAAAACAGACCGGAATCAAACTGAAAAACGTGGTATGGGTCCGACCCATTTCTGTTACCGATCAGCCTTTTCAGGTGCACGTCGGACTTTATCCTGAGGACAACGGCGAGATTAGCTATGAAATCTATAGCGAACCGAAAGAAACCGACGCGGACCTTGTGGTATACAGCCAGGGAAATGCGGTGTTGAGCCGGATCCCGGAAATTCCGGTATTGGATCTGAAAGCTTTGCAAGATCAATGCAACCAAAAAATTCTTTCGTCCAGCCAATGCTACGAGGCATTTAAAGCGACCGGGATCAGCTATGGCCCGGGACACAAGGGAATTGAGGCGGTATATATAGGTCCGGATCAGGTACTGGCAAAGTTGGCCTTACCTGCCGCTGTTTACGATACGAAAGGGCAATTTGTCCTGCATCCCAGTTTGATGGATTCGGCGGTACAGTCGACGATCGGCTTATATTCCGGCGATACCAGCGGCAACGCCTCCCTTAAGCCTTCGCTCCCCTTCGCCTTAGAGGAGCTTGAAATCTTTGGCGCCTGCACCCCCGCCATGTGGGCGCTAATCCGCTATAGCGGCAGCGGTGCGGTTGGGGAGCGGGTGCAGAAGCTGGACATTGACATCTGTGACGATCAAGGCCGCGTTTGCGTGCGCATGAAGGCATACACATCCAGAATTCTGGACGGCGAACCGGGTATGGCGGAGCGCCAGTCAGCCTTCGGCGCCTTGCTGCTCACTCCCGCCTGGAGAGAACAACCGCTTGCCCAGGAAGTCCCAACCCCTGACTATGCCCAGCACCTGGTGATTCTTTGCGAACCGGACAAGCTTTCCCTTGAGAGCATTACCGCTCAGATGAACAAGGCGGGCTGTCTCATTCTCCAATCGCCGCAACCGGATATGGGGGAGCGCTTCCAGACCTATGCCGCCCAAGTGTTTGAGGAGATCCAAGGCATCCTCAGGAACAAGCTCAAAGACCAAGTACTGGTCCAGATGGTAGTTTCCACCTCCAATGGGCAGCAACTCTGTTCCGCCCTTGCCGGCATCTTAAAAACAGCCCAACTGGAGAACCCCAAGCTGATAGGACAGTTGATTGCCGTAGAACCGGGACAAGATACGGAAACAATCATCGGACAGCTACAGGAGAACAGCCGCAGCCCCCTGGGCCAGCAGGTCCGCTACCAGGACGGCAAACGTTTCGTTGCCGGCTTGCGGGAAATTGAAACTGCCGCCGAAACAATGCAGATCCCCTGGAAAGATCAAGGGGTCTATTTAATTACCGGCGGCGCCGGTGGCCTGGGACTTATTTTTGCCCAGGAAATCACCCGAAATGCCAAGGATACTACCCTCATTCTCACCGGCCGCTCGCCTTTGGGCGAAGACCGGCAAGCCAGGCTAAACGAACTGGAAGCTGCGGGCGCCCGGGTCATCTACCGTCAGGTGGATGTGACCGACAAGGAAGCGGTCAGCGGCCTGATCGAAGATAGCCGGCAGGAGTTCGGCAGCCTCAATGGCATCATCCACGCTGCCGGGGTGATCAAAGATAACTTCATCATCAAGAAAAACCGGGAGGAATTCCTCGCTGTACTGGCTCCCAAGGTCACCGGTCTGGTCAACCTGGATCAGGCCAGCCAAGACCAGAAACTTGACTTCTTCATTCTCTTCTCCTCAACCGGCGGAAGCTTCGGCAACCCTGGCCAGGCCGACTACGCAACAGCCAACGCCTTTATGGACGCCTACGCCGCCTATCGCAACAACCTGGCGGCCTCCGGCCGGCGCCACGGCCGGACATTGTCCGTCAACTGGCCGCTTTGGCGAGAGGGCGGCATGCGCGTTGATGAGGAAACCGCAAGGATAGTGACTAGAGATACAGGCATGGTCCCCATGGCAACCCAAACCGGCATCAAAGCCCTCTATCAGGGACTGGCCTCGGGCGAAACTCAGGTGCTGGTGGCGGAAGGCAATCCTGCCCGGCTAAGGCAAGTGCTGCTTGCAGCAGAAAAACCTGTTGCGCCCCAGCCGGAGCCAATCTTGAAAAAAACGGCTGAACTTAAGCCTGCCGCCGCCGAAAATATTCCCGTCATGGCCCAGGACTTGCTCCGGGAAAAAGCTGTCAATTACTTTAAGAAACTGCTCTCGTCCGTCATCAAACTCCCGCCGCACCGCATTGAAGCGGATGCGCCGATGGAGAAATACGGGATCGATTCGATAATGGTCACCCAACTGACCAATCAATTGGAAAAAACATTTGGCTCCCTGTCCAAAACCCTGTTCTTTGAATACCAGAACATCAAGGAACTGACCGGCTACTTCCTGGAATCCCACCTGGATCAGTTGACGGCGCTGCTGGGAATTGACGAAAAAGAACCGGCAGCTACCCAGACAACATCTCCGGCAGCATCCCAGGAAGCCACACCGGTGGCCGAACCGGAAAAGCCATTCGCCGGCAGTAAAAGACGTTCCCGTTTTGCAGCATTGCGCCTGGAAGCCCAACCCCGGCAAGAAAAAGAAAAAAGTTTCCCGGACATCGCCATCATCGGCGTCTCCGGGCGCTACCCCGGGGCGCGAAACCTGCGGGACTTCTGGGAAAACCTCAGAAACGGCAAGGATTGCATCACCGAGATTCCCAAAGACCGTTGGGATCACAGCCTGTACTTCGATGAAGACAAGAGCAAGATTGGCAAAACCTACAGCAAGTGGGGCGGCTTTATCGAAGGAGTGGACCAATTTGATCCCTTGTTCTTTAACATCTCACCCCGGGACGCAATGATCCTGGACCCCCAGGAGCGCTTATTCCTGCAATGCGTTTATGAAACTTTGGAGGACGCCGGCTATACCAGGGAAGACCTCGGTATGTATAAGGGTCTCGGCCTGGAAGGCAATGTGGGGGTATACGTCGGGGTAATGTATGAAGAGTACCAGCTCTACGGGGCCCAGGAGCAAGCCCGGGGCCGCAATATCGCCCTTACCGGCAGTCCGTCGTCAGTTGCCAACCGCGTTTCCTACTTCTGCAATTTTCATGGCCCCAGCATTGGTCTGGACACCATGTGCTCCTCCTCCTTAACCGCCATTCACCTGGCCTGCCACAGCCTGCAGCGGGGCGGCTGCGAAATGGCCGTCGCCGGCGGCGTCAATGTCTCCGTCCATCCCAACAAATACCTGATGCTCGGCCAGGGCAAGTTTGTCTCCAGCAAGGGCCGCTGCGAAAGCTTCGGCCAGGGAGGCGACGGCTATGTGCCGGGAGAAGGTGTGGGAGCGGTACTCCTCAAACCCCTTCCCAAGGCAATCGCCGACGGCGATCACATCTATGGCATTATCAAGGCGACCGCCCTCAATCACGGCGGGAAGACCAACGGCTATTCGGTCCCCAACCCCAACGCCCAGACCAGCGTTATCGGCGCAGCCCTCAAAGAGGCCGGCATAAATCCCCGGACCATCAGCTATATTGAGGCCCATGGCACCGGGACCGTTCTGGGAGACCCGATTGAGATCACCGGTCTGACGAAAGCCTTCCAGGAGTACACCAAAGACAAGCAGTACTGCGCCCTCGGCTCAGCCAAGTCCAACATCGGACACTGCGAGAGCGCCGCCGGCATTGCCGCGGTGACTAAGGTGCTGCTGCAGCTGAAACATCGCCAATTGGCGCCGTCCCTCCATTCCAAGACCCTGAATCCCAATATTGATTTTGCCAACACCCCCTTCGTCGTCCAGCAAGAACTGGCGGAGTGGAGACGCCCTGTAGTTGAGCTAAACGGCCAGACCCGGGAATATCCCAGGATCGCCGGCATTTCTTCCTTTGGCGCCGGCGGCTCCAATGCCCATGTGGTGATTGAGGAGTACATCCCCAATCAGGAAAAACCTAAAATCGCCGTCACCTCCCAAAACCCGGCCATCATCGTACTCTCAGCCAAGAACGAGGAGCGCCTGAAGGAACATGCCCAACAGCTCCTGCAAGCCATCCAAACCCAGCAGTTCGCCGCCGCCGACCTGGCCGACGTCGCCTACACCCTCCAGGTGGGAAGAGAGGCCATGGAGGAGCGCCTGGCCCTAACCGCAGTATCTCTCCCGGAACTGGAGGAGAAGCTGAAAAACTACCTGGATGGCCAGGACAATATAGACGATCTCTATCGGGGGCAGGTCAAACGCAATAAAGAAATGCTGGCTGTCTTCGCCGAAGACGAAGACATGGTAAAAACCATTGATGCCTGGATAGCCAAAGGGAAATACACCAAGCTCCTGGACCTGTGGGTCAAGGGCTTTGTTCTGGATTGGAAAAAGCTCTACAGCAATGCCAAACCGCAACGTATCAGCCTGCCTACTTATCCATTTTCGCGGGAACGCTATTGGTTCACCAATCTTTTTGACAAAGAAGCTGCCGGCAGACAGGAAACAGTGAGCTCAGCCGGGGATACCGCCGGTAAACCGTCAGTTTCCCGGCAGCCCGTGGAACTCACGGCCGCGGCAAGACCGGCTGTTGCCAACACAGCCGGTAAACCCAGCGAAATATCTTTACGATCCTTGGCAGACAATCCCCCAATAGCAAGCAAACCGGCCAGAGAGGAAGCAACGGCCGCGATAGGGGACAGCGCAAATAAATCACCGGTTTCCCGACCGTCTGTGGAACTCAGAACCATGGAAAAACCAACTGTTGCCAACATATCTGCCAAGCCCAGCGGGATATCTCTAGGATCTTTGCCGGGATACCAAACCCTATCAAGTAAACCGGTAAATCAAATTCAACAATCGATCACATTAACATCAACCAGCTTAACATCAACCAGCTTAACATCAACCAGCGTTCCGGTGGCAGAAGCGGATACTATTCCAGGGAAAATCAGCGATGAACCGAAACCTGTGGCTCATGTCCCAACAGCTAATCCGGCGGGATCTTTACTGGAAGAGCTGGCGTCAAGCCTGGCGGAAGCCTTGTATATGCAACCGGGCGATATTGACGTCGATGCAAAATTCGTTGATTTGGGAATGGATTCGATTATCGGCGTGGCCTGGGTTCAGGAAATCAATAAACGCCACGGAACCTCAATTGCGGCAACCAAAGTCTATGATTATCCCAGCATCAGTGAATTCGCGGAATTTATGGTAAAAGAACTTAATATCCCAAGCAGTGGAATGGTGTCAACGCCAACGCCCTCAACTTCTCAGCCAAGCGAGATCCCGGCGCAGGCAATAGCCAAGCCCCGGGAGCAGGAGGCGCAGGTTGCCGCTAAAGCGATGGAAACCCCGGCGCCGGTAAATCCAATGCCGTCTAAAATCCCGGTGAAATCCATCCAGGAGGAACTGGCAGCAAGTTTAGCCGAAGCTTTGTATATGCAGCCAAGTGAAATTGACGTCGATGCAAAATTCGTTGATTTGGGAATGGATTCGATTATCGGCGTGGCCTGGGTTCAGGAAATCAATAAACGCTACGGAACCTCAATTGCGGCAACTAAAGTCTATGATTATCCCAGCATCAGTGAATTCGCGGAATTTGTAGGAAAAGAAATGGATATCGCCGGCGGTGGAATGGCGCCGGCGCCAGCGCCTTCAACTGCTGAGCCGGGCGAGAGCCCGGCACCGGCAGCAGCCAAGCCCCAGGGGCAGGCAGTCGAATCCCCGGCGCAGGTAACGGCAGAGCCAAGGGAAACCCCGGCGCCGGTAAATCCAACGCCGTCTAATGTCGCAGTGGAATCCATCCAGGAAGAACTGGCGACAACCTTGGCGGAAGCCCTGTATATGCAGCGGAGCGAGCTTGACATCGATGCAAAATTCGTTGATTTGGGAATGGATTCGATTATCGGGGTGGCCTGGGTTCAGGAAATTAATAAACGCTACGGAACCTCAATTACAGCGACCAAAATTTATGATTATCCCAGCATTAGTGAATTCGCCGTATTTTTGAAAAAAGAATTAACAGAATTAAATGCGGCAACGGGAGAAGCGAATCAAACACCTGCCGATTCAAATCCGGATAATAACCTGCAAACGGTGCTGCAGCAAGTGCGTGAGGGGACCTTAAATATTGAAGAGGCTGATCAATTATTAAATCAATATGTTTAAAAGAGGAACTCTAATGCGTTCCATATAGCTTGAGATATTCATTAGCGGTCTTAGTATACTTTGAATACTTTGAGTTTACAAAAATATAAAACTATTGATTAAGGGAGAGAAGAATAATGATTAATGTTGGAATTGAAGCGATGAATGCTTTTGGAGGATCAGCTTATCTGGATGTGATGGAATTAGCCCAGCATCGTAAATTGGATACCGCAAGATTTTCAAATTTATTAATGAAAGAAAAGGCCGTAGCCCTGCCTTACGAAGATCCGGTTTCCTATGGGGTCAATGCGGCTAAACCGGTGGTGGATTCTCTTTCCCAGGCCGAAAAAGACCGGATTGAGTTGCTGATATCCTGCACCGAATCGGGGATTGATTTTGGCAAATCCATCAGTACTTATATCCATCATTATTTGGGATTGAATCGAAATTGCCGCTTGTTTGAACTGAAAAATGCTTGTTATTCCGGGACTGCCGGACTTCAGATGGCAATCAATTTTATTCTGTCCCAAACATCGCCGGGAGCCAAAGCGCTGGTGGTTGCGACTGATATTTCCCGGTTTATAGGGGAATCAGGCGGGGAGATGACTGAGGACTGGTCCTATGCGGAACCTAGTGCGGGTGCGGGAGCCGTGGCGGTTTTAGTCAGCGAAACTCCTTATGCATTCCAAGTAGACGCAGGGGCCAACGGCTACTACGGGTATGAAGTGTGCGATACTTGCCGCCCGACTCCTGATAGTGAAGCCGGGGACGCGGATTTGTCCCTGTTGTCCTATTTGGATTGTTGCGAGAATGCTTTTCAGGAATATAAAAAACGGGTAGTGGGCGCAGATTATCAACAAACATTCCAGTATCTCACTTTCCATACTCCCTTTGGCGGCATGGTGAAAGGAGCCCATCGGGCCATGATGCGGAAGATGGTCAAAGCCAAGCCGCCTGAGGTGGAAGAAGATTTTAATCAACGCGTAATGCCGGGAATGACCTACTGCCAGCGGGTCGGAAATATCATGGGCGCCACTTCCTTCCTGTCGCTGGCAAGTACTATTGACAACGGCCGGTTTGATTCTCCGAAGCGACTTGGTTGTTTTTCCTACGGGTCGGGCTGCTGCTCCGAATTTTATAGCGGGGTCGTCACTCCTCAAGGTCAGGAACGCCAGCGCCGGTTTGAGATTGAGAAACAATTAAATGAACGCTATCAATTATCGATGGAGGAATATCATTCTATATTGTTAGGAAGCGGCGTTGTAAGATTTGGCACCCGCAATGTCAATCTGGATTTTGATTTCGTTCCGGGCGTGTTGGCCGCAAGTCAAGGAAAAGGGCGATTGTTCCTGAAAGAAATTAAAGAATTCCATCGTGAATATGCGTGGTATTAATGAATTATCAGACAATTAAAGTCCGTTTTCAGGAGTCAATATGTTTTTTGCAGATTTATCGCCCAGAGGCCAACAATTCAATCAATGATCTCCTAATTGAAGAATGCCATCATGTACTGGCAATGTGTGAAGAAGCCGCAACCATCGTGGTGTTGGAAGGCTTGCCGGAAGTCTTTTGTTTTGGGGCTGATTTCAAGGAAATACACGGGACAATTGCCAGCGGGCAACGCCGGGAACAATCGCCGGAGCCCTTGTATGACCTATGGCTGAAATTGGCTACCGGACCGTACATTACAATTTCTCACGTCCGGGGCAAGGCTAATGCCGGCGGGGTGGGATTCGTCGCCGCCAGCGACATTGTGCTTGCCGATGAGACGGCGCAGTTTAGTTTGTCCGAATTATTATTCGGACTTTTCCCGGCTTGTGTTCTGCCGTTTTTGATTCGCCGCATGGGATTTCAAAAAGCCCATTATTTAACGTTATCGACTCAGCCGATTTCCTTTCAACAGGCCCATGCATGGGGCCTGGTCGATGCCTATGAAGCTCAGAGTGAGTCTTTGCTTCGCAAACATTTGCTTCGTTTTAGACGTTTGTCTAAAACAGGAATTTCCCGATATAAACGCTATATGAATGAGTTGTATAATTCGTTGCTTCAGTCCAAATCATTGGCTTTAGCGGCCAACCAGGAGATATTTTCCGACCCTCGCAATCTTGAGGGGATTTTTTGGTATATTGATAAGGGACAATTTCCCTGGGAGAGATGATAATGTCGGAATATAGCGGGAGGCTGATGATGGATAGAAAAGAGATTTTACGTGCATTGCAAGCAGGGGAAATAAGCCCCGGGCAGGCTGAGAAAAAACTAAAAGAAATAACGGAATCAAGTTCCGCTGCGACAGGTCCGGCGGGGGCAGAGCCCCCCGCTGAAAACCCAATGACAGAAGCTGCCGTCGATTTCCGAGAAGTGGAACCGGGCATTGTCCAATTAACAATGCAAGACCGGGTTAATAAAAATACCTTCTCCTACGAATTGGTCACCGGCCTGTTCCAGGCGTTTGAGTCCATTCAAGCCAATCCAAACTACAAAGCGGTGGTCCTGACCGGATATGACAGTTACTTTGCCTCCGGTGGAACCAAGGAAGTTTTATTGGATATATATGAAGGTAAAATGAAATTTACCGATCATAACATCTATAGCCTGGCGCTGGATTGCAAGATACCCGTAATTGCTGCCATGCAAGGTCATGCTATCGGCGCCGGCTGGTCCATGGGAATGTTTTGTGATTTGATTGTGATGAGCCGGGAAAGCATATATACCAGCAACTATCTTAAATATGGCTTTACTCCCGGCGCTGGTGCAACATTAATTTTTCCTGAGAAAATTGGCATTAGTTTGACCCAGGAAATTTTATACACCGGAAATAATTTTTACGGTTCGGAATTGCAGTCAAAAGGTATTCCTTTTCCGGTGCTGCCCAGGAAAGAAGTTCTGCCGTATGCATTGCAACTGGCAAAAACGTTAGCCGAGGCGCCCCGGGAAACATTGATAGCTTTAAAAGATCTTATGGTTGAACCCATCAGAGAGAAGTTATCCCTGGCCTTTGCAAGAGAAGTGCAAATGCATGAAAAAACTTTTGTAAATCAGCCGGAAGTAAAAGAAAGAATTCAATCTCTGTATGGGCAATCTTCGGAAAATACGGATAAGCAGTCTTTAGGATTGACTATACCGGGAGAAAAAGATTTGCCAAAGGGTCCTGCTTCTTCAGGCCAGCCGATAGAGTTAAAAGAGTTAAAGAAAAAAACGGTGGTATTCACAGGCAATACGGATGTGTCTTTACAAAATCAAGTTCCCCAAAAATCCATTGCCATCATCGGCATGGCAGGACAATTTCCCAAGTCAAAGTCCATGACTGAATTGTGGAACAATCTTGCCGACGGCAGGGACTGCATTTCAGAAATTCCTGCCACACGCTGGCCGCTGGACCTTTTTTATGATCCGGATCCCAAAGCTCCCGGAAAAACCTATTGTAAATATATGGGCGCTTTGGAGGATGTGGATAAATTCGATCCCTTGTTTTTTGGTATTTCAACCACAGAAGCAGTAGTAATGGATCCGCAGCAACGTCTGTTCCTGGAAAGCTGTTGGGCCTGCATTGAAGATTCCGGTCTAAACCCCTTGTCATTATCTGGCAGCCGGTGCGGTGTTTTTGTGGGTTGCGCCCCCAGCGATTACGGGCATACCATGATTATGCAGGGGCAAGAACTGAATTCCCAGGTCTTTACGGGAGGAACAAACTCCATTCTGCCGGCCAGAATTTCGTACTCATTAAACTTGAAAGGACCCTGTTTAGCCATTGATACTGCCTGTTCAGCCTCCCTGGTAGCAATAGCTGAAGCCTGTGAC
Organism: Methylomusa anaerophila; assembly: GCF_003966895.1. Taxonomy (NCBI): domain Bacteria; kingdom Bacillati; phylum Bacillota; class Negativicutes; order Selenomonadales; family Sporomusaceae; genus Methylomusa; species Methylomusa anaerophila. Next base: position 4,603,357 of record NZ_AP018449.1, on the reverse strand, counting down.
AGCCTGATACTGCAGAATAGTGATCTTGCCCTGGCGGGGGGAGTAAACATCATGGCCGGACCATATCTGCACATTCAGGCCAGCAAAGCCGGAATGCTGTCCCCGGACGGACGCTGCTTTTCTTTTGACGCTCGTGCCAACGGTTTTGTTCCCGGTGAAGGCGTGGGAGTTGTTTTATTAAAAAGACTCGCCGATGCAGTGCGGGACGGCGACCCCATTTATGGAGTGATTAGTGGCTGGGGGATTAACCACGACGGAAAAACCAACGGAATTACCGCGCCCAGTGCAAAATCACAAGTTTTCTTAGAAAAAGACGTGTATCAACGCTTTGGAATTAATCCGGAAACAATAACTTTGCTGGAAGCGCACGGAACAGGAACAAAACTTGGTGATTCCATTGAAATAGACGCCCTTGCCGAATCTTTCGGCTCTTTTACACAAAAAAAGAACTATTGCGCGTTGGGAACGGTGAAAAGCAATATTGGTCACCTTTTGGCAGCGTCGGGAGTTGCCGGTGTAATTAAAATACTGCTTTCCCTGCAGCACCGGCTGATACCGCCGGCGATTAATTTTGAAAAGTTAAATGAATATGTTTCCCTGGATAATAATCCGTTTTATATCAATACCAAATTACAGCCATGGGAAACGTCCGCCGGCATTCCGCGGCGCGCCGCCGTGAGTTCTTTTGGATTCAACGGCACCAACGCCCATCTGGTCATCGAAGAATACATCCCTGCGGTTGACACTGCTGACACCACGATTTCCATGGACATGGAAACAAACAACCCGGTCCTGGTTGTGTTGTCGGCAAAAACTGAGGAACAATTAAAAGCCTACGCCAAGTCCATGAAGAGCCATGCTGAAGCCCGTGAAGACTTCAACCTGACGGATTTGGCCTATACCCTTCAGACAGGCCGGGAAGGGATGGAATATCGTTTGGCCTTCCCGGCGGATTCGCGAGATATGCTAATAAAAGTATTAGGGGACTTTATTGACAATTCATCGCCAGAAGTACTGACAGGTCAGGTGAAAAAGAGCAACGGCAGAAAGAAACTCCTTGAATTGGATGAAGAAACAAAAGCCTTGCTGGAAACCTGGCTTCAAGAAAAGGAACTTAAAAAAGTAGCGGAAGTCTGGTTAAAAGGTATAAATGTTGATTGGAACAAACTCTATGCCGGCACCAAACCTTGCCGGATAAATCTTCCCGCTTATCCCTTTGCCAGGGAGCGCTACTGGGCGCCCAAGGCTGACAGCCAGCCTGCCGTCGGCACAGCAACGGATTCGGCAGGATCGCCGGCAACCCCTGCGACGCCGGCGCACCACTTTGGTGCGGATGCTCAGCTGGAAAAATATCAATCAGAGACGATAGGGGAATCTCATATTGCCGTGGAATCCTTACAGGAAGAACTGGCTGCAAGCTTAGCCCAAGCCTTGTATAAGAATCGGAGCGATATTGATGTAGATGCAAGTTTTGTGGATATGGGGATGGATTCGATGATAGTTGTGAACTGGGTGCAGGCGATTAATAACCAATACGGGACTTCAATCGCCGCAACCAAAGTTTACGATTATCCAACCCTTAGCGAATTTATCGGGTTCATGGAAAAAGAACTGAGTAACACAGACAATAAAAGAAGATTAAAGCGAAAATCTTTCAAGTTATGGCCGCAATTTCCCGAACTCATTCATCTCAACCAGAGCTCGCAAGGACGACCTGTATTTTGGACTCATGCGGGGCAGGGCGGAGTAGAAGTATATCAACAAATTGCTCAGAAGATTCAACGTCCCTTTTTTGGTATTCAGGCGCGAGGCTGGATGACCGACCGCTCTCCTTTGCACGGGCTCCAGGCAATGGCTGCATATTACATTCACATTATGCAATCGGTGCAGCCGGAAGGTCCCTATGACGTGGGCGGATACTCCATGGGCGGAACTTTGGCTTATGAAATCACGCGCCAATTGCAAGAGTTGGGACAAACCGTTGATACAATCGTTATGTTGGATGCGATAGATCCTGCCGAAATGAAAAAATCATACGAGTCGCAAAAAGGTTTGATTTTGCAAACGGTTAACGTTGCCTTGCTGGCTTCAATTGATAAAGAGCCGGAAAAAATAGCCCAAACCTTAATTCATCGCGACGAAGTAAATTCAAATTTAAATGATGAGGATTATTTGGAACAATTAATTGAGCTGGCCGCGAAACGGGGATTGATAAAATCGAAAGAGCAGGTATACTCGCAGTTGCAGCAAAATCTAAAGGTGCGGCAGGCTTATAAAGATGATGCTTATTCTGTTCTGCCGTTGCCGGATCCTCAGGCGGTAACTTGTCACTTTTTCCGTAACGGCAGTGGCTTATTCCTGGGAGAAATAGAGCCTTATTTGTCAACGGCAGAGGATAATATTTTATTGGATAATGTGAATTATTGGGCAGAATGGGAGCGGCAGCTTCCCAATTTTAACAGGATGGACCTGGACTCACCCAATCATATGATGCTTTTGACGGAACCTAAGTCATTGGAAGCTATAGTTGCTTTTTGTGAAAAATTATATTCCTAAAACATACATTGGACATACATTAAACATACACTTAATGGATGGGCCATTATAGAAGCTTAACTTGCAAATTCCCCGTGTAGAGTACTTTGAGAGAAAACATCAAAAATATCCGGCTAGGCCGGACCGGAGGAAGGGAGGACAGCGCGAAGTCATGACAAATAACCTGGACAATAAGGGAAATAGTATGCCGGTAATTTTATTGCCGAAAAATGTCTTTGGTGCATTTATGAGCTTAGCAAGGGAGATCGAATCCTGCGGACCACTGTCCAAAAAGGAACAAGAACTGATACTGCTGGGAACAGTGGTCATGGATCGTTCGGAACATGGGATTGCTTTACACGCCGAAAAAGCTTACCGTGCCGGGGCAACCAGAAACGAGATTCTTCATGCGATAGTGTGTTGCCTTCCTGTGGCTGGCCTAGCTAAAGTGAATGAGGCCCTTGAAGCAGGTCTGGCGGCTGTGGATCAGTTGGAAAAGGCGGCTGGAGGGAAATAAGGCCAGGATTGTTGCCGTTAAGTTATTCAGAAGTAATGGACGCCTAATTTGATGGTTTTTTAATTGCTTAATTAATATAATTAATAATGACATTGAATATATTAATATTTACATTGACAATATTAAGCAACCATGCTAGAATAAGCTTAACTTAGCTAGTTTATGGTTAATAAAGAAGGTGCAGTATGATATTCAGAGCGCCAAATTACTGTCCGGTTTGTAATCACGAAATGAAAATCAGCAGCCTCTCCTGCGACTATTGCCAAACGCAGATTGAGGGTAGCTTCACTACCTGTAAGCTCTGCAAGCTACCCGTTGAGCAACAGGAGTTCATCGAAGTCTTTCTCAAATGCCGTGGCAGTATTAAAGATGTGGAAAAAGAACTAGGCATCTCCTACCCCACGGTTCGCAACCGTTTGGATGGTGTGGTTCAGGCTTTGGGGTACAAAGTGCAAAAACAGGATGATGAAGAAGAAAAGAATTTTAAACAGGAAATAATCAGTGCCCTGGAAAAAGGGGAGATTTCCGCCCAAGAGGCCGTCAGGCTGCTGAGAAAAGCAGCCAAGTAACGTTAACTTAGAGAAGGGGTAAATGATCATGAGTGATGAGAAAAGCAAGCTCCTGCAGATGGTGCGGGACGGAAAGATTTCCATTGAGGAGGGGCTGGAACTCTTGGGAGCGCTGGACGACACCGGGAGTAGACCGCCGATCCCCGGGAAAAAGCTTGGTGACCGTTTTCTAAGGGTACGGGTAGATAGCGCCGAGGCTAAGGTCAACGTTAATATTCCTCTCATTTTGTTGAAGGTAGCCTCACAACTTGGAAATATGATTGCGGGCTATATACCCGAGGAAGCCCGCCGGGAAATGGCGGGGAAGGGCTTGGACTTTTCCAAGATTGATTTCGAAGAACTGGTAAACCTCGTCGACCAGGGACTGGTGGACGGGAAGCTGTTTGATGTCGATATCGAAGATCCGAAAAAGGGAAAGATCAGGGTTGAGGTATATGTGGAGTAAGCGGCAAAGCCAACTCCTGCTGGTTAAAGTATCTCCGGGCGGCCTTCGTCCGTTGGTCATTCCCGTCCCGTTGTTCGTCCTTGATTTGGCTTTGGATGCTTTTGCCGATCTCGCTTGCCTGTTTGACGCATTTGCCCCCAAGCGGCTGCGCGGTGTCAGCCGGTTTAACCTAGCCGGATGCTGCACAGGCCCGGCCTCCATGGAAAGAATGCTGGCAGTCTGCCTGCAGCTGTTTCGGGAGACGCGGCAGTACGGCAGGTTTCGCCTGGCGGAAGTACAGTCCGGCAATATCAGGGTATTCATAGACTTTTATTAAGCTGAGGTGGACTTGAATGTGCAGGCTGGTTCTAAGAATTGTCGCCAATACGTTTGCCTTGTATGTGGCTAAGCTGGTTTGGCCTGCGGTGGTCCTGGACAGTATATGGGCAGGCCTGTTGGCTGGAACAGTCCTTACACTGCTGCATGCTGCAATCCGTCCGTTTCTGCTGTTGATCCTATTGCCTGTCAATCTAATCACCCTCGGCTTATTCACCCTGGTCATCAACGCCTGGATGGTGATGCTGACAGACGGTCTGATCCCAGGATTGACAGTTCCGGGGTTCTGGTCAGCCCTAGTCGTTGCCCTGCTGGCAACGTTGGTTAATCTGCCCTTGAACCGGTGGAGAGCTGCCGGCGCAGTACGCCATGCTAAGCAGTCAAATCGATGAAATGATGGATCAAGGGCAAGAGGAATTCGCCCCGGTTCGGGGTCAAGGCAATGAAGTGAAGGCTGAAGGCTATTGACGTATTATAGGAATTGGCGGTTTCGGTTTCTTAAGAAAACTTTAATTTACCGAGTGAGGATGATATAAGCATGTCTAATCAGGAAACAAACGGTAAAACAACTAAAAAAAGAAAGCGTATCTTAATGGTGCTGGTATTTCTTTTAGTAATAGCCATGCTCGGGTTAGCATGTACCAATCTTCCTGGGAAATATTATCAAGAAACCTTTGCCGTAGAACCGGGAACCGTTCTGAAGATCTACAACGGAACCGGAAATATTAAGGTGAGCAGTTGGGACCGTGATTACGTTGAAGTAGGTGCGCAGAGCAATTTCTTTAATAGTTTACTGAAAGGGCCGGGTATTGATATAGCAACCGGAAAAGAATTAGTTATCCGGACTCGTGCCGGTATGGATTTAGGGATCACAGTACCCAAAGGCGTACTGATCACACGGGTGGAAAACTCCCGCGGAACAATAAAACTGGATAATGTTTCCGGAAATGTTGACGCCAAAGCATCCACAGGCGAAATTCAAATCCAGGGAGTGGATGGTTTGGTCAAGGCCGAAACCAATATGGGAAAAATCAGTGTAGAGAATGTTTCCGGGGATGTTGACGCCAAAACATCCTCAGGCGAGATTCAGATCCATAAAGTGAACGGGTTTGTTAAGGCGGTAACCAATAATGGGAAAATTAACATTACCGGCGTAAGTGGGCTATATGAGGCCCGCACTGAGCGAGGGGATATCTCAGTAGAGGTTCCGGCTATCCGGGATAACCTGGAGATAAGGTCCAATTTAGGCAGTATTAAAGCTTTCCTGTCGCCGAACCTTGTTGCCCAACTGGCGGCAAGCACCTCTACCGGAAATGTTACTTACCAGGATCTGCCGCTAACCGTGAACCAATCTTCCCAAACAATGATTACCGGCAGGCTTGGAGAAGGCGGCGGTAAAATAAACATTACAACTTCAATGGGCTCTATAAGCTTGAACAAGCTGTAGTAAAACCTGTCCTCTCACCTTATTGAAGGCCGTCTCACATATTGGCATATGTATGATTGTGGGCTATACTTGATAAAGCCCGCCGGGAAACAAACGGCTATGCTCACCATATTTGTGCGGGAGTGAAAGCCGTTGCCGTGAAAGCCGGCGGTCTTAAAGAAAACTTCAATTTATCCAGTGAGGGGGTTATAAGTTTGCCTAATAAGGAATACCCGAAAACCTTTGCCGTAGAACCGGGAACCGTTCTGAAGATTTATAACAAAAACGGCAATATCGACGTAAGCGGTTGGGACCGTGATTTCGTTGAGGTAGATATTCAAGGCCATTTCCTGACTGCTTTTCTGAAAGAGCCGAGTATTGATATTGCAACCGGTAAGGAATTTGTTGTTCGGACTCTTAACAGTATGAATTTACGGATCACAGTGCCCAAAGGAGTGGTAGCCACCCATGTGGAAAACTCCAAGGGAAAAATCAATGTAAAGAATGTGCCGGGGGATGTTGATGTCCAAACAGCCACAGGTGAAATCAAAATCCAGGGAATGGCTGGTTTTGTTAAGGCTGTAACCAATATCGGAAAAATCAATGTGGAAAATGGGTCAGGAAAAGTTGATGCCAAAACAGCCACAGGCGAAATTAAAATTCAGGGCATAAATGGTTTTGTTAAGATCGAAACCAATATTGGAAAAATCCAGGGGGAGAATGTGTCAGGAGATGTTGACGCTAAAACAGCCACAGGCGAAATTAAAATCCATAAAGTCAACGGTTTTGTTAAAGCGGTAACCGGTAACGGTAAAATTGACATTACCGGGATAAGCGGGTTATACGAAGCACGCACTAACAACGGCGATATCTCAGTAGAGGTTCCGGCTATCCGGGACAGCTTGGAGATAAGGTCCCATCACGGCAAAATCACAGTCTTTCTTTCCCCGAACATTGTTGCCCAACTGAAGGCAAGCACTTCTACCGGAAACATTACTTACCAGGATCTGCCGTTAACCGTGAACCAATCTTCCCCGACAATGATTACGGGAAGGCTTGGTGAAGGCGGCGAAGACAGCGGTAGAATAAACATTGAAACCTCCACCGGTTCCGTAACTCTGAAGAAGTTGGTTTAATATAATTTTGCCAAAACAGATATTTATTCTAACAAACTTAAGCCGTTGGAAACAATGGCTGATTTTATAAAAATTTTTACTTACAAGAATGGTAATTTTTATTCCCATGGAGGGACAGTTTTCCCGGATCGGACAGCGGTATTCACGCTCCAGCGTTTATGCCGCCTGCTTATCCGGGAAATCTTATTTCGCCGGGATGAGCGATAACAGCAGCCCGGCGCTAGCCGGGTTTTCTAAAATATATGCCTATGCCGCATTAAAGAATTGACATCCGGGTATTAGGAAAAGCTGAGCTAAGCAACAGCTTCGAAACTTCTCCTAATACCCGGATATAATTTCAATTTTTTAATGCGTTCCATAGATATCCATAGATATCCATAGATAATAGATAATAGATAATAGATAGAAGATAGAAATCTTTTACGGGAGGGATGGCGTAATGCAAGAAGGATTTCTAATTGCGGACAGCGCCAGAAAAAATTCAATAATTGGTACGCCAAGGGATGAATTTATTGTTCAAAGCAGATCCTTAAGCTTATTTCAAAAAATTCTTTTGACCACAGACGGTACTGTTACCCATCTCCTTAGACTTTACACCGGTGAAACCATTAGAGTTAATAAAATCGAAAAATTCCCTGTTACTTTTTTTAAGGGGGAGAATATATATGAAACGACAAATTGATCATAAAGGTGCTCTTCTACTTGCCCAACTTTTTAAACTGCATGAACAATTACCGGAAAAAAGGCTGTTTACCTTTCAGCAAGAAAAGGAACTTTCCGATTTTCTTACAGTAAAGGCTCTTGTCAATAAAACAAAAATTCTCGGCAGTATGCTGCAGCAAAAATTAGCTCCGCAGGAAAAAACCTTACTTCTTTTCCCCCAAGGGCTGGACTATATTTATAGTTTATTGGCATGTTGGTACGCCAATGTTGTTGCCGTACCGATCCCGCTTACGGATGTGTCCGATCAGGAGCAGGTCTTAGCCAAAATCTGCGCCATTCTTGTCGACTCACAAGCGGCGTGCGTTATAACCGATACTAAGTTAAAAGAATTTCTTACAACGCAACAGGTAGTCACGCAAATTCCCCTACTGAACATTGACGAACTGCCTTCTGATGACGCCGATAGCAGGGCAGCAAGACCGCAAGCAACCTCCGACATTGGCATGATACTTTATACTTCCGGTTCCACATCCCAGCCCAAAGGGGTTATGCTCAGTCATGGCAACTTGTTGTCGCAGGCGTTGATAGGGGCAACCCGCTGGGAAATAAACCGGGACAGCCGTATTGTTACCTGGATGCCGCAATTTCACAGTTTCGGGCTGTGCTTTAATCTGTTAAGTCCTCTCTTAACAGGCGCCGCCAGTGTAATTATGCCGCCGAAGTGCTTTATTAAAGACCCGGAAGAATGGTTGAAGACCATTGATAAGTATCAGGCAACCCATACAGGCGCGCCTAACTTCGCCTTTGATTACTGCTGTTCGTTAATTGATACAACTGCTTTAAAAGAATGCTCTTTCCGCTCTCTCCAAGCGATAATCTGCGGCGGCGAGCCGCTTCGCAAAGAAACTGTTGAAAGCTTTACAGCCAAATTCCAGGGTTTGGGCCTGAAGAAAAATATTTTTTGCGCTGAATATGGCTCGTCGGAAACAGGTTCCATCGCCGCCAGCAAGCCCAATCAGCCTTTGAAATTTCTCTCTTTAGATCCTGCCGCCCTGAGCGAGAAGAAAATCAAACTGACTAATCAGACCAATAAAAGCAAATCCGTGGTTAGCTGCGGGGAAATCAGCGAGACTGTCCAAATACTCATTGTCCAGCCGGAAACCCGCATGCCTTGCGTCCCGGGTGAAATCGGTGAAATTTGGGTTAAATCACCTTCAGTAGGCAGAGGGTATGTGAACCGGCCGGAAGAAACGGCAAGCACTTTCGCCGCAGTCCTTAGCAATACCGGTGAAGGAGAATTCTTGCGTACCGGCGATCTTGGCTTCATCGAAGACAACCAGCTGTATATTGTTGGCCGGGAGAAAGAAGTAATCATCATTCATGGCAAAAATCATTATCCGGTGGATATTGAATGGACGATTAAAAAAAATATCCCTGAACTTTCCTTGCCGCTGGCGGTTTTTGCCTGTGAAGTTAATGAGCAGGAAAAAGTGGTTGTGGTCCAGGAAGTCGAAGCATCAGCCCAAGAAAAGGAAAATGAATTTGAAAATGAAAAAGAAACCCCATATAAAAAATTAATCGGCAAAATAATTGCCGCTGTATCGGAAACTCATGCAATTGAAGTATATGAAATTGCTTTTGTTAACAAAGGCATTGTTCCTAAGACCGGCAGCGGTAAAGTTCAAAGGAAACTATGCCACAATTTATACATTAAGCAAGAGCTGCCTGTTCTTTACAAATATCAACAGGGAGCCGGCGGCGCACAGCCTAAGACCCGGGACCTGCCTAAAGTCCAGGTTCCGTCGCCCCAGCTAAATCGTGAAATTATGGAGACCTTAAAAAAACATGTTTTTCTTCCGGTGCTTAATGCTGATCCTGCCAGACTGGAAGAAGTAGCGACATTTAGCGAATTGGGGCTGGATTCAATCCAATATGTACAGATTTCCCGGGGAATTGAAAATGTTTTTGTCATTGAATTCGCCCCGGTTGCGCTGTTCAAATACCGCAGTTTTGCAGAACTGGCGGAATATATTTCCACACAAGTAGCGGGACGGCCAATGCAAGGGATTAACCCGGAAAAATCCCAAACCGAAACAGGCTTAAATTTCACCAAAGATAATGATTATGCCAAAGATAATGACAAAGATAATGATAATGACGGTCAGGAAAGCATTGCTATAATTGGCATACATTATAATCTTCCCGGCGGAGCTGACGGGTTGGAGAGTTTTTGGGAAAATCTTGTGCGGCAAAAAGATTGTATAACTGCTATCGGCGCCAGTCGGCCGCAAATTATAGCAGATTGCCAGAATACTGACGGCGGTTCCCAGGATTTTTTCCCGCCGTGGGGTGGATTTATTGAAGAGGTTGAGGCATTCGATGCTCCCTTTTTCGGCATATCGCCCCTGGAAGCTGAGAGTATGGACCCTCAGCAGCGAAAGGTTTTGGAACTTGTTTGGGGCGTTATCGAAAATAGCGGCTACAACCCTTACCAATTAGCCGGTAAAGACATTGGCCTGTATATAGGTGCGCATAATTGCGATTATGCCGAACTGGTTTCCCGGCAGCCTGGGCTCGTGGAAACATACGGCGCTTATCTGGATTCAGGTCTTCATATGAGCATGATAGCCCACCGGATTTCCCGCTGGTTCAATTTCCGTGGTCCCAGCGAAGTGGTCAATACTGCCTGTTCCAGTTCTCTGGTGGCAATTCACCATGCCGTGGAATCAATTTATCGGGGCGAAAGCAGTATGGCCATTGCCGGGGGGATTAATCTTATCCTGGCATCCCGCGTGTATCGCGCCTGTAGCAAAGCCGGCATGTTGTCCCCCAACGGGCGCTGTAAGACTTTTGATGAACAGGCGGACGGATTTGTCCGGGGGGAAGGCTATGGCGCCGTGGTGCTCAAACCATATCGTCAGGCTATCGCGGACAGGGATACTATTTATGGCATTATAAAAGGGGCTGTTATCAATCATGACGGGCAGTCCAACTCACTGCGGGCGCCAAACCTCAATGCCCAAAAGGAGCTGATTAAAGCAGCTTATCAAAAGGCCGGCCTGCCGGTTGAAACCGTCGGTTATATAGAAGCTCACGGCACCGGTACGCCTTTAGGCGATCCCATTGAGATACAGGCGCTGCAGGAGGCGTTTCAAGAGCTCAATCCGGATCTTCCCCATGCTTTCTGCGGGCTGGGAACAGCCAAAACCAATATTGGCCATTGTGAATCGGCATCAGGCATAGCCGGCCTTATTAAAGTGCTGTTTTCCATGAAGTATGGGACTCTTCCCGCTATCCTTCATTTTAAGAAACTTAACCCTTATATTTCCTTGCAAAACAGTCCGTTTTTCGTCGTGGAACAAACCCGGGAATGGAAAAGACTAAAGGATGCAGCGGGACATGATATTCCCCGCCGGGCGGGGATCAGTTCCTTTGGCCTCGGCGGCGCCAACGCCCATGTAGTCATCGAGGAATATATTCCTGACAGTGCCCGGCGGCAAATGCCGTTCCGGCCGGAAAACACCGATACAGCCATTATACCTATAGCCGCAAAAACCCAAGCCGGTTTGCGGACATATGCCCAGCAGCTTCATAGTTTTTTAAGCAAATCTATGACTGAAGAACCAAGCCGGGATTTCCTGGACCAAGAAGAGACTGTTCAAAAAGATGCAGATGCTAGGCGGCTGCGAGGATTACGCCGCGCCGCGTACGGGGTTTGTACGCAAGCAAGCAACCGGAGCACCAACGACGCAGATGCGCTTTTTGAACAGTCTCAAGAAATTAATTTGTGGGACTTGGCTTATACCTTACAAGTGGGACGGGCAGCACTGGAAGAACGGCTTGTTTTTTTGGTCAGGGGAATTTCCGAATTGAAGCAAAAACTGGCGGCATTTATACAAAACAAGGGAGACATTAGCGATTGTTGGCACGGTCATATCAAGCAAGGCAAAAATTTGGTGGCTTTATTAGGAAACGACGAAGATTTCCAGCAGCTGGTGAGCAGCTGGATCGCCAAAAGTAAGCTCAATAAAGTTGCGCAATATTGGGTTCAAGGCGGCGCAGTCGATTGGAACCTGTTCTATACGCAGGCAACGCCCCGGCGCATTAACTTACCGTCTTATCCCTTTGCCAGGATCCGCTATTGGCTGCCGGCAATTGACGCTGCCCGGTCTAACAGTCCGGCAGGAACAGGTTTCATTCACCCCTTGCTGCAGCAAAACACTTCCGATTTATCCGGGCAACAGTTCAGTTCAATCTTTACCGGTCGGGAGTTTTTCCTGGCGGATCATATGATTCACGGCCAGCCGGTATTGCCGGCGGCAGCCTGTCTGGAAATGGCCCGCGCGGCAGTGGCACAGGTTGCTGCCAGATATTTGCGGGATAAAACGGGCATTTGCCTGAAGAATATAATTTGGGCCAATCCCATTAAAGCGGCGGTTCAGCCGGTCCGGGTACACATCGGACTTTGTCTTGACGACGCGGACAACGGCGAGATTGCCTACGAAATTTACAGCGAGGGCCCCGGCAACGGCGAACAGATAGTACACAGCCAAGGCAGCGCAGCATTACGGGTGGTTGCCGATATTCCGGCTTTGGATATTAAAGCTGTCCAGGCTGAGTGCAGCCGGAGTACTTTGACCGCCGCCCAATGCTACCAAGCTTATAAAAAAATAGGAATTGATTACGGGCCGGGCCATCAGGGGATTGAAACAGTGTATGCCGGGGCAGGTCAGGTGTTGGCAAAGCTTGGTTTGCCTGCCTGCGTTTCGGCTACGCAAAATCAATTCATTTTGCATCCCAGTATTGTGGATGCCGCCGTGCAGGCAGCAATCAGCTTTATGCTGTTTGCCGGCGATGCCGGCAGCACGGCCGGCCGGCCGGTCTTCCCCCTGGAGCTGCAAGAACTTGAAATTTTCGGCAGTTGTGCTGCCGCCATGTGGGCGGTGCTGCGCGGCAGCGACGACAGCGCCGCCGGCGGGCAGGTGCGGAAACTTAATATTGATTTGTGCGATGCGCAAGGAAATGTATGTATACGCATGAAAGGCTTTTCCCTCCGCGTACTGGCAGGAGAAGCGGACGCGGTTGAAACCCCGGCGGCTTACGGGGCCCTTATGCTGCAATCTGACTGGAAAGAACAGGATATTCCGCCGGCCGACCCGGCGCCTGAGTATGAGCAGCATCTGGCGATACTTTGCGAGCCGGCGGCAGCAGCCGGTGAAAGTATTGGGCCTGACATGAACAGGGTGCGCTGCCTTGTATTGACATCAGAGCAAGACAGCTTGGCCGAACGGTTCCGGAACTATGCCGCCCGCACGCTGGCCGAGATCCAAACCATTTTCCAGGGCAAGCCAAAAGGCAAACTGCTGGTCCAGATCGTGGTTTCCACCCAAGCTGAACAGCACCTTTTCGCCGGTCTTGCCGGCCTGCTGAAAACAGCCCAAATTGAGAATCCCAAGCTTAGCGGCCAGTTGATTGAAGTGGAAGCGGGGGAAAATTCCGCCAGGATTACAGAAATACTGCAAGAAAACAGCCGCAACCCCTGGGATCACCATATCCGCTATCAAGGCGGCAAACGCTACGTTGCCGGCTGGAGGGGAACGGAAGTTTCCCCGGCAGCAGCGAACCCCCCCTGGAAAGACCGGGGGGTTTATTTAATTACCGGCGGCGCCGGCGGTCTGGGACGGATTTTTGCCGGCGAAATTGCCCGGAAAGTCAAAGATGCAACGTTGATCCTTACCGGCAGATCGGCCCTTACCGCGGACAAGCAAGCCGAGCTGGAGCAATTGGCGGCTTTGGGCGCCCGGATCGAATACAAGCAGGTCGATGTGACCCAACAGCAAGCTGTTCACAGTTTAATCCGGCATATTGAGGATAGTTACGGCAGCCTTCAGGGCATTATCCATAGCGCCGGCATAATTAAGGACAATTTCATCTTAAAGAAAACCCAGGCAGAACTGGAGGAAGTGTTGGCGCCCAAGGTGGCCGGACTGGTGCATCTGGATGAGGCCAGCAAGCATCTGCCCCTCGACTTTTTCGTGTCCTTTTCCTCCATTGCCGGCAGTATCGGCAACGTCGGCCAGGCTGACTACGCCGCCGCCAACGCCTTTATGGACGCCTACGCCAGGTATCGCAGCCAACTGGCGGCCGCAAACCAGCGCCACGGCCAGACCCTGTCCATCAACTGGCCGCTGTGGCAAGAGGGCGGCATGCGCATTGATGAAGAAAGCCAAAAGACGATAAGGAAAAACACCGGCATGATCGCCATGCAAACCGCAACCGGCATCAGCGCCTTTTATCAGGCCTTAGCCGCCGGCAAAGAGCAAGTCATGGTGGTTGAAGGCGATGTGCCCCGGATGCAGGATTACCTGCTAACCGTTTCACCCCAGGCGGATGCCGATACCGAGGAGGCGGCTGCTGTCCAGGCGGAGCCATGGCTGCTGCGGGAAAAAACCTTGCATCAGCTCAAAGTTCTATTTAGTGAAATTTCTAAAATGAATGTGGCCGGGATTGATCCCGAAGAGCCACTGGAAAGCTATGGGATCGATTCCATCATGATTACCCGGCTCAATCAAAAACTTGACGGCATCTTTGGCGAATTGTCCAAGACCTTATTCTATGAGTATCAGACGCTAAGCGCGTTAGCCGAATATTTTACCGCCGACTATCCCCAAAAGTGCCTGCAGTGGACCGGACTAAACAATCAGGTTCGGCCAATGCCGGCAAAGCCAATCCTGTCGCCTGCCGCTGACGAGCTTCCCGCGCCGGCCGGGCTGAAAACACGCCGGCAGCTAAGCCGCGGCTTTACGGCGCCAACTGCCGACCGCAGCGCTTATGAGCCGGTTGCCATCATCGGCATGAGCGGGCGCTATCCCCAGGCGAAAAAGCTAACGGACTACTGGGAAAATTTAAAAGCCGGCCGGGACTGCATTACGGAAATCCCGCCGGAACGCTGGTCCCTGGACGGATTCTATCATCCCGATCCCCAGGAAGCGGCGGTGCAGGGAAAGAGCTATAGCAAATGGGGAGGATTTGTCGAAGGCTTTGCCGAGTTTGATCCGCTGTTCTTCAGTATTTCACCCCGGGAAGTCATCAATATGGATCCCCAGGAACGCCTGTTTCTGGAGTCTTGCTGGGAGGTGCTGGAGGATGCCGGTTACACCCGGGAGCAACTGGGCGCGCAATACAACCGTCGGGTGGGTGTTTTTGCCGGGATTACCAAAACCGGCTTCGATTTATATGGTCCCGATTTATGGAAAGAGGGCGAACAAGTCTATCCCCGCACTTCCTTTGGCTCGGTGGCCAACCGGATTTCCTATCTTCTGAATCTGCAAGGACCCAGCATGCCCATTGATACTATGTGTTCAGCTTCACTAACCGCTATTCATGAAGCCTGTGAACATCTTTACCGGGGAGAATGCGAAATGGCTATCGCCGGCGGCGTGAATCTGTACCTGCATCCCGCCAACTATGTCGATCTTTGCAATCATCACATGCTGTCCGAAGACGGAAAATGCAAAAGCTTCGGTCTGGGAGGTAACGGTTTTGTCCCCGGGGAGGGAGTGGGTGCTGTCTTACTGAAATCTTTGTCCCGGGCCGTCGCCGACGGGGATCATATTTATGCTGTCATTCGCGGCACCAGTATCAATCACGGCGGCAAAACCAACGGCTATACCGTGCCCAATCCCGTGGCCCAGGGGGATCTCATCCGGGCAGCCCTGGATAAAGCCGGGGTGAATGCGCGGGCAGTCAGTTATATCGAAGCCCACGGAACGGGTACGGCCCTGGGCGATCCGATTGAAATCGCCGGCTTAAGCCAGGCCTTTCAAAAGGATACCCAGGACACCGGCTTTTGCGCCATCGGTTCAGTAAAATCCAATATTGGTCATTTGGAAGCGGCAGCCGGGATTGCCGGCGTGACCAAAATCGTGCTGCAAATGCAAAATCAGGCGATTGCGCCCAGCCTGCACGCTCAGGAATTGAATCCGAATATCAATTTCGTCAAAACCCCCTTTGCGGTCCAGCAGGAGTTGGCCCCATGGAAACGGCCGGTGGCCACCGTCAACGGCCGGACCCAAGAATATCCCCGGATTGCCGGCATCTCATCCTTTGGCGCCGGCGGCTCCAACGCCCACGTCGTGCTGGAGGAATACATTCCTCCCAGCCAGGAACGGCATATAACTGCAATCACGCCGCAAAATCCGGCCATTATCGTGCTGTCGGCCAAGGATGAGGCAGGGCTGAAGCTGCAAGTGCAGCAATTGCTGGCCGTACTGCCGCACTTTGCGGCCGGTGAATTAAGGGATGTGGCCTACACGCTGCAAGTGGGCCGGGAAGCCATGGAAGAACGGCTGGCGGTGACAGCTGGATCAATCCAGGAACTGGCGGAGAAACTCCAGAATTTTGCAGCCGGCCGGGACGGCATTAAGGATCTGTACCGGGGTCAGGCCAAACAGAATAAAGAGACGCTGGCTGTTTTTACCGCCGATGAAGATATGGCCAAAATAATTGATGTCTGGATTGCAAAAGGAAAATATGCAAAACTGCTGGACCTTTGGGTCAAGGGTCTGGTCTTTGATTGGAACAAGCTCTATGGCGATACCAAACCCCGCCGCGTCAGTCTGCCGACGTATCCCTTCGCCAGGGAACGCTATTGGCTGCCGGCGACTCAGGCCAAACCCGGCGGCAGGCCGGCGGCAATCCCGGCCCTCAGCGGCGCGATACACCCCTTATTGCAGCAAAACACCTCCGACTTTGCCGAACAGCGGTTCACCTCCACCTTTACCGGCCAGGAGTTTTTCCTGGCGGATCATGTAATAAAGGGGCAGCCGGTATTGCCCGGCGTGGCCTATCTGGAAATGGCCCGGGCCGCCGTGGCGCAGGCGACAGGCGTCCGGCCGGACGAAAAGAGCCGGTTCCGGCTCCGGAACATCATCTGGGCGCGTCCCATCGCCGCCGGCGGCAAAGCAGTCGAGGTGCACATCGGACTTCACCCGGAAGAGGACCGGATCGCCTACGAAATCTACAGCCGGTCCGGTGAGGCCGGCGACGGGCCAATCGTGCACAGCCAGGGCAGTGCCGTGCTGAGTCCGGTTGCAGAAGCACCGGCTGCCGATCTGCCCGCCTTACAAGCACAGTGCAGCCAAAGGATTTTTTCACCCGATCAATGCTATGAGGCTTTTCAGGCGATGGGGATTGACTACGGCCCGGCTCACCGGGGAATTGAGCGGGTGTATGTGGGTTCGGGCCAGGTGCTGGCGAAGTTGTCCCTGCCTCTTGCCGTCGCCGCTACCCGGGATCAGTTTGTCCTCCATCCCAGTTTGATGGATTCGGCCCTGCAGGCGTCAATCGGGCTGATGATGAGCGCCGGCGATACGACGCCGTCCGGCGGTATGGCCGCCCTTAAGCCGGTCCTGCCGTTTGCCTTGCAGGAAATTGAAATTTTCAGCAATTGCCCCGCCGCGATGTGGGCGCTGATCCGGTATGGCGACGGCGGCCAGGACGGGGATAAGGTGCAGAAACTGGATATTGACCTGTATGACGCTGAAGGGAATATTTGCGTGCGGATGAAGGGCTTATCATCCCGTGTGCTGGAAGGGGAAGCGAGTTCGGCAAAAGCCGCAGCCCCACGGGGAACCCTAATACTCCGCCCTGACTGGAGAGAGCAGGCCAGTGCCCGGGAGGCCGCAGCCCTTGACTATGTTCAGCAGGTGGCAATGCTCTGCGAGCCTGATGAAATTTCCCGGGAAATCATGGCAACCCCGCTAAACGGGGTGCGTTGCCTCCTGCTGGAGTCCAAGCACGAAAGCATGGAGGAACGGTTCCAGGACTATGCCGCGCAAGCATTTGAAGAAATCCAAAACATTCTTAAAGCCAAACCGGCAGGCCAGGTGCTGGTCCAGATCGTCCTTCGCAACCAGGAGGAACAGCAATTATTCACCGGCCTGGCCGGACTTTTGAAAACAGCCCGACTGGAGAATCCAAAATTAACAGGACAACTGATTGAAATAGAACCGGCTGAAGATGCGGCGGGAATTATAAATAAACTGCGGGAGAACAGCCTTAACCCCATGGATGATCATGTCCGGTACCAGGCCGGCCAACGGCTGGTGGCCGTCTTAAGTGAAATAGAAACTCCCCCGGAAGCAATAAAGGTTCCCTGGAAAGACCGGGGTGTTTACCTGATTACCGGCGGCGCCGGCGGTCTGGGACTCATTTTTGCCGAAGAAATTGCGCGGCAAGTCAGGGATGCAACCTTGATTCTCACTGGCCGGTCCTCCCTCGATGCCGGCAAGCAAGGCCGGATTAAGGAACTGGAATCCCTCGGCGCCCGGATAGCCTATAAACAAGTCGATGTCACCCGGGAACAGGCAGTTGCCGGCTTAATCCAAAGCATCCGGGATGACTTTGGCGGCATCAATGGCATCATCCACAGCGCCGGCGTGATTAAAGACAACTTCATAATCAAAAAGACAAAAGATGAGCTATTGGCAGTGCTGGCTCCCAAGGTAACGGGACTGGTACGCCTGGATCAAGCCAGCCAGCATCTGCCGCTGGACTTTTTCATTTTCTTTTCTTCCGGGGCGGGAGTTCTCGGCAATCCGGGCCAGGCCGATTACGCAGCCGCCAACGCTTTTATGGACGCCTACGCCAGGTATCGCAGCTCATTGGCGGCCGCGCAACAGCGCCATGGCCGGACGCTGTCCATCAACTGGCCGCTGTGGCAAGAGGGCGGGATGCACGTTGACGCGCAAACCGAAAAAATGATGGAGCAAAGTACCGGGATGATGGCCATGCAGACAGCAACCGGCATCAAAGCCTTGTATCAAAGTATTGCCTTTGACCAGGAACAGGTGATGGTGATGGAAGGCAATGTGACGCAGTTAAGGCGCTCGCTGGTATTCGGTTCAGCACCCCGCGAAATCACAACCCGCCAGGAAAAAGCCGGTTTGCCCGGCGATTCTCTCAAAGTGCAAACCCTGAATTTTGTTAAACAAACTTTGGCGAATGAAATTAAACTATCCCCGGACAGGATTCAGATAGATACTCCCTTTGAAAAATACGGCGTTGATTCCATTGTGCAAATGAATTTGATTCGGGAGATGGAAAAGGTAACCGGCGAGCTTTCTAAAACACTGTTGTTTGAACATACTAACATTCAGGAACTGGTCGAATATCTTGTGAAAAATCACGCCGGCCGGCTGAAGGAATTAACCGCCCCGGAAAGTGACGGGGATTTAAAGCAAGGGACAACTGCCCTGCCGGCATTGCCGGCAACTGCACCCTCATCTTTGCCTAAGAAAAACCGTTTTACGGGATTACCAAGACCGGAACAGACTTTAACAAAACAAGCAGCGGCAGATATCGCCATAATCGGCATCAGCGGACGGTATCCCTTGTCCAATACCCTGGCCGAACTCTGGGAGCATTTAATAGCCGGGCACAACTGCATTACCGAGGCTCCCCCGGACCGCTGGCGCGTTTCGTTAACCAAAGCATTGGCCCCGGACCGGTTGCAGCATTTATATAAGAGGCATTATGGCGGCTTTTTGGATCCTATTAACCGGTTTGACCATCATTTGTTTGATATAGCTCAGGAGCAAGTTCTGGAATTCTCACCGGAACTGCGGCTATTTTTGGAGATTGTCTGGGAAACATTTGAGGACGCAGGTTATACCAGGGCTTGGCTGCAAGAACTGCAAACCGGCTATCACAGCGGGATCGGGGTATTTGTGGGAACCATGTACAGCCAGTATTCCTGGACCATTCCTTCATTGGAACAGGCAGTGCTAAGCTCTAACGTGACGGACTGGCAAATTGCCAACCGGACCTCCCATTTCTTCAATCTCACCGGTCCCAGCATCGCCGTCAATTCCGCCTGTTCCGGCTCTTTAACCGCAATTCATCTGGCGTGTGAGAGCCTTAAACAGCAGAGTTGCTCGATGGCCATAGCCGGCGGCATTAATCTAACCCTGGATCCCGCTAAATTTTTCGGGCTGCAGCAGATAAAGTTTTTGGGAAGCGGCAATCAAAACAAAAGTTTCGGCACGGGCGACGGATATATCCCCGGTGAAGGCGTCGGCGCAGTGCTGCTAAAACCTCTTCCGCTGGCAATTAAAGATGGTGATCACGTTCATGGGGTGATTAAAAGCAGTTTTGTCAATCACAGCGGCGGCCGGCAGGTGTATACCGCTCCGGATCCGAAGCAGCAGGCCCAGTTGATTGCAGAATCCATCCGGCGGGCGGGAATTGATCCGGAAACCATCGGCTATGTTGAATCAGCGGCCAATGGCTCGGACCTGGGGGACCCCATTGAAGTCATTGCTCTCAATAATGCGTTTAAGCAATATACCGACAGACAACAGTTTTGCGCCCTGGGATCGGTAAAATCCAATCTGGGCCACTTGGAGGCCGCCTCCGGCATTTCTCAGCTTAGCAAGGTAATCTTACAACTGAAACATAAAACTCTCGCGCCGACAATTCATGCCAGCCCCCAAAATCCCAATATTAAGCTGGATCATACTGCGTTTTATCTGCAAAAAGAAACCCGGCCTTGGCAGCAGCTTAGTGATCCCCGGACCGGCGGGAAGCTGCCCCGCAGGAGCCTGATTAATTCCTTTGGCGCGGGCGGAGCTTACGCAAATTTGATTGTGGAAGAATTCATGGCCGAAACTCCCGCAACAGGGGCGAGTATATCCTCGCCCCAGGAGTACCTCATAATATTCTCGGCCCGGACAGAATGGAGCCTGATGAAATATACTGAGAAACTGCAGGAATTTTTGCGGAAAAATTCCGCCGTTGCCATAGCCGATATTGCGCAAAAATTACAAAAAGTCAACCATAACCTGGAGCATAGGGTGGCGATTATCGCCTCATCCGGCCGGGATCTCTCCGAGAAATTAAGTATTTTGCAAAAATCAGGCGCAAGTTTGACCGATGCGGGTATTTACCTGTCGGCAAGCATGAATTTTGCCGCGGATGATGCCGAAGCATTAGTTATTCAGCAAGCATTGGCAAAACAGGAGTTAAGGCAATTGGCACAGTATTGGGCAGCCGGCGCCGTAATAGATTTCCGGCGGCTTAATGAAAACACCGGAACTCCCGGAATCGATTTACCCAAGTATGCCTTTGAACATAATATTAAGTTCGACTTTAATAAGGAAGCAGTGAATTTTGATGCTGAGTTTTTTCAAATTCTGCTGGATAGAATCGCAAAAGGTGAACTGTCGGAAGATGAATTTAAAGATGCCATGATGTAAAAAGGAGGGGATGGAAATGGATAATCAACTTGGATTTTTGTATCAACAGGTAAGAGAAAAAACGATAAGTCAAGAAGAAGCCTTAAAGCAGATTAAAGAATTTAAAGCGCAGTACAGTCAAAAATCCACTCCATTGCCGGACCGGGGGAATGATCATAATGTTATTCCCGAGGTGTACGTATATGATGAACCTTACCTGAAAGATCATACAGTTTACAGTGAACAAGTACTCATCGGCGCAACCCATGGCAGCTTGGCAATAGACATCTTTTTCAGGCTTTTTCCGCAAGAAAATAACGTTGAACTTCAGCGGCTGAATTTCATTAAACCTATCGAAGTAAAAAAGGATCAGAGCGTGGAAGTAGTGATTGAACCGCTCCGGAAAGGAGCCGCAACGGAGTTGGAGTTTCAAGCCAAGTACCGTTATGGGGCGTCGCCGGCGTGGGATGTGGCCGCCACCGGCAACTTGCAAGCTTCGGCTTCCGGCGAAAGCGGAAAAATAGATCTGGATAATATCAAAAATTCTCTGGCGGAATTGCCCGACTTTAATCAAATTTATACAAGCAATCCAGCCGTTGGCCTGGGCGACAGCTTCAAGACAATCACCCAAATTTTTACGGGACAGGACCGGGTGCTGGCCAGGGTTGTTTTAAGTCAAACCACCCGCGGGGAAAACCATAAGTATGTTTTGCATCCCCTTATTATCAACAGTGCTTTTCAGGCAGTGAACTCCTTACTGGGAACAGCCGCTATGAAAGACGGTTTTTTGCCGTTTGGCATTAAAAATATAAATTGCCAAAAAAACGGCAGACTGGACCAATGCTGGCTGTTGATAACATTAGTAAAGAATTCAGGGGAAATGATTGTTTTCGATGCCGAGGTAATTGATGATGATTTCGGGGTGGTTGCCCGGCTGGCAGGATGTTCCGTGAAACGGCTTCGTTCCGCCGGCCAGGTTGCGGTATCGCCGCATTTGACTGCCGGTTTCCCGGAACTTCAACAGCAAAACCAGACGACTTCAGAATTGTATCAACCGGAAAAGCCGGCAAATACAGACGATCTTAAGAGTAAAATTAAAAAATACCTGACGAATAAACTCAGTAAAATCATACCTGATCGCTCAAGACTCCAAAACTCCAGGGTTAATCTAATGGACCTGGGGCTGGAGTCCTCTCAGTTGATGGCAATGACTGATGAGATTAAACAGGAAACAAGCATTGAATTATATCCGACGTTATTTTTCGAATACCCGAATATAGAAGAACTTACGGAATTTTTTTCCCAGGAGCATCAAGAGCCGTTCAGCCAATTATTGGGGATTGACGCAAAACAGGCGGCAGTTTCCGCGGCTAACCGGCCAAACGGCCAAAACATCCCGGCAAAAGCGGCCCGGGAAGTTT
The DNA here is from genome assembly GCF_003966895.1 of Methylomusa anaerophila. Lineage (NCBI taxonomy): Bacteria > Bacillati > Bacillota > Negativicutes > Selenomonadales > Sporomusaceae > Methylomusa > Methylomusa anaerophila. The sequence continues at coordinate 4,581,095 of NZ_AP018449.1, read as the reverse complement.
TACAAGCCAGCCATGCTAAAGTGCAGATACCGGTACCGGTATCCTTCAGTGATAACGCCTATTCAGGCAACGACGATATTGCCATAATCGGGATGCACGGTTTGTTTGCGGAATCATCCGATCTAAATCAGTTCTGGCATAATCTGCGGGATAAAAAAGACTTAATAAAAGAAATCCCCATCGATCATTGGGATTATCGTCCCTGGTACGATACGGACCCGGAAGCAAAAAATAAAACCTACAGTAAATGGGGCAGTTTTATTGACGATGTAGATAAATTTGATGCCGGGTTTTTTAATATATCCGGGCGCGAAGCCGAATGGATGGACCCTCAGCTTCGCTTATTGCTGCAAAGCATTTACGCCGCCGGCGAGGATGCCGGTTATATCAATCAATTGCGGGGAACGGATACAGGCGTATTTGTGGGAGTTTGTTTTCATGATTACGCCGATAAGATCGCTGAGATGAACATACCGATAGATCCGTATCTTGGAACAGGTAATGCCCACACGGTAATTGCCAACCGCGTATCTTTTTTATTTGACTTTACAGGTCCCAGCATGGCCGTGGATACCGCCTGTTCCTCCTCGCTGTTTGCTTTGCATTATGCCTGCCGGGCTTTGCGGAATAAAGAATGCAATACGGCTTTTGTGGGGGGAGTGAACTTGCTGCTGGCCTCGGCTCACTACCGTTATTTTTGCAGTATCGGCGCTTTATCATCCACGGGGCGCTGCCATACTTTTGATGAAGCCGCCGACGGCTATGTTCCCGGGGAATGCATTGCCAGCATATTATTGAAGCCATTACAACAGGCAATAAAAGACGGCGATCACATTTATGCCGTTATTAAAGGTTCGGCCGCCCTGCACGGGGGATATACTCCTTCCTTAACCGCACCGAGTGTTGAAGGGGAAGAAAATGTTATTTTAAAAGCATGGGAAGATGCCGGCATCAACCCGGAAACCCTGACATATATCGAAGCCCATGGCACCGGTACGAAGTTAGGCGATCCAATTGAAATCAACAGTTTAAAAAAAGCATTCAAACGATTTACCAATAAGGAGCAGTTCTGTGCGGTAGGATCGGCCAAGGCCCACATCGGTCATACGGAAGGCGGCGCCGGCATTGCCGGGATTATTAAAGTCATTCTGCAAATTAAGCAAAAGCAAATTCCCGCTATGCCGCAGTTTAAAAAAATGAATCCGTACATTCAACTGGCCAAATCCGCCCTTTATATAAATCAGGAAATTGAGGAATGGAAAAGCCCCCCAGGGGCGGCGCGGCGGGCGGGGGTCAGCTCTTTTGGATTTTCCGGGGCCTATGCCCACGTCGTGCTCGAAGAATATATACCGGTGGAACCGGGACAGCCTTCCATTGCAGTCAGCCCTCAGAACCCGGCTATCATCGTGCTGTCGGCCAAGAGCGAGGAAGGGCTCCGGCGGCAGGCGCAGCAATTGCTGGCTGCAATCCGGGCGCGGCAGTACACCGACAACGATCTGGCCGCTATAGCCTACACGCTCCAGGTAGGGCGGGAAGCCATGGAAGAGCGTTTGGGCATAATTGCGGGCTCCGTCAAAGAACTGGAAGATAAACTGCAGGGTTTTGCGGCAGGCAAAGATGATAAAGCCGGTATTGAAGATGTATACCTGGGGCAGGTCAAACGCAACAGAGAAGCCCTGGCTGTTTTGGCTGTGGATGAAGAGATGGCGCAAACGGTTGATGCCTGGATAAGTAAGGGAAAATACGATAAATTCCTGCAGCTTTGGGTTAAGGGTCTAAGTTTTGACTGGAACAAATTATATGGTGATGCCAGGCCGGGCCGCATCAGTCTGCCCACCTATCCCTTCGCCAAGGAACGTTATTGGGTCCAGGAAGGGGAACCCAAAACAAGCGGCGCAATAAGTTCAACTGCCACCGCCGCCATTCATCCGCTGCTGCAGCAAAATACCTCCGACTTTTATGAACAGCGGTTCAGTTCGACTTTTACCGGCCGGGAGTTTTTCCTGGCCGACCATGTGATGAAGGGCCAACGGGTTTTGCCCGGGGTTGCTTACCTGGAAATGGCCCGCGCAGCAGTAGAACAGGCAGCCGGAACCTGGGGAGAAAATCAGACGGGAATCCGGCTTAAAAACGTGGTGTGGGCCCGCCCCATTACCGTGGGAGAACAGCCGCAGCAGGTGCACATCGGGCTTTCCCTGGAAGAGAACGGCGACATTATTTACGAAATTTACAGCGAGGCGGCAGCGGACGGCGCGGAAACCGTCATGCACAGCCAGGGCAAAGCGGCGCTGATTACCATTGGCGAGGTTCCAACCCTGGACCTTCCGGCTTTAACAGCCCGGTGCAGTCAAAACACCCTTTCCCCCGGCCAATGTTACCGGAACATATTGGCGACAGGTCTTGCTATCGGTCCGAGCCTCCAGGGAATTGAAGCGCTTTATTTGGGACCGGAGGAGATTTTGGCCAAGCTCGCCCTGCCGGCTGCCGCCACGGAAGACCGGTTTTTCCTCCATCCCAGTTTAATGGATGCGGCATTGCAAGCTACTTCGGGCCTGATAGTTGACTACGCCGATACGGGCAAACCGTGTCTGCCCTTTGCCATTGAGGAACTGGAGATTTTTGGGCCCTGCGCCCCCGCCATGTGGGCCCTGGTCCGACAGAGTGACGGCAACAAAAGCGGCGATAAGATAAGAAAATTCCATATTGATTTGTGTGACAACCAGGGAAATGTTTGTGTGCGGATAAAAGATATTTTATTCAGAATACTGGACGGCGAACCAGGAGCGCCGGATTCCGAGGCAGCTCCCGCGGCTCTGATGATCGAGCCGACCTGGCGGGAAGAAGCCATCGCCCCGGCAGCGGCAGCGCCTGAGTATGACCGGCAACTGGTAATACTCTGTGAGCCGGATGAGGTTACCCGGGAAAGCATTACCGCCGGAATGAACGGGGTACACTGCCTTAGCCTGCATTCCCAGCAAGCAGGCATGGGGGACCGGTTCCAGGACTATGCCGGCCGGGTATTTGAAGAAATGCAACATATTCTCAATGACAAGCCAGCGGCTAAGGTGTTAGTCCAGATTGTCGTAAAAAGCCAGGGAGAACAGCGGCTTTTTTCCGGGCTTGCCGGACTTTTGAACACCGGCCGCCTGGAAAATACAAAACTAATTGGCCAGATAATTGAAATAGAGCCAGGTGAAAATGCGGCGGGCATCATCGCCAAACTTAAGGAGAACAGCCTCAGCCAGCCGGATAAGTACATCCGGTATCAAAACGGAAAACGCCATGTTGCCGCCTGGCGTGAAATCAAGGTTGCCCCCGATGAAGCAAAAATCCCCTGGCAAGACCGGGGGATCTATTTAATTACCGGCGGCGCCGGCGGGCTGGGACTCATTTTCGCCGCCGAAATTGCGCAGCAAGTCAAGGATGCCGTCCTGATCCTCACGGGAAGGTCGCCACTGAACGAAGGGAAAGCAGCCAAGCTGAATAAACTGGAAGCCTTGGGCGCCCGGGTTATATATAAGCAGGCCGACGTGACCCAAAAGCAGGAAGTTGCCGATTTAATCCAGAGCATCCAGGCCGACTTTGGCGGTATCAACGGCATTATTCACGCAGCGGGAGTGCTTCGCGACAACTTCATCCTCAAAAAAACCCAGGCGGAACTGCAGGAAGTTTTGGCGCCCAAGGTTGCGGGACTGGTAAATCTGGATCAAGCCGCCAAAGATTTAACCCTGGACTTTTTCATACTTTTTTCCTCCATAGCAGGAAGTTTAGGCAATCCGGGCCAGGCCGACTACGCCGCCGCCAACGCTTTTATGGACGCTTATGCTAGGTACCGGCATGATCTGACGGCTTCCAAACAACGCCGGGGCCAAACCCTGTCCGTCAATTGGCCGCTGTGGCAAGAAGGCGGGATGCGCATTGATGCGGCGGCGGAAAATATGATGCGGCAAACGACGGGTATGACCGTCATGCGGACTTCCACCGGCCTGCGGGCTTTGTATCAGGCCTTAGCCGCCGGCGTGACCCAATGTATGGTAACGGAAGGCAACCTGGCGCGCATGAAGCAAAAACTGCTTTGGCCGACTCCTGCCGTTGCAGCCCAGCCGGCGAAGGTTTCCCCGGCCTCCCATTCCGTAATGGCGATTGATGCCGGCAGTTTGCCGGACAAGGTGCAGGCGGCGTTAGTGCAGGCAATATCAAAACTGCTCAAAGTGAAGAGCGGAGATATTGATCCGGCTGCCGAGCTTAGCAACTATGGCTTTGATTCCATCACCCTAACTGAATTTGCCAATAAACTTAACAAGGAATACAAGCTGGAACTGACTCCGGCCATATTTTTTGAACACCCAACCATCCATAGTTTTGCCGGATACCTGATTAAAGAGCACCAGGCCGTGTTTGCCGCCCAATTTGCGGTTAAGACCAGGGGTGAGATTCCGGCAAAAGCCCAAGCCGTGGAAACGGCCGCAGAACAAGCCCTGGAAAGGGAAACTGAAGGGAAAGAAAGCCTGTCCGGCAAAGGACGGCGTTCCCGCCTGGCCAAAACAGGGGCATTAGCCGCAGTAAAGCTGGCGGCAAGCACCCCTGAACCTGTTGTCATTGTCGGCGTGAGCGGCAAATTCCCGCTGGCCGGGGACATAAATGAATTCTGGCAAAACCTGCGCGACGGCAAGGATTGTATCACCGAAATTCCCGCCGACCGCTGGGATTGGCGGGAGTATTACGGCGATCCTGTCCAGGAAGAGAATAAAACCAACATCAAATGGGGCGGCTTTATTGACGGCGTAGCTGAGTTTGATCCGTTGTTCTTCGGGATTTCACCCCGGGAAGCCATGTTTATGGACCCGCAGCAGCGCCTGTTGATGACTTATGTGTGGAAAGCGATTGAAGATGCCGGCTATGCGGCGCAAAGCCTTGCGGGAACTAAAACCGGTATTTTTGTCGGTACGTCCAGTCTTGGCTACAGTAGTTTGATTGCCAAGGCGAATATGCCAATTGAAGGCTATACTTCCACCGGTATGGCGCCTTCGGTGGGACCCAACCGGATGAGCTATTTCCTCAATATTCACGGACCCAGCGAACCCATTGAAACCGCCTGTTCCAGTTCATTAATCGCCATCCACCGGGCAGTGAGCGCCATAGAGAGCGGCAACTGTGAAATGGCGATTGTCGGCGGAATCAATACGATAGTGACGCCGGATCTTTACATCAGCTTCAACAAGGCCGGCATGCTGTGTGAAGACGGCCGGTGCAAAACCTTTTCCAATCAGGCCAATGGTTATGTGCGCGGCGAAGGGGTGGGCATGCTTTTCCTGAAAAAGCTGAAGGATGCGGAAGCAGCCGGGGATCATATTTACGGTATAATCCGGAGCACCGCCGAAAACCACGGCGGCCGTGCCAATTCACTAACGTCGCCTAATCCGAAGGCGCAGGCGGATTTGTTGCAAACTGCCTACGCCAAGGCGGGAATCGACCCGCGGACGGTTTCCTATATTGAAGCCCACGGCACAGGCACTGAACTGGGCGATCCAATTGAGATCAACGGGTTAAAGACGGCTTTCAGGGAACTGTACCGGGCTACGGGCGATATCCAAACGGTAAGCAGCCATTGCGGCCTGGGCTCGGTGAAGAGCAATATCGGTCATTTGGAATTGGCGGCGGGTATCGCGGGGGTAATCAAAGTCCTGTTGCAACTCAAACATAAGACGCTGGTCAAAAGTCTCCACTGTGATACCATTAATCCCTACATCCAGCTTAAAGACAGTCCGTTTTACGTGGTTCAGGAAAGTAAGGAATGGCAGAGCCTGCAGGATGATCAGGGCCAAACCATTCCCCGGCGGGCCGGCGTGAGTTCGTTTGGGTTCGGGGGCGCCAATGCCCATGTGGTGATTGAGGAATACATACCCAAAAACCTGGTACGATCGCCGCTTGCGGTTACTGCCGAAAATCCGGCTGTTATCGTGCTGTCGGCGAAGAATGAAGACCGCCTCCGGGAGCAGGCGCGGCAATTGCTGCTGGCAATCCGGGAGCAGCAATTAACAGACAGGGATTTAGCCGATATAGCTTACACGCTTCAGGTGGGACGGGAACCCATGGAAGAGCGCCTGGGCTTAATGGCGGGGTCCATGAAGGAACTTGAGGAGAAACTCGGGAGTTTTGTAGATGATAAAAATGATAAAGATGATATAAAAGATCTGTATCAGGGACAGGCCAAACGCAATAAGGATACTGTTGCCCTGTTTGCGGCGGATGAAGATTTGCAAAATGCGATTGAGCTCTGGATCAGTAAGGGAAAATATGAGAAGCTTCTGAATCTCTGGGTCAAGGGTCTTATTTTAGACTGGAATAAACTGTATGGCGATGTCAAGCCTCGCCGCCTCAGTTTGCCAACCTATCCTTTCGCCAGGGAACGTTATTGGGTCCAGGCGGCGGCAACCCAAGCAAGCCGGACTGCATCCACCGCCATTTATCCCCTGCTGCAGCAAAGCGCTTCCGACTTCTACGAACAGCAATTCAGTTCGACCTTTACGGGGCAGGAGTTTTTCCTGGCCGACCATGTGGTGAACGGTCAACGGGTTTTGCCGGGAGTGGCCTATCTTGAAATAGCCCGGGCCGCAGTGGAACAGGCTGCCGGAACTTTGGAAAACCATACCGGCATACAGCTTAAAAACGTGGTATGGGTCCGCCCGATTATTGTGGGAGAACAGCCGGTTAAGGTACACATCGGGCTTTTCCCCGAAGATAACGGCGAGATTGCCTTTGAAGTATACAGCGAGTCAAAAGAGACCGGCGCCGGGCCGGTAGTGCACAGCCAGGGCCGGGCCGTGCTGAGTTCGGTGGCAAAAGGACCGGCTTTGGATCTGGCGGCCTTACAAGCTCAGTGCAGCCAGAGCACTCTTTCATCCAGCCAATACTACGAGGCCTTTAGGGCGGCGGGGATCGACTACGGACCGGCGCACCAGGGAATTGAAACGGTATATGTGGGGACGGGTCAGGTATTGGCCAAGCTCTCCCTGCCGGCCTCCGTCGCCGGCACCCAAGCCCAGTTTTTTCTGCATCCCAGTTTACTGGACTCAGCCTTGCAAGCCTCAGCCGGTTTTATGTTTGGCCGTTCAACTAAGAGCAAACAGATGCTGCCCTTTGCCATCGAGGAAATTGAGATCCTTGAACGCTGCACCCCTGTGATGTGGTCCCTGATCCGCTTCAGTGACGGCAGCGGGCCGGAGGATAAGGTACAGAAGTTTGACATCGACCTCTACGATGACCAGGGTGAAGCTTGCGTGCGCATGACAGGGTTCACGTCTAGGGTGGTGGAAGGCGATCTCCAGGCCGGCAATTTAGCCGCAGTCTCACCCGCAGCCGCCGGTGAACCACTTGTTGGAACCATCATGCTGACCCCCGTATGGGACGCCGTTAATATAAACAGGGGGCAAGTCTTCCCGTCTCCCGATGCTCAGGTTGTGATTGCCGGCGGGGACGAAGGCAACGGGAGCGCCATCAGGCAACACTACCCCCACGCACAGGTTCTGGATATCCAACCCGGCGACACCATCGAGGCGATAGGTAATAAACTAGCAGCCCATGGCTCCATTGATCACATGATATGGGTCGCTTCCCATCATCCCTTAAAATCCCTGACAGATGAGGCATTAATCGCCGAACAGGGCCGGGGGGTTTTCCCGGTCTTCCGGACCATCAAGGCCCTGCTCCGTTTGGGTTACGGCGCTAAAAATCTGGGCTGGACAGTTATAACCACCCAATCCCAGGCCGTTCGAAAAAACGATGGGGCAAACCCGACCCATGCGAGCCTCCACGGGTTAATAGGCTCGATGGCCAGGGAATATCCCAACTGGAAAGTTAGACTTGTTGATATAGAACCCGATGGTGAATGGACCACTGACGATATTTTTGCCTTGCCGTCCGATTCCCAGGGAGAGCTTTGGGTCGGCAGAGGCCGGGAGTGGTACAGGCAAAAGCTGGTTCCGGTGCGGAGTCCGGCGTTCCAGCCGACATTGTATAAGCCGGAGGGCGTGTACGTAGTGATCGGGGGCGCCGGCGGCATCGGCGAAGTCTGGACGGAATACATGATCCGCAACTTTAAAGCGAAAGTGGTATGGCTGGGGCGGCGGCAAAAGGACGAAGCCATTCAGGCGAAATTGGACAGGCTTGCGGCTCTCGGGTCACAGCCCGGCTATTTCGCCGCCGACGCAGCCAATCAGGAGGCTTTGCAACGGGCTTATGAGGAAATTAAAAGCCGGTACGGCAAGATAAACGGTGTGATACATTCCGCAATCGTGCTGCTGGACCAAAGCCTGGCCAATATGGATGAGGAACGGTTCCAGGCGGCGCTTGCCGCCAAGGTGGATGTAAGTGTCCGCATCGCGCAAATTTTCCGCCATGAGCCGCTGGATTTTGTACTGTTTTTCTCCTCTATCAACTCATTTACAAAATCTCCGGGACAAAGCAACTATGTTGCCGGCTGCGCCTTTAAGGACGCCTTTGCCCGGCAGCTTGCCAGGGAATGGGACTGTGCGGTGAAAGTGATCAACTGGGGCTATTGGGGCAACGCGGGAATTGTGGCATCGCCAGGGTACCGGGCGCGGATGGAGCAGGCAGGCATAGGTTCCATTGAGCCGGCGGAGGGCATGGTGGCGTTGGAAACCCTCCTGGCCGGACAGATCAATCAGATTGCGCTGCTGAAAACGACAAAACCTCTGGCGATAAAAGAATTAAGTTTATCCGGGAATACGGAGGAATGGATTACTGTCTACCCGGAACAGCTTCCCTCGCAAATTTATAACTTGAAGAATCGTATTGAAACCGCTCCAAAACCAGGCGGGAAGATTCAATTACTGAAGATAGAAGGGGGCGCCTGCCAGTGAAAGCGATGAACGAAATTCTAATCAGGCTGCTTTGGGGTCAGTTGCAATCAATTGGGTTGTTCACAGAAAAGAATTCAACGTTTGTTGACCTGAAAACAAAATCGGGGCTGCCGGTTCTTTATCATCGCTGGCTCGAAGAAAGCATAGCGGTTTTAACCCGCCATCACTACCTCGCCTGCGATCAGGCGACATATACCGTGCAAGACCCGGCCACCATCGATATGGAGGCCGTATGGCGGGAGTGGGACGGGAATAAGCGCCACTGGCTGGAAGATCCCATCACGAAAGGCCAGGTGGCCCTGGTAGAGGCCACCCTGCGGGCCCTGCCGGACATCCTCACCAGCAAGACACCCGCCACCAGCATCATGTTCCCGAACTCCTCCACGAAAATGGTTGAGGGAGTCTACAAGAACAACCCGGTTGCCGATTATTTCAATGGCATCCTCGCCGATATCCTGGTCATGTATATCGAGGAACGTCTCAGCCAAGACCCGGCGGCGCAAATCCGCATCATTGAAATCGGGGCCGGGACGGGCGGCACCAGCGCCACTGTCTTTAAAAAAATAAAGCCCTACCGGGATCACATAAAGGAGTATTGCTATACCGATATCTCCAAGGCCTTTCTCCTGCACGGCGAAAACGAGTACGGCCCGGATAATCCCTATCTGACCTACCGGATCTTCGACCTGGATGCCCCACTGGCCGGACAGGACATCGAGGCGGGCGGATACGATATTGCAATTGCCACCAACGTCCTGCACGCCACCAAAAACATCCGGCGTACGCTGCGCAATACCAAGATGACTCTGAAGAGAAACGGCCTGCTCCTCCTGAACGAGATCAGCGGCAATGCCCTGTTTACCCACCTGACCTTCGGCCTGTTGGAGGGCTGGTGGCTCTACGAGGATGCTGAATTGCGCATCCCGGGCTGCCCCGGCCTGTTTCCCCAGACCTGGCAGGCGGTATTGGAAGATGAGGGCTTCCGGTCGGTCCTCTTCCCGGCGCAGGAGGCTCACGAGCTTGGCCAGCAGATTATCGTCGCCGAAAGCGACGGGATTGTTCGGCAGAAAAAACAACTAAAGCCGGTCGCAACACCGGTAAAAAAGAACATCAAGCCGGGGGCGGACCGTTCGCCGGTAAGCCGTAAGCCTCCCCAGCCATCCCCGGCGCAAGCGCGGCAGCCCGCAAGCAGGAAAAAAATCCCCGGCAGCGTTGCCGTGACCGACCGGATGGTTGAGGATCACGTACGGACGATCATCAAAGAAACCATAGCCGAAGCATTGAAAATGGAAGAGCAACAAATACAGGACGATCGTAGTTTCTCAGAATACGGCGTAGATTCCATCGTTGCCGTGAATTTAGTAAATTTAATTAACAAGCAGTGTCATATCCCATTGCCAACCACCGTATTGTTTGATTACAATAACGTGGATCAACTGACCAAACATATTATGCGGGAGCATCACACGGCGATAATTTCCTCTTTACAGGAAAAAGCCCCTGCCCTGGAAACAGGCAGCGAACCTGGCGGCGAGGCAATACCCGTACCGGTCAGGGAAAAAGAGAATGGTGGCCATAATGGCAATCAAAGCCGGCAAAGACCGGCAAGAAACCTATTCCCGGAACCGGAACCGAACCCGCAGGCAGTTTCCGGATCCAGGGAAAAGGATACCGCCTGGGAAACAGTAAACAGTGATATCAGGGCTCCTTTCCGGAAAGAACCCATCGCCATCATCGGCATGAGCGGCCGCTTTGCCGGATCTGATACCGTGAATGAGTTGTGGGAGCACCTGGCCAAGGGCGATGACCTGATCGAGGAAGTCTCCCGCTGGGATCTCGCAGAGCATTACCCGGAAGGGACAAGGTACTGCAAGCATGGCAGCTTCCTGGACGGCATCGACCGGTTCGATCCCCGCTTTTTCAATATCTCAGGACTGGAAGCAACCTTTATGGACCCGCAGCAAAGGCTCTTTCTGGAGGAATCCTGGAAGGCCCTGGAGGATGCGGGGTATGCGGGAGCGGGAGTTCAGGGGCGCCTGTGCGGCGTCTATGTGGGATGCTCCGGCGCCGATTACCCGAAACTGTTTGACAGTAACCCTCCCCCGCAGGCATTTTGGGGGAATGCCGGTTCGGTAATCCCCGCCCGCATCGCCTATCACCTGGATCTGCAGGGACCTGCCATAACCGTCGATACTGCCTGCTCCAGCTCCCTGGTCGCCGTCCACCTTGCCTGCCAGGGCCTGTGGGCCGGGGAAACGGAACTGGCGCTGGCAGGCGGCGTATTCGTCCAGGCCACGCCTGAATTTTATCTAACTTCCAACCGGGCGGGTATGCTGTCTCTTACCGGACGCTGCCACACCTTCGGTGAACAGGCGGACGGGTTTGTTCCCGGTGAGGGAGTCGGAGTAATTGTGCTCAAGCGGCTCCAGGAGGCTATCGCTGACGGCGATCACATCTATGGCGTGATCCGGGGCACGGGCCTCAACCAGGACGGCACTACCAACGGGATTACCGCCCCCAGCGCCAATTCCCAGGAGCGCCTGGAGCGTTACGTATATGACACCTTCAGTATCCATCCCGGACAGATCCAGATGGCAGAGGCTCACGGCACCGGCACCAAGCTGGGAGATCCCATCGAGTATCAGGCCCTGACCCGGTCATTCCGGGCGTATACGGACAAGCAGGAGTACTGCGCCATAGGATCTATCAAGTCAAACCTTGGGCACGCCGCCGCGGCAGCGGGAATCGCCGGCCTCATCAAGGTGCTGCTGTCACTGCAGCATAAACAGATCCCGCCATCTCTCCACTTTCAGTCAGGCAATCCCCATATTCAGTTCAAAGACAGCCCCTTTTACGTCAATACGAGCCTCAAAGACTGGGACGTCGCGCCAGGTTCCCCTCGCTGCGCCGTGACCAGTTCTTTTGGTTTCAGCGGGACCAATGCCCACATAGCCATTGAGGAAGCTCCCCCAACCGAGCGGCGGCATGCGGAAAAACCGGGCTACCTGATCGTGCTGTCGGCCCGCGCTTCCGAGCAGCTGAGACAGCAGGCCGGACAACTGCTTGCATACTGTGAGGGAGAGCCCCTGGCGGACTGCGGCAGTATGAGTTTCACCCTGCTGCTGGGAAGAAAACACTTCAACCATCGCCTGGCCTGCGTCGTCCGCAGCCGGGAGGAACTGATTGGACTTTTAAAAAAATGGCTGGCAAAGGGCAAGGTGTCCCAAATCTATGTTTCCGAACTGCGGGAGAACGATCAGCGGGAACAGCCAGCCTTGAAACGATACGGGAACGAGTGCATTGAGAACTGCCATAACGCCGGTAATGCCGGCGAATATCTGGAGCATCTATCCACGGTAGCCGATCTGTATGTTCAGGGATATGAACTGGATTTCGGGGAGCTGTTTACAAACGAACAGTACGCTAGAATTTCCCTGCCCACCTATCCTTTCGCCCGGGAGAGCTATTGGATCGCCGCAGCCGGCGCCGTTGCCGCTGCAACAGCCGGGGATAAGGCGCGGAAACGCGGGAAACCCGATACTGACTTGGGCGACGAGTACGGGCGCGTTTGTGCGGGGATGAGGGGCCTGCAAATGCAGGAGAACGCAGAGGACGCTCCGGTTTCCCCCTCCCAGGAACCCTTTGAGATGATGACCTTTGAGGAAAGCTGGGAGGAGCAGACCCTGCCGGCGCCGGCCCCGGCCGAAATCAAGACCGTGGTCTGTTTTCTTTCCAATCCGGCGTATCAACAACGGGTCATTGATGCTGTACAAGCCCTTGGGCAGCAAACCCGGATCATCTTTATCTCGCAAAGCGCCGGCTATCAGAAACACTCCCGGCAAATGTACAGCATCTCACCTATAGACCGAGACACCTATCAGAATGCTTTCCGGAGCATCCGGGAAGAGTACGGCAACGTAGACGCCATCCTCTATTTATGGGCCCTTGAGGACAAAGGCCACATCCAGGATGCCGCCTGTATTGTCCGCATTCTGCAGGCCATCACCGCCGTCAAACTGAATCCCGGCCGCCTCCTGTTAGCCGCTCAGTACCAGAGCGCCTTGGAGCGGTGTTACCTGGAATCCTGGATTGGCTTTGAACGCTCTTTGGGACTTGTTCTGCCGCATACGCAAGTGGCTTTAATTTGCCGCGGGGCCAGTGAGGGGCGCCAGGAAATTGACATAGATGTGGAAGATTGGCTGCGGCTACTCTGGGGCGAACTGCAAACAGGCAAAGCCCAAAGTGTATTGTATCAAGACGGGCAGCGGCATGTATGCCGGATTCGCCCCACATCACTGCAAGCAGGTCAGCGGGTATGGCGAGCGGAAGGAACCTACCTCATAACCGGCGGCTGCGGCGGACTGGGATTCCTGATCGCGCAGCACATTGCCAAAATGCAGCCCGTGCAGCTAATCCTGACCGGCCGGTCGGCAATTGATGACGAAAAACAAGCCAAAATCAAAGCGTTGGAAGATTTAGGCAGCCGGGTTTTGTACATACAAGCCGACGTTTGTGATGAAACCCGCATGAAAGAAAAATTAAACCGGGCCAAAGAACATTTCGGCAGCATACACGGAGTCATTCATGCCGCCGGAACGGAAAGCAACCAAACCATTTTTGAAAAAGAAATCCCAAGCTTTACAGAAGTGTTGGCGCCCAAAATCAAAGGCGCCCTGGTGCTCGATGACCTGCTTCCGGAAGAACCCCTTGATTTTATCTGCTATTTTTCCTCATCGGCGGCAATTCTGGGGGACTTTGGGTCCTGTGACTATGCCATCGGCAATCGTTTTCTAATGGCCTATGCTCACTATCGCAATCAGCGGCAGCGGCCGGGCAAGGCGGTTGTGATCAACTGGCCGCTGTGGAAAGACGGCGGCATGGGACATCAAGATGATGAAAATGCCAAAATGTATCTAAAATCCAGCGGCCAGCGTTTTTTAGAAGCAGAAGAAGGCATGGCTGTGCTGGACCGCATCCTGTCCCAAGGCAGCGCCCAATCTTTGGTATTGGTCGGACAACGCAGCCGGGTAAACCGCTTTTTAGATTTGGTTAAAGACCAACCGGCGCCGTTGGGTTCTGCCGTTTCAGGCTCGCCTGGCAAAGGCCGGCGGGCGGAAATAAAAGGATTAAGTTTGGAAGAGTGCCTGGAGTGGGATCTAAAAGAGAATATCAGCAATCTGCTCAAAATCTCCCGGGATAAGCTGGACGCCGAAGCAAACCTGGCCGACTTCGGCTTTGACTCCCTTAGTTTAGCCGAGTTTGCGACATTATTAACCAACCATTATGGAATAGAAATAACGCCCGCCCTATTTTTCCAGTATTCCACATTGGCAAAATTAACCCAATACTTTTTAACCGGGCATCAAGCCGCCATCAGGGAGTTTTACCGGGAAGAAGAAGCTGCCGGGCCGGTTGGGCCGCAAAAGGAAGCGGCGGCAGCGGTTACTGCGGTTGCAGCGCGCCTGGAACCTGGCCAGCCCCGGTTTGAAATCATCAACTCGCCCCCAAGTGCCGGCGGCGTTCCGGAACCCATTGCCATTATCGGTATGAGCGGCAGGTTTCCCGATGCCCGGAATATTGACGAGATGTGGGCAATCCTGGCCCAGGGACAGGAAGCGGTAAGAGAAGTTCCCGCCGACCGGTTTACCGGCCGTGGTTCCAAATGGAGATGCGGCCTGCTGCCGGGCATGAGGGAATTTGACCCGCTGTTTTTTGAGATTTCACCCCTGGAAGCAGAGATTATGGATCCCAGACAACGGCTGTTGCTGCAAGAATCCTGGAAAGCTTTGGAAGATGCCGGTTACGGGGCAGCAAGGATTAAAACAAGCAAGATCGGGATGTTCGTGGGAGTTGAAGACGGCCAATACGGACAGCTGGCCCCGGAAAAGGCCAATATTACCTCCAATCACAATGCCATTTTAGCCGCCCGCCTGGCCTACTTTTTGAATCTCAGCGGACCCAATATGGCTATTAATACAGCCTGTTCTTCCGGTTTGGTCGCCGCCCATCAAGCCTGCTGGAGCTTGCGCAACCAGGAGTGCGATACCGCCCTTGCTGCCGGTGTCAATTTGTTGCTCCTGGCCGACATGTTTGAAGTATTAACCCAAGCCGGAATGCTGTCCGCGGACTGCCGGTGCTATGCCTTCGACAAGCGGGCCAACGGTCTGGTGCCCGGCGAAGCCGTGGCGGCGGTAGTGCTCAAGCGGCTGTCCCAGGCGCAGGCTGACGGCGATCAGATTTATGCCGTCATCAAAGGAAGCGGCATTAATTATGACGGCAAAACCAACGGAATCACCGCCCCCAGCGGCAGCTCGCAAACCGGGCTCTTGAAAGCTGTCTACGAACAATACCGGCTGAATCCGGAAGAAATCGAATATATCGTGACCCACGGCACCGGCACTAAATTGGGTGATCCGGTAGAAATAAACGCGTTGTATGATGCTTTTAAGGATTATACCCGGAAACAGAGTTATTGCGCCCTTACCTCAACCAAGACCAACTTCGGCCATACCTTTGCGGCCTCCGGCTTAGTCAGCCTGATCAGCCTGGTACAGGCCCTGCGCCATGAAACAATTCCTGCCAGTTTGCACTGTGAACAGGAAAATGATTATATCAACTGGCAAGAGAGCCCGTTTTATGTCAATAAAGCCGGCAAACCCTGGCCGCAGGCGGGTGCCAAAGACCGGACCGGAGCCGTCAGCGCTTTCGGCATGAGCGGAACCAACGCTCACATGGTGGTGCAAAGCTATACGCCTGAACAAGCCGGCAGCCAGCCGGAGCAAGTACCTTTCTTTTTGCTGGCCCTGTCCGCCAAGACCCGGGAGGCTTTGCAGGAAAAAATCAGGGATATGATTGCGATACTGCAAAATAAGGATTGGCAGGGAAAAGACCTGTTGCCGGTCAGTTATACCTTGCTGGCAGGCCGCCAGCATTTTAACCACCGCTGCGCCATCGTGATCCAGGACCGCGAGGATGCCGTATATGTATGGCAGCAGGCAGGCGGTGAGGAAAGGCTGCCTAACCTGTTTCAGGGAAAGGTTCCGCGGGATTTTAAGGGCCAAAAAGCAATGCAGGAGTATGGGGAAGAACTGCTGCAGCGCAGTTGGGCATTAAAAGAGAACAGGAATAAATATCAGGAAACACTCTATGTATTAGCCGACCTTTATTGTCAGGGTTACGATCTCCCCTGGGACGGGATGTTCGGCGATGCCAAACCCCGCTGCGTCGGTCTTCCCACCTATCCCTTCGCCAGGGAACACTACTGGGTATCCCCCAGCGGCGCTCAACCCGGCAACAGTTCGGCCGCAGCCGCAGTCACGGCAGCAGCCCTTCACCCGCTGCTGCATCAAAACACCTCCGATCTTTCGGAGCAGCGGTTCAGCTCCACCTTTACCGGGCAGGAGTTTTTCCTGGCCGATCATGTAGTAAAGGGGCAGCCGGTTTTACCCGGGGTAGCCTATCTGGAAATGGCCCGGGCGGCAGTGGCGCAGGCGACAGGAAGTTTCCAAGCCGGTCAGAGCGGGATCCGGCTGGAAAATGTAGTATGGGTCCGGCCCCTTGCCGTGGGCGAACAGCCAGTTCAGGTACACATTGGGCTCTTCCCGGAAGATAACGGTAAGATTGCTTTTGAAATATATACGGAAGCGGCCGGCGCCGGACCGGTAGTGCACAGCCAGGGCAGCGCCGTGCTGAGTCCGGTTGAAAAAATTCCCCCGGCGGATCTGCCGGCCTTACAGGCTCAATGCAGCCAAAGCACTTTTTCCGCCAGTCAATGTTACCAGGCGTTTCAAGCCATGGGCCTGCAATATGGCCCGGGACACCAGGGGATTGAGATGCTGTATGCGGGAGCGGACCAGGTGTTGGCGAAATTGTCTTTGCCGGCCGCTGTTGCCGATACCCTGGAACACTTTGTCCTGCACCCCGGTTTGCTGGATTCCGCCTTGCAGACGTCAATCGGTTTCCTGCTGGGCGCCGGTGATCCAAAAGGTAAAGCCGCCCTCAAGCCGTTCCTGCCATTTGCGCTTACGGCGCTTGAAATCCACGCCGGCTGTACTGCCGCCATGTGGGCGCTGATCCGCCGCAGTGACGGCGGTAAAGCCGGGGATAAAGTGCAGAAACTGGATATTGACCTCTATGACGCTCAAGGAAATGTTTGTGTGCGGATCAAGGGATTCTCGTCCCGAGGGCTGGAAGGCGAGGTAGGTCCGGCAGGGAAGGCGGCGACTCCCGGCACGCTGATGCTCTATCCCGGCTGGAAAGAACAAGCCGTTGCCCAAGAAGCTGCAGCCCCTGCCTATGTTCAGCAGGTGGTGATGCTCTGCGAGCCCAATAACATTTCCCGGGAAACCATCGAATCCCGGATGAGCGGGGTGCGTTGCCTCACGCTGGCGTCCGAACAGGACGGCATTGAGAAATTTCCCGACTATGCCGCCCAGGTATTTGAAGAAATCCAAAGCATTCTTAAAAGCAAACCTGCGGGCAAGGTGCTGCTCCAGATCGTTGTTCCCAACCGGGAGGAACAGCAATTGTTCACCGGCCTGGCCGGATTTCTGAAAACAGCCCGGTGGGAAAATCCCCAAATTATCGGGCAGTTGATTGAAGTGGAACCGGATGAAGATCCGGCAGGAATCATAGAGAAATTGCAGGCGGACAGCCGAAGCATCATAAATAGTCAGGTTCGCTACCAGGACGGCAAGCGCTATGTTGCCGCCTTGAGCGAAATGGAAGCCTCACCGGCAGCAGGAAGAATTCCCTGGAAAGATCAGGGAGTCTATTTAATTACCGGCGGCGCCGGCGGCCTGGGACTCCTTTTTGCCCGGGAAATTGCACAAAAAGTCAAGGATACCACCCTGATCCTCACCGGCCGCTCCCCGCTCACTGCCGACAGGCAAGCCAAGCTTAAGCAGGCGGAAGCCCAGGGCGCCCGGATTGTCTACCGGCAAGTCGATGTGACCCGGGAGAAAGCAGTCGCCGACTTAATCCAAAGCATCCAGACCGACTTTGGCGGCCTCAATGGCATCATTCACAGCGCCGGTGTGATTAAGGACAACTTCATTATTAAAAAGACGAAAGCTGAAGTCTTGGAAGTGCTGGCGCCCAAGGTCACCGGCCTGGTGCATCTGGATCAGGCCAGCCAGCATCAGCCGCTGGACTTTTTCATCCTCTTTTCATCCGGAACGGGAGTTTTCGGCAATGCGGGCCAGGCCGACTATGCAGCCGCCAACGCCTTTATGGACGCCTATGCCAGATATCGCAATACGCTGGTGGCCTCACAGCAACGCCGCGGTCAAACCCTGTCGGTCAACTGGCCGTTGTGGCAGGAGGGCGGGATGCGTGTGGATGCGGAAACCGAAAAGATGCTGCGGCAAACCACCGGTATGGTCGCCATGGGGACAGCAACCGGCATCCGGGCCCTGTATCAGGGCCTGGCCTCCGGCCAGGATCAGGTCCTGGTGATGGAAGGGGAACTTAAGCGGCTGCGGGCGGCATTCCTCGGGGAACAGACGGGAACGGCAGCCATAAACGCGCCCAATGCCCCTCATACCAGAGAAGAAAACAAAGCCGTACCAGCCATTGACCAAAATTCATTCCAGGAAAAAGCCGTAAATTACTTCAAACGGCTGCTTTCCACCGCCATCAAGCTGCCGGCGCACCGCATTGAGGCGGCTGCACCGATGGAACAATATGGAATTGATTCCATGATGGTCATGCAATTGACCAATCAATTGGAAAAGATATTCGGTTTATTGCCGAAAACACTATTTTTTGAATACCAAAACATTAAAGATTTAACCGGCTATTTCCTGGAAAACTATCGCGGCCAACTGACAGAATTAGTGGGAATTGAGGATATAGCGGCGGCGCCCGCCGGTAATTACCAAAATTTAACGGCTGTGACCGGGACCGAGGCCGAGGAACTGACCGCCGGCAGCCGCCGGCGTCTGCGCTTTGCCTCGCTGCGGCCGGAGAAGCGGGAAGAAACAGCGGCCTTGGACATTGCCGTCATTGGGGTCGCCGGCCGCTATCCCCAGGCGGATAATATCCGGCAATTCTGGCAAAACCTGCGGGACGGCAAGGACTGCATCACCGAAATCCCTAAAGAGCGCTGGGACCACAGCCTGTACTTTGACGCCGATAAAAATAAGCCCGGCAAAGCCTACAGCAAGTGGGGCGGCTTTATTAACGGCGTGGATCAGTTCGATCCGCTGTTTTTCAATATTTCACCGCGGGAAGCCCAAATCATGGATCCCCAGGAGCGGTTGTTCCTGCAGTGTGTCTATGAAACCCTGGAGGACGCGGGCTATACCCGGGAAACCCTGGGCCTGCGTCAGGACTTTGGCCTGGGGGGCAATGTGGGGGTATATGTCGGGGTGATGTACGAAGAGTACCAGCTCTACGGCGCCCAGGAACAAATCCAGGGCCGGCCGGTCGCCGCGTCCGGCAACCCGTCGTCCATCGCCAACCGGGTATCCTATTTCTGCAACTTCCATGGACCCAGCCTGGCGGTGGATACCATGTGCTCCTCTTCTCTGACCGCCATCCATCTGGCCTGTCAGAGCCTGCAGCGGGGTAACTGCGAAGCGGCGATTGCGGGCGGCGTCAATGTTTCCATTCATCCCAACAAATACTTGATGCTTAGCCAGGGCAAGTTCGCCTCCAGCAAAGGCCGCTGCGAAAGCTTCGGCCAGGGCGGCGACGGCTATGTGCCGGGAGAAGGCGTGGGAGCCGTGCTCCTGAAACCGCTGGCGAAAGCCGTTGCCGACGGCGACCACATCTATGGCATCATCAAAGGGACCGCCCTCAATCATGGGGGAAAAACCAACGGCTACACCGTTCCCAATCCCAATGCCCAGGCCAGTGTCATTGGCCGGGCCTTTCAAGAAGCCGGGATTGATCCCCGGACCATCAGTTATATTGAGGCCCACGGCACCGGCACTTCCCTGGGGGACCCCATTGAAATCACCGGCCTGACAAAAACCTTCCAGGCATACACCCAGGACAAGCAGTTCTGCGCCATCGGCTCGGCCAAGTCCAACATCGGCCATTGCGAGAGCGCGGCCGGCATTGCCGGAGTAACGAAAATACTGCTGCAGTTAAAGTATCAGCAACTGGCGCCTTCACTCCATTCTCAGACCTTAAATCCCAACATTGATTTCAGTAATACCCCCTTTGTGGTCCAGCAGGAACTGGCGGAATGGAAACGGCCGGTGGTTGAAAAAGGCGGCGAAAGCAAGGAATATCCGCGGATTGCCGGCATCTCGTCCTTTGGGGCGGGCGGGGCAAACGCTCACATCGTTATCGAAGAATATATAGCCCGGGACCCGGCCCGGCCGCCGATTGCGGTCAACGCGGGGAATCCGGCCATTATCGTGCTGTCGGCAAAGAATGAAGAACGGCTGCGGGAGCAGGTGCGGCAATTGCTGGCGGCGATTGAGGAGCGGCAATTCACGGATAATGATTTGGCCGATGTGGCTTACACCCTCCAGGCAGGCCGGGAGGCCATGGAAGAGCGCCTGGCGGTATTGGCGGGATCCGTCAGGGAACTTGTGAAAAAACTGAAAAGTTATGCCGATGGCCGGGATGGCGGCGGGGAAGTGTACCGGGGACAGGTAAAGCGCAATAAAGAAACCCTGGATGTTTTTGCCGCGGATGAAGATATGGCCAAAACAGTCGCTGCCTGGATTACCAAAGGAAAGTATGCAAAGCTTATCGACCTTTGGGTCAAAGGCCTCATTGTTGACTGGAACCGGCTGTACGGAGACGTCAAGCCGCGCCGCATCAGCATGCCTACCTATCCTTTTGCCAAAGAACGGTATTGGTTATTTGACGCCACTCTTCCCGCCAAGTCTGAAGATCGCCCCCAACAGCGGGCAGTGCGTTATTTACAAAAACAATGGGAACCTTGTTCCGCAGCTTCAGCCCCCATATCCGACCGGACTGTCGCCATCTTGACAACGCAAGAAACTATGGAATTGGCGATTCAGCTTGCCGGGCATTTTCTCAAGAGTGAAATAATAGATATAGATACCTATAATAGCCATGAGCTTGAATCACAGCTTCAGCAACCGGAAACGCATTGGAAAAATTACGGCGGCTGTGTGGATTTGATTGGCTGCGGCCAGGGAAAAAGCCCAATATCCCACTGGATAACATGGCTGCAGCGATTGACTGAGTACGGGCAGCGGGAAGGGCTGATGCTGCTCGGTGTGACAAAAGGCCTGGAGTCTTATCAGAATACGGTTGTCAATTTAGCAGGCGCCGCCCGCGCCGGCCTGTACCGAATGCTGCAAAGTGAATACGGGCATCTGCGTTCACGGCATATGGATGCGGACCCATCCACCGGTGATCAGGCGCTGGCGCGGCAGATCGCTTCCGAGTTCTGCCTGGAAAGTGAGGACCCGGAAATCTGCTACCGGGATGGGAAGCGTTATCGCGCCTATCTTGATGAATTCGAAAAAAGTGATGACGGTAACAACAGTAATAGCAGTAATAACAGTCAGCAAACGCTGGTATTTCCTGAGGGACATGTGTTATGGATTACAGGGGGAACGCGAGGCATAGGCTACCAGTGCGCCCGGCATTTTGTAACAAAGCATGGCGTCAGGCGCCTGGTGCTCACCGGCCGGGAGACAATGCCGCCCCGGGCGGAATGGGATGCTTATCAGTCGCAAAATACCGCTGTCGCCCAAAAAATTCAGGCTATACGGGCCTTAGAAGCCCAGGGCGCACAAGTCCAGGTGTTGTCTGTTTCATTAACCGATGAACAGGCTGTACAGGAGAGTCTGGAAGAAATAAAAGGCACTATGGGCCCAATTGGCGGAATCATTCATTGCGCCGGCGTCGGTGATGCCAAGAATCCCGCATTTATCCGGAAATCTGTCGGGGGAATGCAACAGGTGCTGGATCCCAAGGTTGACGGACTGAACATATTGTATCAAAGCTTCAGCAATGAACCGTTGCAGTTTTTTGTCCTGTTTTCATCGGTATCGGCGATTATTCCCGCTTTAGCTGCCGGACAAAGCGATTATGCCATGGCCAACGCCTATATGGACTATTTTGCGGACGCCAGGGCGGATGCCTGTCCGATCGTCAGCATAGTGTGGCCCAGCTGGAAAGAGACAGGCATGGGCGAGGTCAAAACCAAAGCCTATCAGCAGACAGGTTTGCTGAGCCATACCAATGAAGAAGGCTTGCAGCTACTGGATCAGATTCTATCCGGGCAGCTGGGTCCCGTCGTGCTGCCGGCAGTGGTCAACCCGGATTTGTGGCAGCCTCGCCAGCTAATG
The DNA here is from genome assembly GCF_003966895.1 of Methylomusa anaerophila. Taxonomy (NCBI): domain Bacteria; kingdom Bacillati; phylum Bacillota; class Negativicutes; order Selenomonadales; family Sporomusaceae; genus Methylomusa; species Methylomusa anaerophila. Next base: position 4,558,927 of record NZ_AP018449.1, on the reverse strand, counting down.
CAGCGTAAAAAACAAGAAACCCTGACAGCGAATATTCAGACCCGGCGCCCTGCCGCCGCGAAAACGCCGCCGGCCCCCGCTTCTCTTTTGACGGTAACGCAAAAATGGTTAGTCGGTTTGTTCGCGCAGGAATTAAGGATAGATTCCGCCAAGCTGGAAATGGATACGGCATTTCAAGACTACGGGATGGATTCCATTTTGCTGGCGCAAGTATTGGGGTCGATCAATCAATTGCTGGCAAATGATTTAGATCCCTCAATTCTGTTCGAATATTCAACCATTGAGTCCCTGGCAACATGGCTTGTCAATAATCACGCTTCTTCTTTAGGCAAAATCCTGGATACCGGGAGTCCGGAACAATATATGCCGCCAACTCAGGCTTCATCGCTTCCCGCCCCCCCAATCCCTTCGGAATCTCCCGCGAGCCGGGGATTGCAAACGGAATCTCATACTCATATTTACAGGTCTTCCAAGCCGCAGGATATTGCCGTGATTGGGCTTGCCTGCCGTTTTCCGGGAGCAAACAGTTTAGAAGAGTACTGGCAGCTGTTGGCGGAAGGCAGGTCGGCCATTCGTTCCGTGCCGGAGGAGCGCTGGGGGTACTTGAATAATTTTTCCGCGGGACTGGTCGACAACATTACGCAATTTGATGCAAAATTGTTTATGATGCCGGAAAAGGATGTCAGGGCAATGGACCCGCAAGCCCTGGTGATACTGGAAGAGAGCCTGAAACTATGGTATCACGCCGGCTATTCCCCGGCGGAAATAAAGGGAAAACAGGTTGGCGTCTATCTTGGCGGCCGCAGTCTCCACCGCCCCGATGAAGCCAGCCTGCGTCAGGCAATCAATCCCATTGTCGCCGTGGGACAAAACTATTTGGCGGCAAATATCTCGCAATATTTTGATCTTCGCGGCCCAAGCATTGTCGTGGACACTGCCTGTTCCTCGGCCTTAGTCGGTATGAATATGGCCATGCAGGCCTTGAACAACGGCGATATTGAAGCCGCTGTCGTTGGCGGCGTGAGCCTGCTGAATACGGACGCATCCCACCAGTTATTCCACCAGCGGGGAATTTTAAGTCCGGATCCGGTCTTTCATGTCTTTGATCAGCGTTCCCGGGGAATTGTCCTGGGGGAAGGCGCCGGTCTGGTCTTATTAAAAACAGTAGAGCAGGCGCTTGCGGACGGAGACCGGATTTATGCCGTAATTAAAGCATTGGCCATCAATAACGACGGGCGGACGGCAGGTCCGGCAACTCCCAATCTACAGGCGCAAAAAGAAGTTTTGCAAACAGCTTTGGCCAGGAGTGGCAAGCAGCCGGAAGCAGTTATCTATATTGAAGCCAACGGTTCCGGTTCTGAAGTTACGGATCTGCTGGAACTCAAGGCCATCCAGTCGGTTTACCGGCTGGACAATACATCGCCCCTGATGCTGGGATCGGTAAAACCCAATATCGGCCATCCGTTGTGCGCCGAAGGCATTGCCAGTTTTATTAAAGTTGCCTTGATGCTTCAATACCGGCAGTTTGTTCCCTTTTTGTCCGGCGAACAGCCCATGACCCATTACAACATCGAATCTTCTCCCTTTTATTTTTCGCGTAAGCTCACCGAATGGAAAAATACTCCCCGGATTGCTGCGATAAACTGTTTTGCCGATGGCGGCACCAATGCCCATGTGATCCTGGAAGCCTGGGAGGAGCCAGCCTCCCGTATAATTAAGCGGCATCCCAACCCGCCGCCGGCAATAAATCGGCAACAGTTCGGACCAGAAAGCCGGACTGGCGACGCTGCATTAAAAGTGATCTGGGAAATGTTTAAGTAGGAGGGGAAGTCAGTGATATACGAAACGTTCAATCTATCCGCCAAAAACCCGATCATGAGCAATCACAGTGTATATGGACAACAATTGTTGCCCGGCTTAGCTTATATCGATCTTATATTCCAATTCTTTCACAAGCATCATCAGCATCACTCTTGCAATGAGTTCGAACTGCGCAATTTATCCATATATAACCCACTGATTACAGGAAAAGACAAAGACTATGACGTTATGCTTTCCATTCAGTTTTCTGAAATCGAGGCGGGGCAATGGCAGATTGTTGTGGAGGGTCAGGAGCAGCGCAATGACGGAACCCTGGCCCGGGATAAAAAACGGTATGTTACTGCTGAAATGCATCAGACAGGCCCGGTAATATTTAATGAAACTTTGGATTTTAATCAAATAAAGCGCTCGGCCAAGAGAATTGTCAGTTTAGAAGAGGTTTACGGGCAATGCCGGCTTCAGGACCTGGTGCACACCGGCTTTATGAAAGCGGCAGGAAAGATTTACGAGAGCGGGACAGCGACTTTCATTGGCGTTTCCCTGGGCCAGGAGGCCCATGCCAGCGCCGAAGGCTTTCTGTTTCACCCGGCCCTTATTGACGGCAGCGCTATCGGTGCGATGAATCTGCTGTCTTCCTTGGTCAAAGAGGAAGAACGCCTGTTTTTGCCGCTTTTCTTTGAATCCTTTCGCGCAGCGGCGCTTTTACAAAACCGTTGTGTGACCCGGATTCAAACTTCATCCCTGGCCCGCAAAAAAGAACTGTTATATATGACGCTGGAATTTTTCAATGAAGCCGGCGCGAAGGTGGCGGAATTGAAAAATTTCTGCAGCAAACTGGTCCGCGGCGCTGAATTAATCAACCCTGATCGAAAAAGCCATTCCCTGCCGGCGGCTGATTTGGCTGCGCCTTCAGCCGACTCACCAGCCGGCACTCTCCCACCCGGCTATGAGGCTGCCGGCGCCAACCCGGCAGCGACCGAGGCAGCGGCAGCCTTTTTACGGCAGCTGATGGCGGAGCGATTAAAAAAACCGGCGGAACAAATCGATACTCAGATTGGATATTATGAAATGGGTTTGGATTCACCCGGTTTGTTGGAGATTGTCCAGGCAATAGAAACAAAAATTGGCGCCGCCTTATCGCCGACGTTATTGTTTGAATATACGACCATTGCCGAATTAGCGGCCTATCTTACCGGAAATTATGCCGCCAAGTTCAGCCGCGCCGCCGGGACGCGGCAGGATGCCGTCCCCCCGGCTTCTCCTTTCAGGCAAGCATCAACGGCGCCGGCGCCAAGCCCGGCCGCCGGCCGGGCGGCAACAATGCCGGCCGGGCAGGAAGATATTGCCATCGTCGGGATAGCGGGACGCTACCCGCAAGCAATAAACCTGCAGGAATTTTGGGCTAATCTCAAAACCGGCAAAGATTGTATCAGTGAAATTCCTCCATCCCGCTGGGATTGGAAATTGTATGCGGGATTAAAATCCCCCTCAGGCAAAAACATCTCCCAATGGGGCGGCTTTATCGATAATCCGGATTACTTTGATCCCCAGTTTTTTCGAGTATCGCCGCGGGAAGCGGAATTGATGGACCCGCAGGAACGGTTGTTTCTGGAAACCTGCTGGGAAGCAATAGAAGATGCCGGCTATACGCCGAAAACGCTGGTTACGCCGCAAGGTCCCAATAAAAGGCGGCATGTGGGCGTATTTGTCGGGGTAATGCACAAAGATTATACTCTGATCGGAGCCGAAGCCGCGGCTCACGGCCAGGCCGTTCCCTTGTCATTGAACTACGCGCCTATTGCCAACCGGGTCTCATATTTCTGCAATTTTCACGGCCCCAGCATGGCGGTGGATACGGTATGTTCCTCTTCCCTTACGGCCGTGCATTTGGCCTTGGAGAGTATCCGGCACGGCGACTGCGAGGCGGCCCTGGCCGGCGGCGTGAATTTATCCTTAAATCCCAATAAATATTTTACCTACGGGATGATGGACATGCATGCCAGCGACGGCTATTGCCATACCTTCGGTAAAGACGGCGACGGCTATGTATCCGGCGAAGGCGTCGGGGCGGTGCTGCTAAAGCCGTTGCACAAAGCCGCCCAGGACGGGGATCACATTTATGCGGTCATCAAAGGCAGCACCATCAATCATGTGGGGACGGTAAGCGGCATTACGGTGCCAAGTCCGGTGGCCCAGGCGGATATGATTGCGGCCTGTTTGGAAAAAATAAATATTCATCCCCGGACGATCAGCTATGTGGAAGCTCACGGGACCGGAACGTCATTGGGCGATCCCATTGAAATCGAAGGGCTGGTGAAAGCCTTTCGCCTGTATACCAGGGATTTGCAATATTGTTCAATTGGTTCCGTCAAGTCAAATATCGGGCATGCTGAAGCCGCTGCCGGCATCAGCGGCCTGACCAAGGTTATCCTCCAGCTTTATTATAAAACCCTGGTGCCTTCACTGCATTCCGAAGAATTAAATCCGCACATAGATTTTGCCCAATCGCCATTTTTCGTTCAGCATAACACCGAGGAATGGAAGCAGCCGGTAGTCGAGGAAGACGGCCGGCAGGTCAGCTATCCCCGCCGGGCCGGGCTGAGTTCTTTTGGCGCTACCGGCTCAAACGTTCATATCATACTGGAGGAATACAACCGGCAACAGCCGGCAATTCCGAGGCCCGGCGACGATCAGGCAATCATTCCCCTTTCGGCCAAGAACAAGGAACGGCTGCAGGCTTATGCCCAAAAACTGCTTGCGTTTCTGAAAGGGTTCTCCGGGGACAATCTTCACCCTGAAAATGGGATGGATTTACCGGCATTGGCTTATACTTTGCAAGTGGGACGGGAATCCATGGAAGAACGGGTAGCTTTTCTCGTAAAGGATGTGGGGCAGCTAATTGAAAAATTAGAAGCCTTTGGTGAAGGCAAGGAAGTGAGGGATAATTGCTGGCGCGGGCATGTAAAGCAGGGCAAAGATACAACCAATCTTTTTAGCGACCGGGAGTCGCTGGAATTGATCAATAAATGGATTATTACCGGCGAAGTTAGAAAAATTGCCGATTTGTGGGTAAAAGGCTTTGATATAAATTGGAATTTACTTTACGGCGACACGAAACCTGGCCGCATCAGTCTGCCCACCTACCCATTTGCCAGGGAACGCTATTGGATACAGGTAGCCAAGAACGGCGCCGGCAGCGGCGGTATTGCTGCCGGTTCAGGCGTCGCGGCCGCAATTCACCCGTTGCTGCAGCACAATACCTCCGATTTTTTCGAACAACGGTTTAGTTCAACCTTTACCGGCCAGGAGTTTTTCTTAGCGGATCATATCGTGCAGGGGCAGCGGGTTTTACCGGGAGTGGCCTACCTGGAAATGGCCCGGGTGGCTGTGGCGCAAGCAGCCGGGGTTGAACCGGGCCAGGCCGGCATACGGCTCAAAAACATTGTCTGGGCCCGGCCCGTTACCGTGGGGGAACAGCCGGTCAAGGTGCATATCGGGCTTTTCCCGGCGGATAGCGGCGAGATTTTCTTTGAAATCTACAGCCAGGCTGAAGCAGCCGGCGCCGAACCTATAGTTCACAGCCAGGGCAGTGCCGTGCTGAGTCCGGTGGCGGCGGCAGCGGCTATCGACATCTTAACCGTACAAGCCCAATGCAACCGCGGCGCTCTTTCACCCAGCCAATGCTACGAGGCTTTTAAGGCGATGGGGATTGACTACGGCCCGGCCCACCGGGGAATCGAAACGGTATATGTGGGTCCGGAGCAGGTGTTGGCAAAGTTGGCGCTGCCGTTAGCTGTCGCCGGTACCCGGGACCAGTTTGTCCTTCACCCCAGTCTGATGGACTCGGCCTTACAGGCGTCAATCGGGCTGGTAATGAGTTTAGGCGACGGCGGTGCAGTTTCCCTCAAGCCGGTACTGCCCTTTGCCTTACAGGAGATCGAAATTCTCGGCAATTGCCCTTCCTCCGTGTGGGCGCTGATCCGGTATGGTGACGGCGGCCGCGCCGGCGATAAGGTGCAGAAATTTGATATTGAATTATATGATGACCAGGGGAAGGTTTGTGTGCGGCTGAAGGGATTATCCTCCAGAGTGCTGGCGGGAGAAACGAGCCCGGCTCAGTCACCGGCCGCACCGGGAATGCTGATGCTCCGCCCTGACTGGAAACGGCAGGACATTGTTGAAACCGCGGCTCCCGACTATGTTCAGCATGTGGTGATGCTCTGTGAGCCAAATGCAATTTCCCCGGAAATTATCGCCGCCCAAATCAGCGGGGCGCGTTGTCTGACCCTGGCGTCCAAACACCAAGGCCTGGCGGAACGGTTCCAGGACTATGCCGCCCAGGTATTTGAAGAAATCCAAGGCATGCTGGCCGCCAAACCGGCAGGCAGGGTTCTGGTCCAGCTTGTCGTTCCCAACCGGGAGGAACAGCAATTGTTTACCGGCCTTGCCGGCTTGTTAAAAACAGCCCGGTTGGAGAATCCCCAACTGGTTGGGCAAATGCTTGAAGTTGAACCGGAAGAAGCCGCGGCGGCAATTATCGGGAAGCTGCAAGCCAACAGCCGCAGCGCCGGCAGTAATCATGTCCGCTATCAGGACGGCCAGCGCTATGTGGCTGGTTTAAGTCAGGTGGAAGTTGCCCGTACCGCCGGGAAGCTTCCCTGGAAAGACGGGGGTATCTACCTGATTACCGGCGGCGCCGGCGGCCTGGGACTTATTTTTGCCAAAGAAATCGTCCGTGAAGCTAAGGCCGCGACCCTGATTCTTACCGGCAGGTCGCCCCTTAACGGGAACAAGCAGGCTGTGCTGAAGGAACTGCAGGCCCTGGGCGCCAGGATAGAATACCGGCAAGTGGATGTGACCCGCCAGGAAGCGGTTAACAGCTTAATCCAATATATTCAGGACAGTTACGGCGGCCTCCACGGCATTATCCATAGCGCCGGCGTGCTTAAAGACAGCTTTATTATCAAGAAAACCAAAGCCGAATTTTTAGAAGTGCTGGCGCCCAAGGTCGCCGGCCTGGTGTATCTTGATCAGGCCGGCAAGGATCTGCCCCTGGACTTTTTCATCCTCTTTTCGTCCGGGACAGGAGTTGTCGGCAATCCGGGCCAGGCCGACTATGCGGCCGCCAACGCCTTTATGGACGCTTACGCCAGGTATCGCAACCAACTGGCGGCCGCAAACCAACGCCACGGCCAAGCCCTGTCCGTCAATTGGCCGCTATGGAAAGAAGGCGGTATGGGGGTTGATCCGGTAACAGAAAAACTGCTGCGGCAAAACACGGGTATGGTCGCCATGGAGACAGCAACCGGCATCCGGGCCTTGTATCAAGGCCTGGCCTCCGGTCAGGATCAGGTCATGGTGCTGGAAGGGGAACTTGAGCGGCTTCAGGCCCTCCTCCTGCAGCAGCAGCCCGCAACCGAAGCCGCAAAAGGGTCTTATCCCCAAGAAGAAAACAAAGCAGTTCCGGCTATTGATCAGGATTCGCTCCCGGAAAAAGCCGTCAACTACTTCAAAAAGCTGCTGGCTGCCGTCATCAAACTGCCGGCGCACCGCATTGAAGCAGACGCGCCGCTGGAACAATACGGCATCGATTCGGTCATGGTTATGCAACTGACCAATCAACTGGAAAAAGCATTCGGTTCATTGCCGAAAACATTGTTTTTTGAATACCAAAACATTAAAGACTTAACCGAATATTTCCTGGAAAACTATGGCGGTGAACTGACAAAATTATTGGGACTTGAGGATAAAAGAGCGGCGGCGCCGGCCGTAAATCCCCCGGATTTTGCAGCTGTGACAGCGGCGGAAAAACCGGCAGCCGTCCGCAGCCGTCCGCGTTTTGCCTCGCTGCGGCCGGAGAAGCGGGAAGAAGCAGCGGCCTTGGACATTGCTATCATTGGTGTCGCCGGCCGCTATCCCCAGGCGGATAATATCCGGCAATTCTGGCAAAACCTGCGGGACGGCAAGGATTGCATCACCGAAATCCCTAAAGACCGCTGGGATCACAGCCTGTACTTTGATGCCGATAAAAATAAGCCCGGCAAAACCTACAGCAAGTGGGGCGGCTTTATTAACAGCGTGGATCAGTTCGATCCGCTGTTTTTCAATATTTCACCGCGGGAAGCCCAAATCATGGATCCCCAGGAGCGGTTGTTCCTGCAGTGTGTCTATGAAACCCTGGAGGACGCGGGCTATACCCGGGAAACCCTGGGCCTGCATCAGGACTTTGGCCTGGGGGGCAATGTGGGGGTATATGTCGGGGTGATGTACGAAGAGTACCAGCTCTACGGCGCCCAGGAACAGCTCCGGGGCCGGCCGGTTGCCGCAGCCGGCAACCCGTCGTCCATCGCCAACCGGGTGTCCTATTTCTGCAACTTCCATGGACCCAGCATGGCGGTGGATACCATGTGCTCCTCCGCCCTGACCGCCATCCATCTGGCCTGCCAGAGCCTGCAGCGCGGCGTCTGCGAAGCGGCGATTGCGGGCGGCGTCAATGTTTCCATTCATCCCAATAAATATTTACTGCTTAGCCAGGGCAAGTTCGCCTCCAGCAAGGGCCGCTGCGAAAGCTTCGGCCAGGGCGGCGACGGCTATGTGCCGGGAGAAGGCGTGGGAGCCGTGCTCCTAAAACCGCTGGCGAAAGCCGTTGCCGACGGCGACCACATCTATGGCATCATCAAGGGGACCGCCCTCAATCATGGGGGAAAAACCAACGGCTACACCGTTCCCAATCCCAATGCCCAGGCCAGTGTCATCGGCCGGGCCTTTAAGGAAGCCGGGATTGACCCCCGGACAATCAGTTATATTGAGGCCCACGGCACCGGCACTTCCCTGGGGGACCCCATTGAAATCACCGGCCTGACAAAAACCTTCCAGGCATACACCAAGGACAAGCAGTTCTGCGCCATCGGCTCGGCCAAGTCCAACATCGGCCATTGCGAGAGCGCGGCCGGCATTGCCGGAGTAACGAAAATACTGCTGCAGTTAAAGTATCAGCAACTGGCGCCTTCACTCCATTCTCAGACCTTAAATCCCAACATTGATTTCAGTAATACCCCCTTTGTGGTCCAGCAGGAACTGGCGGAATGGAAGCGGCCGCTGGTTGAAAAAGGCGGCGAAAGCAAAGAATATCCGCGGATTGCCGGCATTTCGTCCTTTGGGGCGGGAGGGGCAAACGCTCATATAGTTATCGAAGAATATATACCCCGGGACCCGGTCCGGCTGCCAATTGCGGTCAACGCGGGGAATCCGGCCATTATCGTGCTGTCGGCAAAGAATGAAGAACGGCTGCGGGAGCAGGTGCAGCAATTGCTGGCGGCAATTAAGGAGCAGCAATTCACAGACCGCGATTTAGCCGATGTGGCTTACACCCTCCAGGTGGGCCGGGAGGCCATGGAAGAGCGCCTGGCTGTAATCGCGGGATCAGTACAGGAACTTGCCGAACAACTGAAGAGTTATGTGGATGGCGGGGATGGCGACGGGGAAGTATACCGGGGACAGGTAAAGCGCAATAAAGAAACGCTGGCTGTTTTTGCCGCGGATGAAGATCTGGCCAAAGCCATCGATGCCTGGGTCGCCAAAGGGAAATACGCAAAACTTCTCGACCTTTGGGTCAAGGGCCTCATTGTTGACTGGAACAAGCTTTATGGCGACAACAAACCGCGGCGCATCAGTCTGCCGACCTATCCCTTCGCCAGGGAACGTTACTGGCTAGCCGGGCAGGACACCAAAACCGCCGGCAGCGGTCTGCCGGCAGCTTTAGCCCTTGCCGGCGCAATTCATCCCCTGCTGCAGCGCAATACTTCCGATCTTTCGGAACAGCGGTTCAGTTCCACCTTTACCGGCCAGGAGTTTTTCCTGGCAGATGCCATAGGGAAAGATCAGCGGGTTTTACCCGGGGTTGTCTGCCTGGAGATGGCCCGGGCAGCAGTACAGCAGGCAACAGGGGCCGGGAAAGAAAAGGGTAACGGAATACGCCTCAGGAATGTGCTTTGGGCTCGGCCGATAGTCGTCGGGGACCAGGCAATAGAAGTGCACATCGGACTCTATCCCGAGGACAACGGGGAAATTGCCTATGAAATCTACAGCCAGCCGCAGGGGGACAACGCGGAACCGGTAGTGTACAGTCAGGGCAGGGCAATGCCGGGGGCGGTTGCGGAAGTTCCGCCTTTGGATCTGACGGCCCTGCAGTCACAGGGCCCGGAAAGCGGCTTTGCGTCCGGTCCGGGAATTGAGAAGCTGTATGCAGGCCCGGGACAAGTGTTGGCCAAACTGGTTTTGCCTGCCGCCGTTTCTGATACTCAGGATCAATTCGTCCTGCATCCCGCTTTGCTGGCGGCGGCCCTTCAGGCGTCAAGCGGTTTAACAGCCGGTGCGGTCCAGCCCTTCGCCCTGGAGGAACTCGCGGTTTGGGGGCGATGCACCCCTGCCATGTGGGCGCTGATCCGCTTCAGTGACAGCAGCAAAGCCGGGGATAAGGCGGCGAAACTCGACATTGATTTGTGCGACGACCAAGGGCATGTTTGCCTACGGATGAAGGGACTTTCCCCGCAAGGGCGGGAAGACGGGAGAAGTCCGGCGGCAACGGCTCCCGGGACTTTGATTCTGCATCCCTGCTGGCAAGAAGAAGCTGTTGACCGGGACGCTGCCGCTGCCGGCTATGCTCAGCATGTGGCAATGTTCTGCCAGCCGGACGCGGCTCTGCGGCAAAGTATGGAAAACGAGACAAACGGGATGCGTTTCCTCGTCCTGGAGTCCAAACAGGAAGGCATCGCGGCCCGGTTCCAGGATTATGCCGTCCAGGCGTTTACAGAAATCCAAAGCATCCTCAAAGAAAAACCCGCGGGCAAAGTATTGATCCAGATCATTACTTCCCTTCAGGACGAACAGCAACTGTTTGCCGGACTCGGCGGGCTTTTGAAAACCGCGCCGTTAGAGAATCCCAAACTGACAGGACAGCTTATTGAAATAGAACCAGGGGAAGATTTGGCGGCAATCACGGCGAAACTGGCGGAGAACAGCCGCCGTCCCCTTGATAGACATATTCGCTACCGGGACGGCAAACGCTATGTTGCCGGCTGGAGCGAAACGGAAGTTTCCCCGGCGGCAGGAAAAATCCCCTGGCAAGACCGGGGGGTCTATTTAATAACCGGCGGCGCCGGCGGCCTGGGGCAAATTTTCGCCAGAGAAATTGCGCAGAAAGTTAAAGATGCAGCTTTGATCCTCACCGGCCGATCGGCGCTTAACGAAAATAAGCAAGCCGAGTTGCGGGAACTGGCGGCCTTGGGCGCCCGGATCGAATACAAGCAGGTTGATGTGACCCAACCGGAAGCTGTCAATGGCTTAATCCAATATATTCTCGACAATTACGGCAGCCTTCAGGGCATTATTCATAGCGCCGGCGTGAATAAAGACAATTTCATCCTCAAGAAAACCCAGGCGGAACTGTGGGAAGTACTGGCGCCCAAAGTTGCCGGCCTGGTGCATCTGGATCAGGCCAGCCAGCATCTGCCCCTCGACTTTTTTGTGCTCTTTTCCTCAATAGCAGGAAGCGTAGGCAATGTCGGCCAGGCCGATTACGCAACCGCCAACGCCTTTATGGACGCTTACGCCAGGTACCGCAATACGCTGGCGGCGGCGCAACAGCGCCACGGCCAAACGCTGTCCATCAATTGGCCGCTGTGGCAGGAGGGCGGCATGCGCATCGATGCCGAAACCGAAAAGACGATGCGGCAAAACACGGGTATGATCGCTATGCGGACCGCAACCGGCATCGGGGCCTTTTATCAGGCCTTAGCCGCCGGCAAAGCGCAAGTCATGGTGGCGGAAGGCGATCTGTCCCGCCTGCAGGCCCGCCTGCAGACAATTTCCCCGCCGGCCGACGCCCGTACCGAGGCGGCGGCTACTGTCCAGGTAGAGCCATGGCTGCTGCGGGAAAAAACCTTGCATCAGCTTAAAGTTCTGTTTGCTGAAACTACTAAAATGAGTGTTGCCGGCATTGATCCGGAAGAGCCCCTGGAAAGCTATGGGATCGATTCCATCATGATTACCCAGCTCAATCAGAACCTCGACGGCATCTTTGGCGAATTGTCCAAAACCTTATTCTATGAGTACCGGACGCTGAGCGCGTTAGCCGAATATTTTACCGCCGACTATCCCCAAAAGTGCCTGCAATGGACCGGACTTGGCGATCAGGCTGAGCCAACGCAGTCAGTGAAGCCGATAATGCCGCCTTTAACTGACGAACTCCCCGCGCCGGTTTCACTGAAAAGACGCCGGCAGCTGACACGTGGCGGCTTTACGGAGCGGACTGCCGATAACAGCGCTTATGAGCCGGTTGCCATCATCGGCATGAGCGGGCGCTATCCCCAGGCAAAAACATTAAAGGACTACTGGGAGAATTTAAAAACCGGCCGGGATGCTGTTACGGAAATTCCGCCGGAGCGTTGGCCAATAGACGGATTCTATCATCCCGATCCCCAGGAAGCGGCGGCGCAGGGAAAAAGCTACAGCAAATGGGGGGGATTTGTCGAAGGCTTTGCCGAGTTTGATCCGCTGTTCTTCAGTATTTCACCCCGGGAAGCCACCGGTATGGATCCCCAGGAACGCTTATTTCTTGAGTCTTGCTGGGAAGTGCTGGAGGATGCCGGCTACACCCGGGAGCAGCTGGGCGCGCAATATAACCGGCGGGTGGGTGTTTTCGCCGGGATTACCAAAACCGGCTTCGAGTTGTATGGCCCCGAGCTATGGCGACAGGGCGAACATTTCTATCCCCGCACTTCCTTTGGGTCGGTGGCCAACCGGATTTCCTATCTTCTTAATTTACAAGGCCCCAGCATGCCCATTGATACCATGTGTTCCGCCTCGTTAACAGCCATTCATGAAGCCTGCGAGCACCTTTACCGGGGCGAATGCGAAATGGCGATTGCCGGCGGCGTGAATCTCTACCTGCATCCTTCCAGTTATATCGGACTGTGTGCCCAGCACATGCTGTCCGAAGACGGAAAATGCAAAAGCTTTGGTCAGGGGGGCAACGGTTTCGTTCCCGGGGAAGGCGTCGGCGCTGTTTTGCTGAAACCTCTGTCCCGGGCCATTGCCGACGGGGATCATATTTATGCGGTAATCCGGGGAACCAGTATCAACCACGGCGGCAAAACCAACGGATATTTGGTGCCTAATCCCACCGCCCAGGGGGAGCTTATCCGGGCGGCCCTGGATAAAGCCGGGGTTGACGCGCGCACCGTCAGTTATATCGAAGCCCACGGAACCGGGACCGTCCTGGGCGATCCGATCGAAATCGCCGGCTTAAGCCAGGCCTTCCAAAAGGATACCCGGGACACCGGCTTTTGCGCCATTGGCTCGGTAAAATCCAATATCGGCCATCTGGAAGCGGCGGCCGGGATTGCCGGCATTGCCAAAATCGTGCTGCAAATGCAGAACCAAATGATCGTTCCCAGTCTCCATGCCCGGGAATTGAATCCCAATATTAATTTCGCCAAAACCCCCTTTGTAGTCCAGCAGGAACTGGCGGAATGGAAACGGCCGGTGGTTGAGAAGGGGGACGAAACCAAGGAATATCCCCGGATTGCCGGCATCTCGTCCTTTGGCGCCGGCGGCGCCAACGCCCACGTCGTGCTGGCGGAATACATTCCTCTCAGCCAGGAAGGGCATATAACCGCAATCACGCCGCAAAATCCGGCCATTATCGTGCTGTCGGCCAGGACTGAAGACGGGCTGAAGCTGCAGGCGCAGCAATTGTTGGCTGTGCTGCAGGCGCAGCCCTTTGCGGCCGGCGACTTAGCCGATATGGCCTACACGCTGCAAGTGGGCCGGGAAGCCATGGAGGAACGCCTGGCAGTAATGGCCGGATCCGTCCGGGAACTTGCCGAGAAACTACAGGGTTTTGTAACCGGGCAGGACGGCATTAAAGATTTGTACCGGGGACAGGCCAAACGAAATAAAGAGACCTTTGCGGCTATGGCCGTGGACGAAGAAATGCAGGAAACAATTGAAAAATGGATTCAACGCCGAAAATATGCGAAACTGCTGGACCTTTGGGTCAAGGGCCTGTCCTTTGACTGGCGCAAGCTCTATGGCGACAGCAAACTGCGCCGCATCAGCCTGCCGACGTATCCCTTCGCCAGGGAACGCTATTGGCTGCCGGAGATTCAGGCCAAACCTGCCGCCAGCCCGGCAGCAACCTCAACCATAAGCGCCGTAATACACCCGCTGTTGGGTCAAAACACTTCCGACCTTGCCGAACTGCGGTTTACATCCACCTTTACCGGGCAGGAGTTTTTCCTGGCGGATCATGTAGTAAAGGGGCGGCCGGTTCTACCGGGAGTGGCCCAGTTGGAAATGGCCCGGGCCGCCGTAGCGCAGGCGACAGGCGTTCGGCCGGAAGAAAAGGCCCGGATCCGGCTCCGGGACATCGTCTGGGCGCGCCCCGTCGCCGCAGGCGACAAAGCAGTCCAGGTGCACATCGGACTTTATCCCGAAGAGGACCGGATCGCCTACGAAATCTACAGCCGGCCCGCTGAAGCCGGGGCCGAGCCAATCGTGCACAGTCAGGGCATTGCCGTACTTGACGCGGTGCCGGCAGAGCCTGCCCTGGATTTAGCCGCCCTGCAGGCCGGGTGCAGCCAAACCGCTTCCGCCGCCAGCCGGCTCTACGAGGTCTTTAAAACCATGGGTCTGAATTACGGTCCCGCCTACCAGGGGATTGAGCAGGTGTATCTGGGACAAGATCAGGTCCTGGCCAGGCTCACCCTGCCGTCAACCGTTACCGCTACCCAGGACCAGTTTGTATTGCACCCCAGCCTGATGGAGGCCGCTCTCCAGGCGGCCAACACCTCTGCTAAGCCAATCCTGCCCTTCACCCTGGAGGAACTGGAAGTATTCGGCAGCTGTGCTGCCGCCATGTGGGCGCATATACGGCCGAGCGCCGGCAACACGCCGGCGGACGGGCTGCCGAAACTGGATATTGATCTTTGCAACGACCAGGGCCGGATTTGCGTGCGCATGAAGGCATTCGCATTCCAACTGCCGGCCGGCGGACTGAGCGCTTCAGGATCGGCGGCAGATACCGGCCTGCTGCTGCTGGCGCCCTGTTGGCAGGAACAGCCGCCAGCGGCTGAAGCCATAGATCCTGACTATGCCCAACACCTGGTGATCCTCTGCGAGACTGACGACATCTCCCCTGACGACATTACCACCCGGATGAAGGGGGTACGCTGTCTGGCGCTTCAATCCGCGCAGCCGCTGGCGGAGCGCTTTGAAACATATGCCGCTCAGGTATTCGAAGAGATCCAGGGCATCCTCAGGAACAAACCGAAAGACCAGGTACTGATCCAAATAGTGGTTTCCACCCTGGACGAGGGGCAACTGTGCGCCGGCTTCCTGGGCTTCTTAAAGACAGCCCGGCTGGAAAACCCCCGGCTTACGGGACAACTGATCGCAATAGAGCCGGGACAAGGGGCGGCGGCAATCATCCCCCGGCTTGCAGAGAACAGCCGCCGGCCGATGGATAGCCAAATTCGCTATGAAGCCGGCAAACGTTTGGTTGGCGGCTGGCAGGAAATTGAAACCGCCACCCAGCCGGCGATTCCCTGGAAAAACGGGGGGATCTATTTAATAACCGGCGGCGCCGGCGGCCTGGGACGCATCTTTGCCAGGGAAATTGCGCGGCAAGTCAAGGATACAACCTTGATTCTTACCGGCCGGTCCCCGCTCAATGCCGCCAGGCAAGCCCAGCTTAAGGAACTGGAATCACCCGGCGCTCGGGTCGTCTATAAACAAGCCGATGTAACCCGGGAACAGGCGGCTGCCGACTTAATCCGGAGCATCCGGGATGATTTTGGCGGTCTAAACGGCATCATCCATAGCGCCGGCGTAATCCGCGACAACTATATCCTCAAAAAAACCCAAGCCCAACTTTCAGAAGTGCTGTCGCCCAAGGTCAGTGGCCTGGTGAATCTGGATCAAGCCAGCAAGGACCTGAACCTGGATTTCTTTGTTCTCTTTTCCTCGGTTGCCGGCAGTTTGGGCAATCCGGGACAGGCCGACTACGCCGCCGCCAACGCCTTTATGGACCACTACGCCAGGTATCGCAACGGTCTGGCGGCAGCAAACCAACGCCGGGGTCAAACCCTGTCCATCAGCTGGCCGCTGTGGCAAGAGGGCGGCATGCGGGTTGATGCCAACACCGAGCAGATAATGCAGGCAGCGACCGGCATGATTCCCATGGAAACTTCAACCGGCATCCGGGCTTTCTACCGGGGCTTAGCCGCCGGCAGGGACCAGGTGCTGGTGATGGAAGGCGACCGGCAACGGATGAGGGAACTATTTTTAGAAACCGCCGCCGGAATTCAGCCGGATCTGGCAGAGAAATCCATTCCGCCGGTGGACCCAGGACTGCTGCGGGGAAAAACCTTACATCAACTTAAAGTGCTATTGGGGAGAATCGCCAAGCTGGGTGTCGGCAGGATTGATGCCGACGAGCCTTTGGAAAGCTATGGGATTGATTCGGTTATGATTGCCCAGCTTAATCAAAATCTGGCCGGTATCTTTGGCGAACTGTCAAAAACTTTATTTTTTGAATACCAGACCCTCGGCGCCTTAGCCGAATATTTTGTTGCCGATTATCCGCAAGAATGCGTGAACTGGACCGGGCTTGGCGAGCCGGCGGCATTGACAGCCGCAGCGCCGCCGGCCAAACCGAATTTCGCCGGTGAATTTCCGGCGCTGACCTCCACCCTACCCTCAATCTCAATGTCAATGTCATTGAAGGCAAGAAAGAAAGCCCGCAGCATTACCGCTGCAAATCCCCGGCGTGAAACCCGGGAACCAATTGCCATCATTGGCATGACCGGGCGATATGCACAGGCGCAAAATCCAAAAGTATATTGGGAGAATTTGAAAGCAGGAAAAGATTGTATTACTGAAATTCCCGCCGAACGCTGGCCGCTGGAAGGATTCTATCACCCGGATCCGCAGGCAGCCGCGGCGCAAGGCAAGAGCTACAGCAAATGGGGTAGTTTCCTCACCGGGTTTGCGGATTTTGATCCTCTGTTCTTTAATATTTCGCCGCTGGAAGCCAACAATATGGATCCCCAGGAACGACTGTTCATTGAGTCCTGTTGGGAAGTGCTGGAGGATGCGGGCTACACGAAGGAGCAGCTTACAGCTCAATATAATGGCCGGGTCGGTGTTTTTGCCGGCGTTACCAAAATAGGCTTTAATTTATATGGCCCCGATTTATGGCGGCAGGGCGAAAAATTATTTCCCCATACTTCCTTTGGATCAATAGCCAACCGGATTTCCTATCTATTGAACCTGCAAGGGCCCAGCATGCCGATCGATACCATGTGTTCCTCCTCATTGACTGCCATTCATGAAGCCTGCGAACATCTTCACCAACAGGAATGTGAAATGGCGATTGCGGGGGGAGTTAATCTATATCTGCATCCCTCAAGCTATATCGGCCTCTGTGGCCAGCACATGCTGTCCAGGGACGGAAAATGCAAAAGCTTCGGTCTGGGGGGCAACGGATTCGTACCCGGTGAAGGAGTCGGCGCTGTTTTGCTGAAACCTTTGTCCCGGGCCATCGCCGACGGGGATCACATTTACGCTGTAATTCGCGGGACCGGTATTAATCACGGCGGCAAAACCAACGGCTATACAGTGCCCAATCCGAAAGCTCAAGGACAGCTCATTCGCGCGACACTGGACAAAGCAGGGATCAATGCCAGGGCTGTCAGTTATATTGAAGCCCACGGCACGGGGACGGAACTTGGCGATCCCATTGAAATTACCGGACTTACCCAGGCATTTTTTCAAGATACCCAGGACACGGGGTTTTGCGCCATTGGTTCGGTAAAATCAAATATCGGCCATTTGGAAGCAGCCGCCGGGATCGCCGGGGTTACTAAAATTTTGCTGCAAATGAAGCACCAACAGATTGTTCCCAGCCTGCATGCCAGGGAATTGAACCCTAACATCAATTTCGGCAAAACTCCGTTTGTGGTTCAGCAGGAACTTGCCGAGTGGAAACGGCCGGTGGTTGAGATCAATGGTGAAAGCAAGGAATATCCGAGGATTGCCGGCATCTCGTCCTTTGGCGCCGGCGGCGCAAACGCCCACGTGGTAATCGAAGAATATATATCCCCGGACCTGGTGCGGCCGCAAATTAAAGTCACTTCCCGGAATCCGGCCGTTATCGTGCTGTCGGCCAAGACGGAGGACCGGCTCCGGGAACAGGTGCGGCAATTGTTGGCCGCAATTCAGTCGGAGTCATTCACGGACAGTGAATTAGCCGGCATGGCTTACACGCTCCAGGTAGGGCGTGAAGCCATGGAAGAGCGCTTGGGCTTAATTGCGGCATCCATCAGGGAACTGGAAGAAAAACTACAGGATTTTGTCAACGGCCGGGAGGGAATAGAGGAGCTGTACCGGGGGCAGGTCAAACGCAATAAAGAGGCTTTGTCTGTTTTTACCGCGGATGAAGATATGGCCAAAATAATTGATGCCTGGATTAGCAAAGGAAAGTATGCGAAGCTTCTCGACCTTTGGGTCAAGGGTCTCGTTTTTGACTGGAACAGGCTTTATGGCGATGACAAGCCCCGGCGCATGAGTCTGCCTGCGTATCCCTTTGCCAGGGAACGCTATTGGCCGGTGAAAGAGAGCAAATCCGCCGGCGTCAGCCCGGCAACAACCTCAACCGGGACTGCTTCGCTTCATCCGCTGTTGCAGCTGAATACCTCCGACTTCACCCGGCAGCGGTTCAGTTCCACCTTTACCGGCCAGGAGTTTTTCCTAGCGGATCATGTTATCAAGGGCGAACGGATCCTGCCGGGGATGGCCTATCTGGAAATGGCCCGGACCGCAGTGGCGCAGGCCGCAGGGGTTTTGGAAACAGAGCAGGCCGGGATACGGCTCAAAAACGTGACCTGGGTCCGGCCCATTGCCGCCGGGGAACAGCCGGTCAAGGTCCACATCGGCCTCTTCCCGGAAGATAGCGGCGAGATTGCCTTTGAAATATACAGCGAGCCGGCAGCAGCCGGCGCCGGGCCGGTGGTGCACAGCCAGGGAATTGCCGCCCTTGGTCCGGCGGCGGCTGCGCAAGTTTGGGATTTGCCGGCCGTACAAGCCCAGTGCAGCCGGAACAGCCTTTCATCCGACCAATGCTACGCGGTCTTCCGGGTGATGGGAGTAGACTACGGTCCGGCTCATCAGGGGATTGAGCAGCTTTATATTGGCGCGGGTCAGGTGCTGGCGAAACTCTCGCTGCCTGCTTGCGTCGCCAATACGCAAGGTCAATTTGTTCTCCATCCCAGCTTGCTGGATGCGTCCTCCCAGGCGGCCATCGGTTTGATGATGGGAGACGGTGGGCCGCTGCCGTCCGGTGGAACAACCGCTCCCAAACCGGCCCTGCCCTTTGCCCTGGAAGAGCTTGAAATTCTCGCCGGCTGTACTCCCGCCATGTGGGCGCTGGTCAGATACGGTGACGGCAGTCAAGCCGGGGATAGGGTGCAGAAACTGGATATTGATTTGTGCGACGGGCAGGGGAATGTTTGTGTGCGGCTGAAGGGATTCTCCCTCAGAGTGCTGGAGGGTGATTTACAGACAGGCAATGGGCCGCAGGCAGTTTTCGCCGCGGACGCCCCCCTGGCCGTAACCCTTATGCTGACTCCCGTCTGGGACGCCGTGCCGGCGGAAAAAGGCAAAATGTCGCCGCTGCCCACTGATCAGGTGGTGATTGTCGGTAGAACCAAGGACAGCAGCAGCGCCCTGCAGCGGCAATACCCCCACGCCCGGATACTGGATATTCAGCCTGACGACACTATCGAAACAATCGGAGAAAAAATAGCGGCCCATGGACCCATAGATCATATTCTGTGGCTTGCTCCCCCTGACTCTGTAAATAATTCCGCAAATTTCCTGACAGAGGATGGGGTAATTCAAGAACAAAATCAGGGTGTAATCCTGGTTTTCCGAATGATTAAAGCCTTGCTTCATTTGGGCTATGACGCCAGGAATTTAGGCTGGACTGTAATAACCATACAGGTCCAGCCCATTCGTAAAAAGGATTGGGTGAACCCAACCCATGCAAGTCTCTACGGGTTAATTGGCTCCATGGCTAAAGAATACGCAAACTGGCAGGTCCGGCTCATTGATCTGGAAGCTGCCGGTGATTGGCCGCTTGCCGATATCTTCACTTTGCCCCCGGATCCCATGGGCAATGCCTGGGCCTATCGCGGGCAGGAGTGGTACCGGGAAAAGCTGATTTCATTTCATAAACCTCCATTGCAGCCGGCATTGTACAAGCCCGGCGGCGTGTATGTGGTAATCGGGGGCGCCGGCGGCATCGGCGAAGTATGGAGCGAATATATGATTCGCACCTACCAGGCTAGAATCGTTTGGATCGGCCGCAGGCCAAAGGAAGCAGCCATTCAGTCCAAGCTGAACAGGCTGGCGGGCCTAGGAACCACACCCCGCTACATTACTGCGGATGCAACTGATAAGAAAGATCTGCAGCAAGCCTACGATGAGATTAAACAGCAGTACGGGCAGATTAACGGGGTGATTCATGCCGCCATCGTGTTGCTGGATCAAAGCCTGGCGAATATGGCTGAGGAAAGATTCCGGGCCGGGCTTGCGGCCAAGGTGGATGTGAGTGTGCGTATAGCGCAGGTCTTCCAAAAAGAGCCTTTGGATTTTGTCATGTTCTTTTCCTCCACCACCTCCTTTGTAAAAGCGGCGGGACAAAGCAACTACGCCGCCGGCTGCACCTTCAAGGACGCTTTTGCCCGCCAGCTTGCCCGTGAATGGCCGGGGGCGGTGAAAGTGATAAACTGGGGGTACTGGGGCGGTGTGGGTATTGTTGCTTCCCGGGATTATCAGGAGCGGATGGCAAAGCTGGGCATAGGATCCATTGAGCCCCCGGAAGCCATGGATGCATTGGAGACCCTGCTTGCCGGGCCGCTGGATCAAATTGCGTTGATGAAAATAACCCGTCAAGCGGTTATGGAAGAAATTGGCGCCGGAGAAACAATGACAGTCTATCCTGAAAATCAACCCTCAAATGTACAAAACCTGTCCGGCCATATGCCGGAACAAGGCGCGCAGATCAGCAGCCTGAAAACAGAAGTAAGCCGGTATATGCAGGAGATGGACCAGTTTCTCTGCCGGCTGCTCTGGGGGCAATTGCAGTCTGCCGGACTGTTTGCGGCAAAGAATTCAGCGACGGCTGACATCAAAACCAGGGTTGGGCTGTCTGATATGTATGGCAGATGGCTGGAAGAAAGTATCAGGGTATTGGCGCGGCATAATTATCTCCGCTGCGATGAAGGGCTATGCTCGGTACTGGATACGACCCCAATGGATATTGACGCTGCCTGGGAAGAATGGGATCGAAAAAAGGCGGCCTGGATGGAAGATGCCAATACCAAAGCCCAAGTGGTGTTGGTGGAAGCAACCCTGCGGGCTTTACCCAAAATTATTACCGGTAAAATACCGGCTACTGATATCATGTTTCCCAATTCCTCCATGGAACTGGTCGAAGGCGTTTACAAAAACAACATAGTTGCGGATTATTTTAACGCCGTGCTTGCCGATACGGTAGTCGCCTACGTGGAAGAACGGCTTAAGCAGGAGCCGGCGGCCGGGATTCGGATTCTTGAGATTGGCGCCGGCACCGGCGGCACCAGCGCCATGGTTTTCCGGAAATTAAAGCCTTATCAGGATCACATTCAGGAATATTGCTATACCGATATTTCCCAGGCATTTTTGCTGCATGCGAAAAAAGAGTACGGCCCCCATAATCCCTATTTGACCTATAAACTGTTTAACGTGGGCGAACCCCTTGCGGGACAAGGCATCACCGCCGGCGGATATGATCTGATAATTGCAACCAATGTCCTGCACGCCACCAAAAATATTCGCCAAACCCTGCGCAATGCCAAGGCAGCTATCGCGACAAATGGTTTAATACTGTTAAATGAGATCAGCGGCAACGCCCTGGTGACCCACCTGACCTTTGGTCTGTTGGAGGGATGGTGGCTATACGAAGATTCGCCGCTGCGCATTCCCGGTTGTCCCGGACTATGGCCGGAAACCTGGAAAGCAGTGCTGGAAAGTGAAGGATTCCGGTCGGTCTTATTCCCGGCGCAGGCAGCCCATGAATTGGGGCAACAGATTATTGTCGCCGAAAGTGACGGGGTTGTATTGCAAAAACAACCGGAACTGAAAACTGGCGCAACAGCTGCGGCCATGAAGCCGGGCGGCGGGACCAAGGTATCTCAACCCAACCCGCCGGCCCGACAAACGGGAGGAATGACCCAGGATTTATTACGGGAAAAAAGCACGGCCTATATTAAAAAATTGGTCGGTGAAACGCTTCAGATTGCAAGCAACAAGATTGATCCTTCCGATCCTTTGGAGAAATATGGCATCGATTCAATTATTGTTGTTCAGCTGGCTAATAACCTGGGTAAAGTATTCGATAATATCAGCAGCACCCTGTTTTTTGAATACCAGACCATTGACGCCCTGGTAGAGTATTTCATGAGTAATCATAAGAGTTCGTTATTGTCGTTGGTAGGACTGGAAAATCACGCTGCCGGCGCTGCTGCCGATGCAAATGACGCCGGAATTATCACGGCGGCAATGCCGGCGCCTTCCCGGCCGGCAGCCGGAAAATCCAGACGTTTTCTGCAAATCCGGGAACCGGAAAACCAGGCAAAATCACAATCTTCACAATCTCCACAACCCTCAACGGTTCAAGACATTGCGATTATCGGCATTTCCGGACGCTACCCCGGGGCGGGTAACATTGAGGAGTTCTGGCGTAACCTGCAAGACGGCAATGATTGTATTGTCGAAATTCCTAAAGACCGCTGGGATCATAGCTTGTACTTCGATGCCGAAAAGAACAAACCGGGAAAAACTTACTGCAAGTGGGGCGGCTTTTTAGAAGGGGTAGATCAATTTGATCCGCTTTTCTTCAATATCTCCCCACTGGATGCCGAGATTATGGATCCTATGAACCGGCTTTTCCTGGAGACTGTGTGGAATTTACTTGAGAGCACCGGCTATACACGGGACAGTTTACAGCGTCAATATCAGTCCCGGGTTGGGGTTTATGTGGGCGCAATGTATCAGCAATATCAATCTTTTAACTCCGATATTGTAAAAGAAGCGGCAATCTCCACAGCTTCCTACAGCTCTATTGCCAACAGAGTTTCCCATTATTTTAATCTCCAGGGCCCCAGCATAGCCATTGATACCATGTGTTCATCCTCGGCTATTGCCATTCATATGGCGTGCGAGAGTCTGATAAAGGGAGATTGCCGGCTGGCTATTGCCGGCGGCGTAAATCTTACCATTCATCCGAAAAAATACCTGGGGTTAAGCCTTACGAACATGCTTGGCAGCCATATTAACAGCAGAAGTTTTGCCGCCGGCGACGGGTTTCTTCCCGCCGAAGGGGTTGGCGCCATATTATTAAAACCCCTTGCTAATGCCATACAAGACCGGGATCATATTCTGGCTGTGATAAAATCAACTGCAATCAATCACGGCGGCTATTCCAACGGCTATACCGTTCCCAACCCCAATGCGCAAGCCCAATTGATTGAGGAGAATTTTATAAAATCAGCCGTCCATCCCCGGACGATCAGTTATGTTGAATCCGCCGCCACTGGCTCGGCCTTGGGTGATCCAATCGAGGTCACCGCCTTAAGCAAAGCCTTTCAGAAATTTACGCCCGACCGGCAGTTTTGCGCGATCGGGTCGGTAAAATCCAATATCGGCCACGCTGAAGCCGCTTCGGGAATTTCTCAGTTAACCAAGGTAATTTTGCAATTGCGGCATGGCAAGCTGGTTCCTTCGATAAAGGCCGACCCGCTGAACCCCAATATAAATTTTGACAACACTCCGTTTTATCTGCAGCGGGAACTGCAGGAGTGGAAACGGCCGATGGTAAATATCGACGGCGAAGAACGGGAGTATCCGCGGCGGGCAACGGTAAGCTCCTTCGGCGCGGGCGGATCCAATGCCCATTTGATTATCGAAGAATACATTCCGCTGCCGGCGGCAGCAATCAGCGGCAGCGCCGCAAACTCGCCGCAGCTTGTAGTCATTTCCGCCAAAAACAGGGACGGGCTGCAGGCAGTTGCCGGGCAAATGCTGGCGTTCATTGAACTTAACAAGACTAACCCGGAACTGCGTTTGCCTGATTTTGCCTATACCCTCCAAGCGGGGCGGGAAGCAATGGAATACCGGCTGGCAATGGTAGTGGATAGCTGGGAAGAGCTGATTCAGGGTTTGAAGCAGTCTTTAAAATCCTTTACCGAAGGGAAAGACAGCAAAGAGACGGAAACCTCCATCCCCATATTTAGCGGCAATCAGGAAGAAGATCTTTCCAGCATCCAAATGCTGCTTGCCGGCAAATTGGGCGAGACCATGGTCCAAATGCTGCTGGAAGAGAAGAACTTAGAGAAACTGGCGCTCTATTGGACGCAAGGCGGTAAGATCCCCTGGGAATCACTCCATGCCGGCCGGGAAGTCCGTAGAATAGCCTTGCCAACCTATCCGTTTGCGAAACGGCGCTGCTGGGCCGGAGCGCAGCCGGAGCCGGGATTGACCGGCGAACCGGACCAGGCTGGCGAATTATATAACAACGCTGCTGTCGCTGAAAAGCGCGCCTCTCTCCAGGACCGGATCGTGGCTATTATCTGTCGTTCCCTGGGAATGACAACGGCAGAATTGGATATTAATAAACCTTTGGATAAATATGGGGTTGACTCAATCGTTTTCACGGCGATATTTCAGCAATTGCAATCAAAGGTGAATCCGACGATTACGCTGGACAGATTGCTGGAGTCCAAAACAACGCAAAATATTATCAATATGGTATTGTCGAAAAATATAGATCAACCAATTGCGGCAGCGCGACAAGCCAATATTGCTGTTCCCGCCGCCTGGCCGCAATTTCCTGAACTCATTCACCTCAACCAGACTTTTGCAGGACGGCCTGTATTTTGGTTTCATGGCGGGCTGGGCGGTACGGAATCCTATCAGGCAATCGCTCAGAAGATCCGGCGACCGTTTTATGGGATTCAGGCGCGCGGCTGGATGACCGACCGCGCTCCTTTACACGGAATCTACGCAATGGCCGCATATTATATTCATATTATACAATCAATACAGCCGGCGGGACCCTACGATGTAGGCGGATACTCCATGGGGGGAACTTTGGCGTATGAGATCACACGCCAATTGCAAGAGCTGGGGCAAGCCGTCAATACAATCGTTATGGTGGATTCAATGTATTGCCCGGAAATCAAAAAAAACTATTCGCCAAAATCCTTGCTTTTGCAAATGGTCAACATTGCGTTAGCAACTACCGTTAAGCAGGCGCCGGAAAAAATACTCCAGATGCTCATTCACCGGGATGAAGTGGATCTGGAGCTGGCGGATGAGGCATTTTTGGAACAAGTGCTCAAGCTTGCCCAGACCCGCGGCCTGACGAAACCGGTAACTCAGCTGCAATCCCTGATCCGGCAAAGTTTAAGGGTCCGCCAGGCTTTCAAATTTGATGAGTTTTCTGTTTGGCCGCTGCCTGATCCCCAGGCGGTAACTTGTTACTATTTCCGCAATAACAGCGGCTTATTCTGGGGAGAATTAGAACCCTATTTTACAAGCGGCAAAGAAGATATTTCATTAGACCATATTAATTATTGGGAGGAATGGGAACGGCAGCTTCCCAATTTTAGCATGGTTGATGTGGATTCTTCCAATCATATGGTGATGATGTCAGACAAATCATTTGAAGCAATAGCCGTTTTTTGTGAAAAATTATATTCCTGATACCTATTCTTTACAAATTGGTTCTTTATAAGAAAAAGGCTAAGAATCCCCTGGCCGGGTTTTTCTTAGCCTTTTTTATTTGGCGCGGGCGTTACCGGCGGCGATTTCACGGCTGATGCTCCGGTTTGCACATTGGACAAAATTATGTGGCTGATCTTGACGCCGGCTTGATTTTATGATAAATTGAGTTTAAATAAATCAAATATTTGCTTGCTGATCAGAATACTGAAGGCTAAGAAAAATCTGTAAAGGGTTTTTCTAGCCTTTTTTGTTTTGCCAAATATAGTCAAATGTAATTTTAATGAGGTTAGTGAAACGGACTGGCGGCGCGAACGCTTATGCCGCTAATGCTGCTAAGGCCGTTCCGTTAGCCCGCAAATTAGTTGGAGGTGTTGCGTAATGGCTGATCAAATGACAGCAATTGAGCGGTTTGCCGCCTACAGTAAAGGGGAACCGATTGACAGGTTGCCGTGTGTACCGATTGTGGGAAATACTGCTGCCAGGGTAATTGGCGTGAAAGTATCCGAATTCCGCGGCAATGGCCGCCTGATTGCCGAAGCTCAGGTTGCAGCCTATAAGCGATTCGGTTATGATATCATCCGTATTTTTACCGATCTTTATACTCAGGCGGAAGCGATGGGCGCTAAAGTATATTATCCCGCAGATGAAACGGCTTACCTTGATATTCCTGCCGTCCGCGAGGTCGGCCAGATTGGGTCGCTGCAGCCGGCCGACCCTTATAAAGACGGCAATTTGCCCCAGCATTTGGAAGCTATGCGCATCGCAGTCGAACAGGTGGGAAAAGAAGTGCCGGTAACCGGGGCGGTAACTGGTCCGTTTACCAATGCCTCCTTTCTAATCGGCACTGAGAACCTGGTCAGATTAGTGGGTAAAAACCCCCCAGCCGTGCATAAGCTGTGCGAAGTCTCATTGGAAACGGCATTGCGTTATGCCAAAGCTATTATTGACGCCGGCTGTTCGCCCAGCCTCACTGATGCAATGTCGTCAACAACCCTGATCAGTCCCCGGCAATTTAGGGAATTTTCCCTGCCTTACTTAAAGAAGCTTATCGATTATATTCATTCCTGCGGTAAAGCGGTAACACTGCACATTTGCGGCAAAACGGCCAAGATCTGGGAGCTGATGTGTGAAGCCGGCGCCGATTGCTTAAGTATTGACAACGCCGCCAGCTTGCTTGAGGCCAAACATAAGGTTGGCGGCCGGGTGAGGCTTATGGGTAATGTTAAGCCTTCCGAGATCATGCTTCAGGGTACGCCGGCTGATGTGCGAAAGGCCGTTATTGAGTGCGTTAAAGAAGCTTATGACAATCCGAAAGGTTTTATTGTGGCGTCAGGCTGCAGCCTGCCGACAGAGACCCCCTTCGCCAACATTGACGCCATGCTTGACGCCGTCAGGGAGATAGGGTACCCTGTAAATATTAATAACTTGTAACTATTCCATTAAGTAGGGAACTGCTTATAAACAGCCATCTGCGTCGTTGCTCCTGCGGTCCTCACTCCAGCGTAGAACCAGTACGCTTCCGTTCCGGTTCTCGTCGCGCCTAGCATCTGGCAATTTCTAAGCAGTTCGTGGTATTTGATAACCTGAATAGCTAAACAATCTGTAAGGGGTGTCTAAAATGAGTGCATTAAGTCCCAAAGAGCGTCTGTTAAAAGTTTTGCGTCAAGAGCCGGTTGACCGGCCGCCGGTAATTTGTCCCGGCGGTATGATGAACGCGGCCGTTGTTGATGTTATGAATACCACCGGCCATACGTTGCCGGCGGCCCATAAGGATGCCGGCCTGATGGCGGAACTGGCTGCCGATGTAACAAATTACACTGGCTTTGAGAATCTTGGCATACCTTTTTGTCTGACGGTGGAGGCCGAGGTGCTGGGCAGTGAAGTGAGCTATGGAACACTGACCTGTGAACCCAAAATCGTCAGGGAAATCTATCCTTCCGTCAGTGATGTAAAGCTTAAGAATGTAGAGGACATGCTTGGCGCCGGTCGGGTTGAGACCGTTGTCCAGGCGGTGAATTTGCTCGCGAAACAACAGCCGGATATCCCGGTTATCGGGAATTTGACCGGACCGATAAGTACAGCGGCATCGCTGGTTGATCCGGTACCCTTTCTGAAAGAATTGCGCAAAAACCGGGAAGGCGCCCACCGGGTGCTTGATTATGTCAGTAAGCTGCTGATTAAGTTCGCGCAAGAAATGATTGGCAACGGTGCCACCGTTATTTCCATCAGTGATCCTACCGCCACCGGTGAGATTTTAGGACCGAAAATGTTTGAGGAATATGCCGTAAAATATATTAACACGGTTATTGACGCCGTTCAGGCACAGGGAGCGCCGGTTATCGTCCACATTTGCGGCAATATGGCGGCAGTGCGTCATCTTATACCGGCAATTAAGGCTAATGCCATCAGCACCGATGCCGTTGTGAACCTGCGGCAGTTGAAACAGGATTTTCCCGGCGTGACTACCATGGGTAATCTTAGCACTTATCTTCTGGAATTTGGCCCAACAGAAAAAGTGGCTGAGCGGGCTCGCCTTTTAGTACGCGACGGTGTGGATATTATCGCGCCGGCCTGCGGTCTGAGCACTTCCACCCGGTTGGAACACATTCAGGCCATGACCGGGGCGGTCAAGGAGGGTTAGCCGGTGGCCAGGGTTACATTTAAGCGGGCCGATAAAAAAGTTACAGTTGAAACAACCACCGGTGTATCCATTCTGGCGGCGGCGCGTAAGGCCGGAATACTTATTGAATCGCCCTGCAACGGTAACGGGACTTGCGGAAAATGCAAAGTGAAAATTTTAAATCAGGAATTAGTATCTGTTGATGGCAATCAGGCAACCGGAATTACAGAGGAAGAACGGGCGCAGGGAATCGTACTGGCCTGCCTTACCCCGGTGGCAGGCGAGCTGGTGGTAGAGGTTGCGGCCAGGCCGGACGGCAGGAATGTGCAAATTATCCAGCATGGGCATAGTCTGGAGATTCCCGTCGCCGGGCTGGTTGACAAAAGATACAACGATATCGCCGACAGAACGGAAATATGGGCTGACAATGAACTGCTCGGCGTGGAACAAGGAAATACCCGGCAGGAAAACTATGGGCTGGTTGTGGATATTGGCACAACTACGCTGGTTGCAGCCTTGTTTGATCTTAATACCGGACAGGAACTAGCCACAGCGGCGGCGCTCAACCCGCAAAGCCATCATGCCCAGGATGTTCTGTCCCGGATAAAATACGCATCCACTCCTGATGGATTAGAGGTAATGCATTCGGAATTCATCAGCATCCTTAACCAAATGATCGGCGATACCGCCGGCAAGGCGGAAATCAGGCGGCAAAACATTTACGAAATAATCTTTAGCGGCAACACCTGCATGCTGCATTTAGCCATGAATATAGATCCGTCATCCCTGGGAAAATTTCCCTATAATCCGGTTATTACCGGCGGTACGCGGTACCGGGCCGGTGAATACGGCATTGATGCGGCTGAGTTTGCTCAAATTTACCTGCCGCCGGTAATGTCGGCTTATGTAGGCGCGGACATTACTTCCGGCATATTGGCAGCCCAGCTTAAAAAACTCAAGGGATTAACGCTATTTGTCGATATCGGCACCAATGGGGAGATGGTATTGGCTGCCGACGGTGGGCTTATTGCCACCTCTACCGCCGCCGGCCCGGCTTTCGAGGGCATGAATATTGCCTGCGGCATGCGGGCAGCGCCGGGTGCCATTGAAAAATTTAATATTGCCGGCGACGGCACCATTGAGATTAAGACAATTGGCAATGAGGCGCCTGCCGGCATTTGCGGCAGCGGCTTAATCGATATTGTCGGCGAACTTGTCAAGCATAGAGTGATTCAGGCCACAGGCCGGTTGAACGGGTCGGCAACTCTGCCGGCGGTCGCTGCCCGGGTAATAAAAAAGGATGGCAAGCCGGTTTTTCAAATAACCGATGCTGTGTACCTGTCCCAGAAAGATATCCGGCAGGTTCAACTGGCAAAAGGGGCAATCCGGGCCGGCATCGAGGCGCTGCTTGCCAAAAGCGGCATGCAGCCGGAAGGGATTGACCGGGTATATATTGCCGGCTCCTTTGGTTATCATCTTAATCCGGAAAGTTTAATAAACATTGGTCTGCTTCCCCCGGCTTTCCGGGATAAGATTGAATTTCTCGGCAACACGTCCAAAACCGGCGGCCAGGCATTTTTGTTAAATAACGCAACCAGGCGGGAAATGGCTGAAGTGGTTGCCGACGTGGAAGTATTGGAATTGGCGACAACCGACAATTTTGATAAATTGTTTGTAAGCTGTCTCAATTTTTAACAATACCAAACACACAGTATTACGAAGCTATAATGGGAGAGGATCTTATGAGTGAAAAAAAAGATGTTGGCAAGCTAAGCTGCAGCGACTGCGGTGTCCTGAACTGCTACCGGCAGGATAAGGTATTTCCTGATTTTTGTTTGACAGCCAATGCTGACAGCGAAGAGGTGGCGGAGGTTACGCGGCTGTACCAAGGCGATGGTCTGACCGCGAAAATTTCCCGGGCGGCGGCTGAGATTGAAGGCACTTATTACGGCAAGCTTACTAGGGTGGAAGAAATCGTTGCTTTCGCCAAACGCATCGGGGCCCAAAAAATCGGGATAGCCACTTGCATCGGTCTGATCAACGAAACCAGGATATTTGCCAAGGTTCTTGCCGCCAAGGGACTTACCGGTTACAGCGTGCTTTGCAAAGCAGGCTCTATTGACAAAACTCAAATAGGGATTCCGGAGGAGCTAAAAGTGCAAAAGGGCTGTTACGAAGCCATCTGTAATCCTGTCCTCCAGGCCAAGCTACTCAACAAGGAAAAAACTGATCTTAATGTTATCAATGGTTTGTGTGTCGGTCATGATTCCTTGTTTATTAAATATTCGGAGGCACCGGTGACAACATTGATAACCAAGGACCGTGTGACCGGACACAATCCGGCGGCGGCTTTGTACACCAGCGGTTTTTACTACAAGCGTCTACTGCAGGAGGAGAAAGATTAATGAAACTGAGAAAACTGGCGGCTATTATGGGTATTATTTTTTTTGCGTCCCTTATCCTGACCGGCTGTGGTTCACAACCGCAGAAGGCCAATACAGCGGCTGACAAACCGAATGATAAAATGAAATTTAATGTCGGCTTTCTGCCGGCTGTGGGCCATGTATTATTCTTTGTAGCCCAGGAAAAAGGCTTTTACGCCCAAGAAGGCCTGGATGTTGAACTCTTCCAGTTTACCAACTCCGGCGAAGGGCTGAATGCTGTAAGAAGCGGCAAACTTGACGCCGGTGCCTTTGGCACTGCCGGGCCGCAGACCTTTATCGCCAAAGGGACGCCGTTTGTCGTTATTGGCGGGATGCAGAGCGAAGGCCACGCCGTTGTTGCCAAGCCGGAAAATGCCGAGCGTTTTAAAAATTTACAGGGTTTCATCGGTGCTAAGGTCGCCACGGTCCGGTTGGCAACCGGTGATGCTGTTTGGCGCTCCGCTTTAACTAAAGCCGGCATTGACTGGAAGAATCAGGTTGCCATTCAGGAACTTGATTCACCGACTACCGTACTGGAAGCAGTAAAAAAAGGATCTGCCGATGCCGGGCTGGTCTGGGTTCCATTCTCGGAGATGGCCGAGCAGCAGGGTTTGAAAGTCGTGGAATGGTCTTCCAAGTATATGGATGCCCATACCTGCTGCCGGGTGGTAGCACTTGATGATAAGCTTAAAAGCAATCGTGAAGCTTATGTGCGTTTCAGCCGCGCCCTCATTCGCGCCTATGACTTCTATATCAACAATCAGGATGAAACTGTGGAAATCCTCAGCAAGTACGTGAAGCTGGATAAAGCAATGATCAAACAAGCTACCTACAGCGGCCATATTCACAGCATTCCCGACCCCGATAAAAAGCGGTTTACAGCTTTCTGGGACGCTATGAAAAGCGCCGGCTATATTCAAAGCGACCTGGATATCAGCAAATATATTGATTCATCTGTTTATAAAGAAGCGCTGCAGCAGTTAAGAAACCGTGAGCCGCAAAACGCCACCTATGTTAACCTGGAAAAGGATTTCGCCCAAAATAATCCTTAACTTAGCAGGTTATCAATCGCCGCATGGGTACAGCCTTCATTCTATCCTGCGTGTTCTTGGTTACCTATGCGGAAACCTCCAACGGCAACATATAAGTATTGAACTTCCAAGGGGTCCATTACCCTGAAAAAGCTTATAAAACCTGTTTGTCTAGGAGAAGTAGTTGCTGAACAAATAGCAGAAAAGTGGCTGAGTCCGTACTACACGCAAAAGTGGTACGGACTCACGTGTTTTAATCTGGATTTTACTATCGCACTAATCCATAGACATATTTTGACACCGGATTATCCTATTCATGATCATGAAACTCAGTGGCGGTGCCTTATAGATAAAATATAATCGAAACGTAATCCTTTTTTAACAGCAATTTAATAATTGATTGACATAATTTGCTAAAATATCTATGATTTGGGTGATATATTAAAATTAAAGTATTTTAGAAAACAAAAAAGGAGATATCATCGTCTTAAGGAAGGGATGGAGAAGTGTTACCGTTTGATTTTAATTTTGCGATAATCCTTTTTTACTCTTTGCCGGAAGCTATGGTACTGGCATGGTTGTGCCTGTCGCTTATGGGGCTGAGGCCGGGATTTCGCCAAATTTTGCTTATCGGGTGTTTACAGGCCGCCTTTTGTGCTGTCTACTTGCCGGTTGTCAACAATTTAGTTTCCGTTCCTTTGTCCATCCATACGGTAATATATATAATGATCTTTTGGGGGATAATACGGCGCGTTATGCGGCTTTCATATAAACATAGTATTGCGGCTGTTATGCTGGGATTTAGTATTTATTCCGGCATTGGAGCCGTTACAAATCTTTTATTTAGCTTAGTAAGCGGGCATTCCTATTCCTGGGTAAGTCAAAGTAACTGGCGGTGGCTGCCTTATTTCTTTGCGAAATTAATGATTAACATACTGGTTATTTTCTTGGTTCGTAGGTTTAATATCCGATTGGCGGATATATGGGACGCCAACGGGAATAATCGATTTCTTTGGATTGCTGCCCTGTTGTCTATCCAGGGTATTTTAATCAATTTTGGCTGGTGGCGATATTTTTCGCAATATAAGGAGTACTTTTCAGCCGCTTATTTTTACTTTTATGTAGCTGTAGTAACTATAATTTTACCAATTATGATTATCGTTGTTATTAGACAATTTGTCACTCTCACTAAAAGTGAAATAGATTTCAGAATACAGCTTGATACTCTCCGGCATGTGAAAGAACTGCTGCAGACCATGCGGGTGCAGCGCCATGATTTTACCCACGAACTGCAGGTGGTTTACGGTTTGCTGGAAGTACGGGAGTTCCAAGAGGCCCGGGACTACTTAAAAAAGAGTGTAAACGAAGTCGCTGCCGCTTCTGAACTGGTGAAAACCGATAATCTGGGTGTTACGGCGCTGCTGTATACCAAGACGGGTTTGGCGGAAGCGCGCAAAATTGACTTGCAGGTTAAGGTGGACACCAACCTGCGGAAATTGCCCCTGGAAGCAAGGGATATCAATTTGATTCTGGGCAACCTGATCGACAATGCCATGGATGCGGTGGCCGAGCTGCCGGCAGCGGTACGAAAAGTGGAAGTCAATGTCAGGGAAGAATTGGAAGGTCATGTGGTGGAAGTAAAAAATTACGGACCGCCCATCCCGCCGGCTATCGTTACCGAAATATTTAAGCCAGGGTTTTCCACCAAAGGCGAAGGGCGTGGTATGGGGCTTTACAGTATCCAAAGGCTGGTACATAAATACAAGGGTAATGTCCGGGTGACAAGCGGCAATAACTGTACCTGTTTTCAGGTTGTGATTCCGTAGGCTAATCAGGACAAGTCAAATTTATCACTTTAAGAAAAGGGGCAAGATAGTGCCGGAGATTACTTTTAAGGTTATTCTCTTTGTTTCTCTCCCGGAGGCCATGCTATGTGCATATTTGAGTTTGTCACTGCTGGGCCTCAGTCCGGGTTTTCGCCAAATTTTGCAGGTCGGGTGTTTGCAAGCTCTTTTTGACATATTTCTTTTTCAGGTTGCCGGCAAGGTGATTTCCATCCCTTTTGGCGTGCATACGATAGTACAAGTGGCGGCCTTTTCTGTAATTATACATCGCGTCATGCGGATTCCCTATAAAAGCAGTTGTCTGGCGGTTTTGTTAGGAATTAGTATCTATTTATGCATCGAAGCCTTGGTGACGCCTTTATTCAGTTTTATTACGGGGTATTCCATTACCGTCGATTTTAGCAACTGGTGGCTGTGGATGACGTATTTCGCCTCGAAAGTTATATTTACTCTATTGATTATTCTTTTACTTCGCCGCTTTAATTTCCGGATAACGGACGGATGGGAAGCTGTAGGAAGTAACAGATTCCTTTGGCTGGCAGGTTTGTTGTTTACCCAGAGCTTAGTAGTTGCTCTGTTTTGTTGGCGATATTTTCTTCATTATAAGGAAGTTTTCTCCTCTAGTTATTTTTATTTTTATTTTGCGGTGGTAAATATAATATTGCCGATTATTACCATAATTGTAATCAGGCAGTTTATTACGCTTGTTAAAAGTGAAGTGAAATCCAAAGCGCAGCTTGACACCCTCCGCCAAGTGGAAGAATTGCTGCATACCATGCGGGCGCAGCGGCATGATTTTAGCAACGAGTTGCAGGTGGTCTACGGGTTGCTGGAAGTACAGGCGTATGAAGATGCCAGAGACTATTTAAAGAAGAGTGTAACCGAAGTGGCTGCCGCCGCCGAATTGGTAAAAACGGACAATGTGGGCGTTACGGCGCTGCTGTACACCAAGACCGGTGTGGCGGAAGCACGGAAAATTGACTTGCGGATCAAGGTGGAAACAAGCCTGCAGCAATTGCCGCTGGAGGTAAGGGACATCAATTTGATCCTGGGAAACCTGATCGACAATGCCATGGAAGCGGTGGCGGAGCTGCCGGCAACGGCGAGAACGGTGGAGGTCGCCGTTAGACAAGATTTGGAAGGTTATGTGGTGGAAGTGACAAATTATGGCTCGTCGATTCCGCCGGCTATAGCCGCCCAAATATTTGTACCGGGGTTTTCAACTAAAGGCGAGGGACGGGGCATGGGTCTCTATAGTATCCAAAAACTGGTACATAAATACCACGGCGATATCCGGGTGACAAGCGACAGCAAAGGTACTTCCTTTCGGGTGGTTATCCCGGACGAGCAGGTAGACAGGCAGCGGGCGCGGCAGGCTAATATTTTTTGTGGGAAGTGCGAGAAGTGGCTGCGCAAAACGGCAACACCGCAGCGGTAACGTGGTATCCTGCGGAAGAACTGCAGCTTGACGCTCAAGATATAGAGTCCGGTTCGGGAGGTGGCAAAAGTGACTGGGATAAAAGACTTTGCCGCAGGAGTGGCGCATTATATAGGGGAAGAACTGCAGCTCAATGTTAAAGACAGGGAAACGGTGCGGTTCGGGGTGGAATACTGTCTGGTAGTTCTTGTAAATCTGGTGGTTATCATCGGAATGGCGCGGTGGCTGGGAATTACGCCGTATGTACTGGCGGCCATGGTTACGACTGTAGCCCTGCGGCTTGTTTCCGGGGGAGCCCACTGCTCCACTTTTTTCCGCTGTCTGGTGTTGGGCACGGTCGTAATGGTAGGGGCCGGTCAGTTGGCTGCCCTGATCGGAATATGGGCATCACCAGCCTTGTTGCTGGTTCTGGCAGGTATTTCCGCCGTCGGCGGCTTTTATGCCGTATACAAGTGGGCTCCCGCCGATACGCCGGCCAATCCTATTGTTTCAACTGCGAAAAGAGCCAGCTACCGGCGGCTTTCTTACATTTTCATTGCGGTCTGGGGCGCCATGGTGAGCGCAGGGGTCCTCTGGGGGGGGAATTCGCCGCTGGTTGCCGGGCTAGTCTTAGCTAGCAGCGGAGGAATTTGCTGGCAAAGCTTCAGCATTACTCCCGCCGGTTATCGGTTCATCGCCGCCGTGGAGACGCTGGTTGATAAATGTTGATTGACTTTTAGGCAAACAAACAGCTTTTTTAGACATACAGGCAGGACTTTGCGGCAAGGTCGCTTGTAGCCGGCAGACTTTGCTTTTATGATTAATATGGTATGGTGATTCTCTAATTCTGTATGAAAGGAGGTATACGTCAGTGAATTTTAAACGGAACTTATTGCAATGGGTGACTAAATGCATGCTTTCCCTGGCGGCTTTCTTTATTCTGCCGGCTTCTTTTGCTGCTTATCAGCCCCGGGTACCGGAGCATTTACAAGACCGTGAATAGCTTAAAGGTGTGAAAGGGTAATTAACATGTTAAAGGTCATTATCGCTGAAGACGATCCTAAAATGCGGCTGGTGTTAAAACGCACCCTTGAGGAAATTCCCAATGTAAGCATTGTCGGCGAAGCGGAAAATGGGCAGCAGTTGGTTCGGATGGTGGAAGAACTGGCGCCTGAGGTTATATTTTTGGATGTGGATATGCCGGTAATGAATGGAATCGAGGCATCGAAAGAAATTTTCGACATTGATTCCAGAATTTTCCTTGTTTTCGCCACCGGTTTCCAGTGTTTCACGCAGGAAGCCTTTGAAGTCTACGCCTTTGACTATTTGGTTAAACCCTTTAATATGGAACGGGTCCGGCAGACGATACACCGAATTAAAGAACTGAAAACAGAAAGAAAAAAAGCTGCCCTGTGGACCCCGGAAGCAAAATTGGTTGTTAAAAGAGAGGAAAGTCTCAAGCTTAAAGTTCTCTCCAACGAGAAAAGCACCTTTATCAACATTCCCGATATCATCGTAATTACGCGCAAAGAGCGTAGAACTGTAATTTATGCTGTGGGGAATGTTGCTGTAAAAACCTATGAGTCACTGCAGAAATTGGAAGAACAATTAAAAGATTACCGGTTTTTCCGCTGTCACAAAGGCTTTATCATTAATCCTGATATGGTGCTGGAGGTTTCTCCCTGGGGTAATAAAACCTACTTGGTTAAGTTGGCCAACACCAAAGAAACAGCGCTGATGACCATGGAAAATGTGAAAGAGTTTCAAAAGAGGTATTGTATATGAATAACTTTGACTAGACTGGCTTTTTTAGACGCTTATAAGGGGCTGTCGTATTGAGAAAAATTACCATATATTGTAATTCTTTTTTGAAAAGAGTCTCAATATATAGTAGAAAACATCAGTGCGACAGCCCTTTCTTTATTTCAGTTTCATCCTTGGCGATTTTTTGGCGCCCTTGGCGGTAGAAATTTTTTATTAAGCCCCATGCCAATTATTTTTGATTAGTCTAACCGACTTTATAATCAAAAATATTGTCTTTTTAGACTGTGTCTATAGGAAATCCGAAAAATTATTGGTATAACTGTAGATAAGTAAAACTTGATAAATATAGCAAGCCTATAGAAAACTTACAAGTTTAAATTGAAAGGGAAAAAATTTCTCCGGATTGCATCTGTGAAGGCACGGGGGCGAAGCTCGGAGAAAAGTTATAGTGCCGTGTATATACATTGGGGTCAATTATTTTGGCTTCAATGGCCTTGCCTGCTTTTTTAACATGGTATGTTCTGTAGTTGCCCATTATTATGCGGTGCATTATATGAATTTATCCTTAATTCTTTAGGATCCCCCCTGTTTAAGCTGAAAGCTTGAAACAAGGGGGTCTTGATTTAATTACTAAAGGGTTAATTTGTTTTTAGATACATTATTCATGTGTTTGCTAGATTATACAACAAAGGATTAATTGCTATTGAGAAAAACGAGATTTTATTGAAAGGAGAGTAAAAATGATTACATTTATGTCTCACGGTCAAGGTTCTCAGAATAAAGGGATGGGTGAAGCGCTTCTTGATGAATTTGAGGATAAGAAAAATAAGAAAATGAATGAAGATTTTATTGCAATTATCGGGTTGTCATGCAAATTTCCTGGGGCAGAAGATTTTGAAGAATATATGTCTAATCTTGAGAAAGGAATAAATTCTATTTCCCCCATAAATGAAAACCGTTGGAGTATTAATGAGTTTTATTCCCAAGAATTTAATACAATAAATAAATCCGCAAGTATGTGGGGCGGTCAAATCAATAATTTTGAAAGTTTTGATAATAATTTTTTTAATATATCGGCAAAAGAAGCAAAAAATATGGATCCGCAACAACGGTTGCTAATGGAACAAACCTGGAAATGTATCGAAAATTCCGGAATTGCACCAGAACAGTTAAAAAATTCTAGAACATCTGTATATGTTGGATTTATGGGTACAGATTATCATCAATACATTGCACGCATGGATGAACCTATTGATTCCTATTCTTGCTTGGGTAATTACTCATGTATCCTGGCTAATAGACTTTCTTACTATTTTGGCTTCTTAGGAGAAAGTATTGCAATCGATGCTGCTTGTGCATCTTCGCTTATTGCTATTCATAAAGCAAGAGAATCTTTGCGGCTGAGAAATTGCGATTATGCCATAGTAGCTGGGGTGAATTTAAATATACACCCCTGGAAATATATTTCATTCTCGAAGTCACATATGCTTAGCCCGGATGGACAATGTAAAACCTTCGATAAAAATGCAGATGGTTATGTTCCTGGTGATGGAGTTGGGGTTCTTCTTTTACAGCGTTTAACGGGTGCTGTTGAGCAAAGTAATAATATTTACGGTGTAATCCGGGGATCTGCAGTAAATCACAGTGGAAATACTATTTCAATTACTGCTCCCAGCGTTGAACGGCAAAAAGAAGTTATTTTAGCCGCTTATAAGGAAGCAGATGTAAATCCAGATACAATTTCTTACATAGAAGCACATGGAACAGGGACATCACTTGGCGATCCAATAGAGATTGCAGGGCTTACTCATGCATTTAGACAATTTACGGATAAAAAGCAATTTTGCAAAATCGGATCGGTAAAAACC
Organism: Methylomusa anaerophila; assembly: GCF_003966895.1. Classification (NCBI taxonomy): domain Bacteria; kingdom Bacillati; phylum Bacillota; class Negativicutes; order Selenomonadales; family Sporomusaceae; genus Methylomusa; species Methylomusa anaerophila. The sequence continues at coordinate 4,520,250 of NZ_AP018449.1, read as the reverse complement.
AATATCGGTCATCTTGAAGCAGCTGCCGGAATAGCAGGTGTTATTAAGATACTTGCAATGATGAATAAGGAAAAAATCTTTCCGACATTAAATATTAAGGAATCTAATCCTATTATTGATTTTGAAAATTCACCATTCATTATCGCAGATGAATTGAGTGAATGGAAGCCCTTGAATAATGAAAGCTTACGAGCTGGTATCAGTTCTTTTGGTATGGGGGGAGCGAATTCACACCTTGTGCTTGAATCCTATAAAAAAAATAATGCAGGAATTGCGGCAGTCGAGGTCGAGAATGAAAAGGATAATAAAAATAAAATTTTCTTATTATCCGCAAAAACAGAGTGGAGTCTTGAAGCAATAATTAAAAAATGGAAACTTCTTTTAAAAGATTCAGCTATTCCTGAAGATAAAATTAATGATATTTGCTTAACACTATTGCATGGAAGAAGCCATTTCCAGTATCGATATGGTATTGAGATTTCAAATACTATAGAACTTTCCAATGCTTTGGATAAACATTCAATCACAGCTTCTTACTTATTTAATAAAGATTTAAAGCTTGGCATTGGGAAAATACAACTAACCGGAACGAATGATATGGGAAAGGATATTCTGCAAAATGCTATTTTCCAAAAATATATCAATCAAGCTCTCGAAGAATTGATTGGTATCACAGGTAATAAGGCTATAAATTCACAATATCAAAAAAATCAATGGCCGAAAACCTATTTGGAAATTTTTAATATTATAACATTATCTGCATATATTATGCTTTTAAAAAGCGTAGGCATTCAATCGCAATACTTTTATGGTGAAGGAATCGGAACCTGGGTATGTTTGATTCACAGTGGAATTCTCAAATTACACGATGTTATGATGTTGATCATGGATAAGAATAAACCGGATAATATAGAAATTCATTTAGCACAAACACCATGCTATATAATCAATAAGGAAATTTTACCCATAAAATTTACAGAGAAAGATATAAAAAATATATTCATGCAAACAGAATTTATTGATGAAGACTTTTCCCGGTTAGTTTCGAAAGGCCGTTTGTTGTCTGAGTCTCAGTTTACCTTCAAAAAGAATATGGAGGAATGGAATGAAGAATTAAATGAATATGGCTTAGATGTGAAAGGCATTATTAATAGCAATAATAGTGAATTTTTTGATCAAAAAATTCATAAAGAAAAAGCAATTTTATTAGTACTTATTATTTCCAGTTCATTAAGAAGATTAAACAGGAAATGGAACTTCGAGGATAATAATTATGGGAATAATTATCTTGAATTAATTCTCGAACTCATTCTAAAAGAATATATATCGAAAAAACAAATAATCGATATTCTTTTAAATAAAGAAATAACATCTATTACTTCTATTACTGATGCAATTAATGGTAATATTGCCGCATCTTCTTATGAAGCTTTAAGGAATGTGGATATTTTAACAGACAGCTTATCTGCGTATAGAAGTGAAGTAAAAAAAATTATTAACAAGTTATTAAACGGAGAATGTGAATCTGAAATATATCCTGAAAAGATAAATATATTAATTGGAAATTTTAAAAGAATCCTTAATGAAACGGAACCTTTAAGTATTGCTGCTCATGAGTTGTTTTCAGAGTCATTTGATAAAATACTGCTTCGTTTATGGCTGGCAGGTGTGAATATAAATTGGTTTAATTATTTCTCCCAGAAAAATTATGAGAAAGTACCTTTGCCGACATATATATTTGAATATAAACCATTCTTACTACCGTCGATGCAGAAAATTCATAAGAATAATCCAAAACAAAATTTTATTGGATTAAAGTCAGAATCACAAAGAATTTTATTAAAAAATGATCAGCCGATTATAGCTGACCATATAATTACAGATCAGACGATCGTTCCGGCTGCTTCTATGATCGAAATAGTTGCGAATTTATTAAATTCCCATTTTTCTTATATACCTGTTTCTTTAACAAATATTATAATTGAACATCCCTGTATTGTGTCTGATAATAAGGAATTACTAATTGATATTCGTGAAGAACAAGGTCAGTTTGTTATAAAAGAAAATGAAATTAATATAGCAAAAGGCTCATTTACTAAACCAATGGAAAAATCTAAACCTTTTTCCGTTTCTAAATTTGACGAAACAAACAAGATTGATTTTTTTAATCCGGATCATATCTATCTCCTTTTTAAGGAACATGGTTATAATTATGGCCCCAGCTTGCAGGTAATTAAGAAAGGATGGGTTGATAAAGAATATTACTATACAAAACTCGCAGAAAAAAGGCAAATCGATTATACCAAAACCATACTTTCAGCCAATTTATTGGATGGAGCCTTTCAAGCGGTTTTAGCTTATCATCTAACCAACAATTCTGATTGGGCGGCGAATTCACTCTATGTACCATTTCTTATAAAGAGTATGGTAATTTATGATAAATTAAATGATAGTTGTTTCATTAGAATACATAAAGATTCAATTCGGCAAACTAATGATAGTTTGATAACAAACATAGAGATATTTAATGAAAAGGCTGAACTTTTGTTATTTATAAAAGAATTTACACTAAAACAGGTTTCTAATAATTTTTTAACAATGCATAGCCAAAAACAGAAAAGAAATGACTCAAGTGGAAACTCAAAGTTAAAAACTTATAGTCCCTACTGGAAAGAAAAATCAATAGACACTAAACAAATATCCACAGGAGATAAGATTTCTATAATAATTAATTTTGATGAAAATCTGGAAGATAAATTCTCTGTGAATATGGCGAAGGTTTATAAGAAAATATTTAATATAAATATACAAAATTTTCTATCTGTAAAATCCGGCAGCAATAGTCAAGGTATTGATTGGGAATTATTTAATAACCAGATTACAAATACATTTACTTTCTGCCTTTTGGATGATAAAGAAATAGACATTTATTTTTTATGCAAAAAATGCAATGAAAGTACAAATAGTACAAATTTTATTGATAATACGGCAATAACTAATCTAAATCTTCAAGGTTTATTCTTAACCGTCCAAGCATTTATTCGGACTAAGAAAAATAATTCCTTGTCTTTTTTAATCGTAACTGAAAATTGCATGCGAGTTTCAGAAAATGATTCTGTTATAGGATTTGCTAACGGCGCCATCGTAGGATTAGCCAAAACTGTTGCGCGGGAATTTAAAAATATCCGGGTTAAAGTTATGGATTGGGATAACAGTAATGGTATAAGTGATCAGGTTAATCCGGTTTTAGAGTGCATAACCACTGATAATGAAGAAATAATCGCTTATCGTGAAAATAAAAGATTTATACAATGTATGAAAGAATATACCTTACCGGATTTTTCAAATAAAGCAAAAGTATTTGACTCAAAGGGTGTATATCTGTTGGCAGGTGGAGCCGGTGGAATTGGGAAAAAAATAACGGAAGATATTATTAAACATTGTAAAAGCAATCTTATTATCATCGGGAAAAGCGATAATAACGAAGAACGAAAGAAATGGATTAAAGAATTAAATACAAGCGGTACGAATGTTGAATACTATTCGGTTGATATTTCGAATTTCTCCGAATTATCAATAGCAATTAAAGAGATAAAGAAAAGATATAAGGAAATAAAGGGTGTTATTCAAATGAGCGGTATACTCGAAGATAGTCTTATATGGAATAAGACTATAGATTCATTTTTTAGAGTTACGGCTCCCAAAATATTGGGGACAACAAATTTACATTTTCTTACAGAGAGTGAACCTCTGGACTTCTTTATGGTTTTTTCCTCAATTATCGCAATTACCGGAAATATCGGACAGTCCGACTATGCAGCGGCAAATTCATTTATTGATGCCTTCGCGCATTATCGGGCAAACGGAAATTTTAATGGCAGAACCATTTGTATAAATTGGACATTATGGACAGATGGCGGTATGGGGCGTGATCAAAATGCTGTTAAACAACTGGGGAGGATTGGGATTACCGGTATAGAAGCAAGTGATGCAATTGATGGTTTTTGGAAGCTTATTAATCAGGGAAATATACAATCACTTGTGCTTGGCAATGATTATGAGGATATTCGTAAAGCATTGGGAATTAATTCTTCTTTAAAAGCAACAAAAGCAACAGTGCGGAACGAAGTTAATGAAATAAGAACCGGAATCAGCAATGTAAAGGATTTTTTAGCAACAACTCTTACCGAGATACTTGAAATTGATAAATCGGAATTAAATGAAGATGCGGAATTCGCTGAATATGGAATGGATTCCATTGGAATTATGGAATTTGTCGATAAAATCTCAGCAAAATTTGGGGATACATTCCATCATGCAACAGTAATGGAAAACCCCTCATTAAAGAAATTATCCGCCTATATAGAAAATTTTTTGGGACATGAGAGTCCCGCAGAATTTGAATCTACAACTTCTAATAAAGATATTGGGCCATTGTTTATCAGCCCCACTAATTCCCCAATTAATAACAAAATGGATATTGCTGTAATTGGGATGGCGGGACGATTCCCACAATCTCCGAATGTTGAACAATTCTGGGATAATTTACAAAATCAAAAGTGTTTAATTGATGAAGTCCTTTTTGATAGATTTGATATAAATAAATATTATTCCAGGAATAAGGGAGAACAAGGAAAGACATATTCCAAATGGGGTGGATTTATTGAAGATATTGGATGTTTCGATGCACAATATTTCAAAATAAATGAAGAAGAGGCTATTAATATTGATCCCCAACAGCGTTTATTTCTGGAATTGGTACAGGAACTCCTTGATCGCTGCGGGTATAGCAAAGAAGAACTTAATAATTCAAAAACTAGTGTGTTTGTCGGGGCTCATGAGAGCAACTATGGCCGGAAAATAGCAGGAAGATCAAAATATCATGGTCCACAGGGTATCGTTAATGTTATTAGTAATCTGATTCCGGGACGTGTAATGCAATATTATAATCTCCGGGGATCTGCTGAGACCGTCTATTCAGCATGTTCTTCCTCCCTTTTAGCCATCCACAAAGCATGTCGGGCATTAATTTCCGGAGAATGTAATATGTCGATTGCCGGTGGTATTGAATTATTGCTTGATGAAGAGTGGTTTTTGGGTTTTAGTGATGCCGGTGTTCTTTCGGCAGAAGGAAAATGTAAAGTCTTTGATAAAAATGCGGACGGTTTTGTGCTTGGGGAAGGGTTAGGAAGTGTGTTGCTAAAACGGTTAGATGATGCTTTGCGCGATGGCGATATGATTTGCGGTGTTATTAAGGCATCCGCTATTAATAATGATGGGCAGACTATGGGTTTGACAACCCCTAATGTATTTGCACAAAAGGAAGTAATTTGTGAAGCCTTAGAATTGGGAAATATAGACGCCTCGTCAATCACTTTATATGAAGCGCATGGGACTGGCACACAGCTTGGTGACCCGATTGAAGTAAAAGCAGCATCTCAGGCATTCCGGGAATATACGGCAGAAAAACAATACTGTGCTATCGGATCTGTTAAATCGAATGTTGGGCATTTGTTATCCGCTGCCGGGATAGTAAGTTTTATAAAAGTATTATTGGCATTAAAAAACCAACAACTTCCGCCAACAATAAATTGTGAAGAGGTTCACCCCCGGTATGATTTTGAGAATTCCCCCTTTTATCCAATAAAAAAATTAAATTATTGGACACCACGAAATAGTTTAAGAAGAGCCGCTATTTCTTCATTTGGATTCGGGGGTACCAATTGTCATATGATTGTAGATGAATTCGTGAATGAAAAGTATGGATATACACCGTATAGGAACCCAAAACCATTAACAAGATTTAACCGAAAACACTTTATGTTAGGAGATATTGTGTGTAGTGAACATGAAATTTTGCCTTTTAAAATTTTCAAGGGTGTTCAAAATAAACAAATATCAGCAATAAAGGCAAAAGAAATATTGTCAAAATGGAAAGAATATGCACTCAGTTAAAAAAAAATGAGGAGGAAATATATGCTTAGTTATTTATTTCCAGGTCAAGGTTCTCAAGTAAAAGGAATGGGTAAGGATTTATTCAAGAAATATGAAGACTTAGTAAAAACTGCTGATCAAATTCTTGGTTATTCTATTGAAGAACTATGTGTGCATGATTCGAAAAATTTATTAGGACAGACCCAGTATACTCAACCGGCATTATACACGGTAAATTGTTTAATGTATTTAAATAAGATTCATGAAAATAATTTGAAACCGGATTTCCTGGCTGGCCATAGTCTTGGGGAATACTGTGCGCTTTTTGCATCTGAAGTTTTTGATTTTGAAACAGGACTTAAATTGGTTAAAAAAAGAGGGGAGATTATGTCAAAGGCAAAGGAGGGCGGAATGGCTGCCGTAATTGGTATTGACGCCGAAAAAGTAAATGAAATAATTAAGCAAAATCAACTGGAAAATAATATTGATATAGCCAACTTGAATTCGCCATATCAAATTGTTATTTCCGGCGCAAAAAAAGCCATTGAAAATGCTAAAACCATTTTTGAAGCATCAGGAGCGCAAATGTATATACCATTAAAGGTTAGCGGTGCTTTCCATTCCCGGATGATGACAGATGCTCGGGATGAATTTGCAGGATTTATTAATGATTTTAAGTTCTCTGAACCAATGATCCCTGTTATCAGCAATGTTACAGCCAGACCATATGAAAAAACTGAAATCAAAAATTTATTAACCGAACAAATAACACATTCGGTAAAATGGACGGAAACAATCAGGTACCTTATGGGAAAAGAAAATTTTGAATCTGAAGAGGTGGGACCCGGTAACGTATTAACTAAATTAGTTGAGAAAATTATATCAGAAGCTGAGCCACTATATATTGAAGAAGAAAAAAAAGCTGAAATAGCAACAAACGCAGATGGAAATTCTGCAGAGAATAATGTTCAATCTTTCCTTGGCAGTGATGAATTTAAAAAAAGATATAATTTGAAATTTGCATATGTAACCGGTGCTATGTATAAAGGTGTTGCTTCCGCCCCGCTGGTAATTGAAGCTGCCAAAAATGGTATGTTAAGCTTTTTCGGTACTGGTGGTCTTTCTTTAAATGAGGTTGAAAAATCCATAGAAAACATTCAAGCAAATGTTAATGGTATAACTTCGTATGGAATGAATTTCCTGCATAACCCGGATAATCCAAGTATGGAAGAGAAATTGGTTGATCTATATTTAAAGTATCAAATTCCTAACATCGAAATAGCCGCTTTTATGAATATTACTCCGGCACTGGCGAGGCTCAGGATTAAAACCCTCGAGAAAAAGGGGGATTCTGTAGTATCAAAAATTAAATTGATTGCCAAGATTTCCCGGCCTGAAATTGCAGAGGCTTGTCTGCGCCCGGTTCCTGAAAAAATAATACAAAAGTTAATTAATGAGAAGCAAATCACTCAGCAAGAGGCAGACCTTGCCAAAAAATATCCGATTGCGGATGATATATGTGCGGAAGCCGATTCCGGAGGGCATACAGATGGAGCGGTTGCATTCGCTTTACTGCCTGCAATTCAAAAAGTGAGGGATGACATTGTAAAAGAATATGAATATAAGGAAAAAATTCATATTGGTTTGGCAGGCGGAATAGGTACTCCTCAGGCAGCGGCCGCAGCATTTATGATGGGAGCAGATTTTATTCTTACAGGTTCAATAAATCAATGTACTATCGAAGCTGGAACATCGGACGAGGTCAAGACGATTCTACAGGATATAGATGTACATAATACGGAGTATGCTCCAGCTGGGGATATGTTTGAGATGGGAGCAAAAGTACAGGTAGCTAAAAAAGGTATTCTTTTTCCTGCTCGTGCTAATCGGTTATATGAATTGTATAGACAATATAACTCTCTGGAAGAAATTGATGCAAAAACCATCAAGCAATTAGAAGAAAAATATTTTGGGAGAACTTTGCAAGAGATCTATGAAGATTGTAAACGTTATTGGAACGAAGTTGATCCCTGGGAAATTGAAAAAGCAGAAAAAAATCCCAAATGCAAGATGGCAATGATATTTAAATGGTATTTTGGATATAGCACAAGAGCGGCATTAAATGGAGATATAAAAGAAAAGGTTAATTTTCAAATTCATTGCGGTCCTGCCCTTGGTTCTTTTAACCAGTGGGTTAAAGGAACACAATTAGAAAGCTGGAAAAACCGTAATGTAGCAAAGATTGGTGAGAAAATAATGAATTCAGCCGCCGAGTTATTTTGGGAGAAACTAAAAACAATTAAAATATAAAACTAATTTGACACATTTTAAAATTATGTTTTTTTACAAGTTGTATTTACTGCCCTTAAAGAGAAATAATGAGAAACAATATTCAATAAAAAGTTTAATATATACAAGGAGTTTTTTATGAAAGAATTAGAAATGCTTATTGACCAAATTGAAACTGGAAAAATAAATACGGAACAAGCCATGGAGCACTTTCATAAATATTTCAATTTGGATTATATTATTGATCAGAAAACAGAGGAAAATTCGAATACTGTTGTGGGATATATAAAAACAGATTTTCTTTCTGATGGAAAGTCCAAACTTTTTGATATTGTTCAGACCTATTTAATCAAAAAAATTGGGGAAATTCTCTCTATTATTGAATCGGAGATTGAAACGTCAACTAATTTTCTTGATATGGGTTTAGCCTCGACTCAATTAATTCAAATGACAGAGTTTATGGAAAAAGACCTTAGTATTGCATTATACCCAACCGTATTATTTGAATATCAGAATATCCAGTCTTTATCAACATACCTTGCTAATGAATTTTCTGACAGGTTAGGAAAACATTTTAAAATTGATGAATCCTTAAATAAAATTGCGATCACGCCTATAAGTAAAAATAATGTAAAAGAATATAAAGAATATAAAAAAGAACCGGATCATCAAAAGAATGTATTTGCCAATCAACTGGAAGTACCCGTGCCCAATGTTATCCATGATATTGCTATCGTAGGCGTAAGCGGCATATTCCCTGGCAGTAATGATCTTGATCAGTTTTGGGATATTATTAAAAATCAGAAGGATGTAATTTCAGAAATACCTGAAGACAGGTGGGATTGGAGAGATGTCCAGAAGCAATGTAATAAGGAAATACGATGGGGAGGATTTATAAAAGATATTGATAAGTTTGATGCTGCTTTCTTTGGGATATCACCGCGGGAAGCAGAAATGATGGATCCGCAGCAAAGAATTCTTATTGAAACCATTTGGAGAACAATTGAAGATGCCGGATATAAAACATCTGATATATCCGGTACAAATACAGGATTATTTATTGGTATATCGACCAATGATTATTCTGAATTGATGATTAAAGCGAGTACTCCGGTTGAGGCGTTTACATCAATTGGAACTATACACTCCATTGTTGCCAATAGAATTTCATATATGTTCGATTTTCATGGACCAAGTATGGCTATTGATACTGCATGTTCCAGTGCTCTTGTTGCTTTATATGAGGCAATAAATGCAATTAGAACAGGCAAATGTAAAGCCGCTATTGTAGGTGGCGTCAACGCATTGTTATCACCTAAATTATTTATTTCATTTAGCAAAGCTGGCATGTTAAGCGAAGATGGACGCTGTAAGACTTTTGATAAACGGGCTAATGGCTATGTGCGCGGAGAAGGCGTGGGCGCAGTGTTTCTGAAACCGCTGCAGCAAGCCCAAGAAGACGGTAATCAGATTTATGCAGTGATAAAGGGCTGTGCGATAAATCATGGGGGACATGCCAATTCAATGACAGCGCCAAATCCGAATGCCCAAGCTAATTTGATAATTGATGCGCTTAAAGATGCGGATTTAGATATAACTACTATTTCATATATTGAAGCGCATGGAACCGGTACCTCCCTTGGTGATCCCATTGAAATCGAAGGCCTAAAAAAAGCATATGCATCATTATCCAGGAATAAAAGTGTATTGACTATTGAGAAAAGACATTGTGGTATTGGATCTATAAAAACGAATATAGGTCATCTGGAATCAGCAGCCGGGATGGCCGGATTACTTAAGGTGATTCTGTCCATGAAACATGGCAAGATCCCCGGTATCCTGCATTTTGAAAATATAAATCCGTATATAGATTTGACAGACACTTCGTTTTATATCGTAGATAAAACAAGGGACTGGGATCGTCTAACAGATGAACAGAATAATGAAATACCGCGCCGGGCAGGGGTCAGTTCTTTTGGATTTGGCGGCGCCAATGCCCATGTTATTCTGGAGGAGTATAAAGAGAGTGAGGCTAGAGAAACAGCAGAGCACTCAACACCGCAGATTATCCCGCTGTCAGCAAAAACAGAAGATCAATTGAAACAATACGCAAAAAATCTGTTAAATTATCTGAATAAAGCAAATATAGAAATTATTAAAGAACATACAAAGAACAATGAAATAGCAGCTACGATAGCCAGATTTGTAGCAGACATAATTAATATTAAATTTGAAAAGATAGATAAGGAAGAGTTATTTATTGATCTTGGCTTTACAGCAAAAGAATATGATGATCTGATTTATAAAATAAACGATAAATATAATCTGAAATTAACAATTGGTCTATTTTCCATAGTGAAGACGGTAAATGATATGGCTGCATTTATTAAGAAAGAAATAACAGCAGAAGATGATGAGGAAACGACAGAAGCGCCGCAAATATCCCTGAAAGAGGTTGCCTATACGCTTCAGGTAGGCAGGAATGAAATGAACGAGCGCTTGGCGATAATCGCTGGTAGCCTGGAAGATTTAAAAGGTTCACTGGCAGCTTTTTGTAAAGGAGATAGTAGCGCTGTTTACCATGAGAATGTAAAAAATAACAAAATAGTTGATTTGTTTATAAAGGGAGAAACAGGAGACGATTATTTCATGTCATTGATTAAGAAGCAAGAATATGAAAAGATCGCTCAATTATGGGTTCATGGTGGGAATATTGACTGGAAGAAACTGCATGGAACAGAGAAGATAAGACGGATATCGCTGCCGACATATCCCTTTACAGGCAAACGCTACTGGATACCCACTGGCATAACAAAGGGGAGGATAGGATTGAGCAGTATAGATCATCCGTTGTTAGGCCATAATGCATCAACTTTAAAAGAGCAAAAGTTCTGCACGGAATTTGACGGCAAAGAATTTTTCCTTAAAGATCATGTGGTGAATGGGAAAAAAGTGCTGCCTGGTGCGGCGTATATGGAGATGGTACGTGCCGCAGGCCAGTTGGCGGGTGAATGCAAGGTAAGTCGCATAAGCAATATTATATGGAATAAACCCTTGTATATAGATGAGGAACCCCGAAAGGTTTATATAAGTTTGTATCCTGAAAAAGATGGTGTTGGATTTGATGTCTGGAGTGCAGATCCAGAAGATGATGAAATAATATATGCGCAGGGCACGCTGAATTATATTGAAGAAAATGAAGCCGGTAAAAAAACAGGAAAGATAGAAATCAATTCTATTAAAGAGCGTTGTACGGAACGCATAAATGGGGAAAGCTGTTATGCAGAATTCAGGGCAATGGGGCTGGAATACGGGGATGCCTTCCGTACCATCCGTGAATTGTACATTGGAGAAGGGGAATCACTGGGTAAACTCGTATTGCCGGACACAGCAAGAACAGAATCGGAAAAAATGTTATTACCCCCATCTTTATTGGATGGGGCGTTTCAGTCAGTGTTGGGAAGCATAGGCATGGGAGGCGTGAATGGAACGTATGTGCCTCATACGCTTGGCGCGTTGGAGATTATAGATCAGATCCCGATGAACTGTTATGTTAATGCACGTTTGCTTGCAAAGGAGGCGGATGGCTATCGGTTTCAAATTCGAATATTCGATGAAGAGGGATATATCGTTGCTAATTTGAATAATTTTAAAATCCGTACGATCATGAAAATAGCGGCGGATTCAAAAGCAGTGTCTATGGAAAATTTGCTGTATTGTGAACACGCCTGGGTAGAACAGACTGGGGAGGATAGCGGGGGATATATTAAAAATATTCTGATATTTGATACGGATGATCAATTGCTGCCGGAGGTAAGGAATATTCAGAAAAATAATGGATTGCCTGATAGCAGCGTACATATTGTGAAGGCAGGGGCATCCTATAAAGAACTGGCAGCAGGAGTTTATGAGATACAGCCTGACAATGCGCAAGATTATGAAAAGTTGTTCGAGAGGCTAAAAGCCCTTGGGAAGCTGCCTATGGGAATAATATATTTATGGGCGTATCGGCATGAAGGTGATTTAGCGGGAAGATTATCTGCGGGAGTGTATCCGCTGCATAGAATAAGTAAAACCCTGACGAATATGAAAAACGAAGAAAGAATCAAGCTGATCTATGTATATAAAACAGCAGAGGATAAATCTACAGGTGCAGATGCGGCTGTTGGCGCTTTTATCAGGAGTTTGAAAGAAGAAGACAGGAATCTGTGTTTTAAGAGTGTAGGAGTACCCGGTAGCGAGCTTGAGGTTGCCGGATTGTTGAAAATAATTTTTAGCGAATTTAATCGTGAGCAAGATACGGATATTCAATACCAAGAAAACATCAGGTATGTGCACCGGTTAACAGAGGTAAACATAAAAGAGGAAGCATTATCAGGATTGAGTATATGTGATGGAGGCGTATATGTAATCACCGGGGGAAGCGGCAAGCTGGGATTACGTTTTGCAGAATATATAGGCCTCCAGGCGAAAGTAAAGATAGCCTTGTTGGATTTACGACCGTTAGATGAAGAAAAGAGGCAGCGGATAGCAGAATTGAGAAAAAGCTGTGCCGAAGTGATCTATGTGGAAGGGAATGTCGGAGTTAAGGAAGATGTTGAACGTGCAATAAAAGAAATTCATAATCAATTAGGAGAGATAAAGGGGATCGTACATTGTGCAGGTTTGCTGCGGGATTCCCTGGTGAAGAATCAGGAGGAAAAGGATTTTGCAGCGGTGATTGCACCCAAAATAAAGGGGACAGTATATCTTGATGAAGCGACACGGGGCGACAAGCTGGATTTCTTTATTTTATTTTCTTCAATAGCCTCAGTTATAGGAAATGCCGGGCAGACCGCCTATAGTTTGGGAAATGGTTATATGGACTGGTACGCAGTATACCGGGATAAATTATGCACAGACGGAATAGGTCACGGCAGGACAATTTCTATAAACTGGCCGTTGTGGAAGTCCGGTGGCATGAATGTATCAAAAGAAGTTGAGAAGTCGTTATATCGAACCAAGGGAATAAGTCTGTTGACAACAGAAGCCGGGTTAGAAGGGTTTAAGTTGGCGATATCAGGCAAAAGGAATCAAATAATAATATTTACCGGAAATAAAAAGAAATTACAGAATGCCTTTAATATACTCAATGATGTCACCGGCAAAGGAATTCAGGAAACCGGGAAGGCAGCTACAACTGTTAACGAAGATAATGATAATAATAAAAAATATGATGACCAAATAAGAACGGGTCTGAAAAAGGGTATAAGCGAGATTGCTTCGCAATTATTGCATATTGAAGAGAATGAGATTGATCCCGCCGGAGAGATGAGTGAATATGGTTTTGATTCAATCTTATTAACAGATTTCAGCAACAAGTTAAATGAAATATACGGTATTGATATAACTCCCACGATATTTTATGCATATCCGACCTTGAATGCCCTTGCCAGTCATTTGTGCAAGGAGTACAAAAGTAACTTTATCAATTATTGGGGGATTGGCAGTCAAAAGGAAATTGCGGCTACGGCGCATGGGGAATTAACGGCAAAGCAGAAGAACGATAATAAAATAAAGAAGACAAGGAGTATAAACCGGGATTTTTCTGTCAGGAATCGCAGTGAAGATATCGCTGTTATTGGTATAAGCGGAGTAATGCCGCAATCCAGAGATTTACATGAATTCTGGAAAAACCTCGAAAAGGGAAATGATTGTATAACCGAGATACCGCCTGAACGTTGGGATTGGCGGGAATGGTATGGTGACCCTGAAAAAGAGATTAACAGGACCTATGTGAAGTGGGGGGGATTCATGCCGGATGTGGATAAATTTGATTCACTATTCTTTGGGATATCGCCGTTGGAAGCGGAATTAATGGATCCACAGCAACGTATATTTCTCGAAACAGTATGGAAAACAATTGAAGATGCAGGATATCGGCCTTCGGAATTTTCGGGAACGAATACCGGCCTGTTTGTTGGTGTGTCAACAAATGATTATTATGAGCAACTTCTCCGGCAGAATGTGGAAATCAAAGCCCAGACAGCAACGGGTAGGGCAAATTCAATATTACCCAACAGAATATCCTATATGATGAATTTATCGGGGCCGAGTGAACCAATAGACACAGCGTGTTCCAGCGCTTTGGTCGCTGTTTACCATGCTATTCGCTCCATTCAAAATGGTGACTGTAAAATGGCAATTGCAGGCGGCGTAAATGTACTGACAAGTCCCACGCTATTTGTGGCCTTTAGCAAGGCAGGGATGTTAAGTAATGATGGACGCTGCAAGACTTTTGATAAACGGGCTAATGGATATGTACGCGGTGAAGGAGTCGGTGCTGTGCTATTAAAACCGCTGCGCCAGGCTGAGGAAGACGGTGATCATATTTATGCAGTAATAAAAGCCTGTGCCATAAATCACGGGGGGCACGCCAATTCAATGACAGCACCGAATCCCAATGCGCAGGCGGAATTGCTGGTACGTGCATATGATGAAGCCGATATTCCAATAGATACGGTGACCTATCTTGAAGCACATGGAACAGGGACTTCGCTTGGGGATCCAATAGAAATAAATGCATTAAAGCAGGCTTTTGGAGAATTGCACCAAAAAACCGGTTCAAAACCTATAAGTAAGAAGTGTTGCGGTATAAGTGCGGTTAAAACGAATATAGGTCATCTGGAATCGGCAGCCGGGATAGCCGGGTTACTTAAGGTGATCCTGTCCATGAAATATGGCAAGATTCCCGGTATCCTGCATTTTGAAAATATAAATCCGTATATAGATTTGACGGACACTCCGTTTTATATCGTAGATAAAACAAAGGGCTGGGAGCGTTTAACGGATGAACAGAATAATGAAATACCGCGCCGAGCAGGGGTTAGCTCTTTTGGATTTGGCGGTGCCAATGCCCATGTTGTTCTGGAGGAGTATATAAAAAACGAATAGTGTAAAATTACTTATTTTATTTTAAGTGAGGTGTGGAAATGATTACTGCAAAGTTGACTAAAGAACAAACAAAAGGAACTGTTATTGTCCCATTATCAGCTAAAGAGCCGGAATTGCTTAGACTGTATGCTAAAAATTTACATCAATATTTAAAATGGGAATTAGCCAATAATCTGTCCTATTTAACTTTATTAAACATAGCTTATACATTACAAATCGGGCGGGAACAGTTTGATGAGCGGGCAGCGTTTGTTGTAACAGATATTGAACAACTTTTGAAATCTGTAGAGGCATTTTATCAAAATAATGGTATATTTGATGGAATATATACAGGCTCTGTTTTTTCGCAGAACAAGGAAGCGAGAATTACTCTGGAAGGAGAAAGCGGAGATTGCTTTCTGCAATTACTCCTAAAAAATAATGAAGTTGATAAACTGGCCCAGTTATGGGTAACCGGTGTTAATTTTGATTGGAACCTGCTTTATAAAAATAATAAGCCAAGTCGCGTTCCATTATCAACGTATACTTTTGCCAGGGAGCGATATTGGCTTATCAATGATTCTGTTAAAAAACAAAGAGAGAATATAGACCGGATGCTCATCCCCAAAAGTGTCTTGCATTCTCTCATAGATGAAAATATCTCTAAGTTTAGCTCCTATATATTTAAAAAAAGTTTTAATAGAAGCGAATTTTTTATTAAGGAACACAATTTCGGCGGCAAATATATCGCTCCAGGAGCTGTTCATTTGGAAATGGCACGTGCAGCCTACGATTTGCTTTGTGATGGTGATTTCTTCACCAAAAGATTAAAGGATATAGTTTTCGGATATCCTGTTGAATGCTCAGATCAAGGTTCTACGGTGTATATAAGTTTAAAACCGGATACTGCTGGAGTTGCATTTGATATATACAGCAATGGTAATGGTAATGGTATGGAAGATAGTATTATAGTTCATTCAAAAGGTATTGTGGAACAATTGAATTCCCTGGAACCGGAAAATGTAAATATTCAACATATCCGGTCTCGTATGGAAAAACAAATTGATCCACAGAATTTTTATGCAGGTTCCCAAAAGATAGGCGCCAATTGGCAGGGATCATTTCAATCTATAAAAGAAATGTATGTTAATGATACGGAAGCCCTTTCTTTTTTATCTTTAAAAGAAGAACAAGATAGCCCCATGACTGATTTTATTCTGCATCCGGCGCTTATCGATGGTGCTATGCAGACTGTCGCTGCATGGCTAAACCGTAATGATGATGAAATTGTAAAAACCGGTGTATTATTCTATATTGGACAACTGGACATTTTTAGGTCATTACCTAATAAATGTTATGTGCATATTATACGAACTGATGATAACAATACCATGAACATCAGTTTATATGATTCAAATGGCCTCGCTTTAATAAAAATTCATGGAATGCGTTTTAAAGAGGTAAATCTACAGGCAGAAGGTAAGGGAATAGTCGCAATAAGAAAACCGGCCAATAATTCACCGGAAAAAATGTTGTATTCTACTCGCTGGTATCCGGTTTCGTCCGGAATTCCATCTATAAAAACTGTCGATTTTCTGCTTTGTTTTTCAGATACAACCCATGATCCTGGATTATACAAATCAATAGCCAATCAAATTGTCTTTGTTCGATGCGGTAAACAATTTAATCAAATTGATCATAATAATTATGAAATAAATCTAACCGTTTTTTCCGATTATCAAAAATTACTAAGCGAATTAGTAAAGGATAAACCGGAATCAACTTTATATATTCTGCACCAATGGAGCAAGCAGGATAATGATATAAATATTATGAATGAATGCGTTGAGGAATATCTGGATAAGGGTGTACGCTCCTTATTTCATATCACCAAAGCATTGATGGAATTAAAATATATAAAGAAAGTAAAACTTTTATATTTGCACTATACCAAAAACGGATATGGATCTTCGTTAAGCAGTATTTCAAGCGGGTTCATGAAGACTTTAATCCAGGAAAATCCTAACTATGATTACCGTCTTGTCCGGCTTGATGAAAAAATAAAAGATCAGAATGAGTTAGTTTCTATAATAATGCAGGAATTCAATTCTACGGATGAAAATGACGTTCAGTATATAAATTCAAGACGGGAAATAAAAAAAATATTCCCGGTAAAAAAACCGGAAACGGTTAAGAATCTTTTTAAAGAATCGGGAGTATACCTGATTACCGGCGGGACAGGCGGTTTGGGATTAATATTTGCAAGATATCTTGCCGAAACATATCATGCGGTACTTGCCCTAACCGGACGTTCCCCATTAACAGAAGACAAGAAGAAGGAAATCCAGAATCTTAGCGAGTTAGGCGGAAAAGCAGAATACATTCAAGTTGATGCTGCCGACAGGGACGCTTTTGATTCCAAATTGAATGACTTTAGGAAAAGGTACGGTAAGATCAGTGGCGTGCTGCACTCTGCCGGCATTATCGATGACAATTATATTGTCAAAAAGACCCTGGATTCATTTAATAAGGTCTTGACACCCAAAATTCATGGTACACTCATATTAGACGAAATAACGCGGAAGGATGATCTCGATTTCTTCGTCCTGTTCTCTTCAATTACATCTGTATTAGGTAATGAAGGACAAAGTGATTATGCTGCCGCTAATACATTTATGGATGAATTTGTTGCAGACAGAGCAAGAATGGTGGCGGAAGGTAAACGCAAAGGACATTCGGTTTCAATAAATTGGTCATTATGGTATAACGGTGGGATGAAGCTTACTGAAGAATATATTATGTACTTGCAACATACCAAAAAGCTTATGCCTTTAACCAATTCCGGGGGAATTGAGGCTTTAATAAAAATATTATCATTACCGGGTAACAATGTTATTGTTTATGATGGCGACCTGGATCATTATATCAGTACCTTTAAATATGGAAAGGACAGCGATTTAAAAACAGAAGAACAGAAAAATACGATTGAGAATAATACAGCCGGGACAATAGCCAGTTCAAATCAGGGCATCGTTAAGTTTCTGATTGAGGTTATTGCCAAGGAAACCAAATTACCCCTTAAACGAATTAAGCCTGATATGGAATTTGAAAAATTTGGTATTGATTCTCTGATGATAATGAATTTGACATCCCAAATTGAAAAGATTTTCGGCAAAGTTTCCAAGACATTATTCTTTGAGTACACAAATGTATTAAGTTTAGCAGAGTTTTTCTTAAAGGAATTTCCTGACAAAGTTAATAGCATATTAAATGCAGGCAGTGATGTTAGTGATATTAATGAATCAAAGAAAAGTGAAATAGCCATTAATGAAAATTTTGAACGAAATAAAGCAATAAGCGGCAAATATAAAGAGCAGGGAGAAATACAAAAAACAAATCCAACAACTTCTGATTATAAATCTGCTATCCTGGATGCCTATTCTCCAATTACAGTCCCCCCAGTTTTTCAAAGCAAATCCTATAAGCAAAATGTTGTTATTTCTATGGAAACACAGGCGCATAAACCGGATAACACGAATAATAAAGCAGTCGCTATCATTGGATTAGCCGGTAGATATCCATTAGCCGATGATATTAACCAATACTGGAATAATCTTAAAGAAGGAAAGGACTGTATCACAGAAATACCTACGGATCGCTGGGATTATAGAGAATATTATGATGAACAACCGGGAAAACAAGGGAAGACATACAGCAAATGGGGAGGATTTATTAACAATATAGATAAATTTGATCCGTTGTTTTTCAACATTTCACCCCGTGAAGCTAATTTGTTAGATCCGCACGAACGTCTTTTCCTGGAAATTGCCTGGAAAACTGTTGAAGACGCCGGATATACTCTTCAGGAATTAAAAGAGAAATATGAAAATAATATTGGAGTATTTATCGGTGCAACATGGCCTGACTATCAATTATATGCAATAGACGGAAATGATCCCTTACAGACATATCATCCTGAAATTCATTTATTCAATATATCAAATCGTGTTTCCTATCAATTGGGACTCAATGGTCCGAGTATTGCAGTAGATACAGCCTGCTCATCGGCTTTAACCGCAATCCACCTGGCTGTACAAAATCTTCGCTTGGGTATATGCAAGGCTGCTATTGCCGGTGGTGTGAATTTATCTCTGCACGTAAATAAGTATATTAACTTAGCCCAACATAAATTCCTGTCAACAGATGGACGGTGTAGAAGTTTTGGAAAAGACGGCGATGGATATGTACCCGGTGAAGGCGTCGGTGCAATCCTTTTAAAGAATTTTGATGATGCTGTTAGGGATTGCGATACAATTTACGGTGTTATAAGAGGAACGGCGGTTAATCATGGCGGGAGAACAAATGGATATACAGTGCCCAATCCTAATGCGCAGGCCGATTTGATAAAAATGGCACTTGATGATGCCGATATTGATCCTGCTTCGATAAGTTATGTGGAAGCTCATGGGACAGGAACTTCCCTTGGTGATCCGATAGAGATCCGGGGATTAACGAAGG
Organism: Methylomusa anaerophila; assembly: GCF_003966895.1. Lineage (NCBI taxonomy): Bacteria > Bacillati > Bacillota > Negativicutes > Selenomonadales > Sporomusaceae > Methylomusa > Methylomusa anaerophila. The sequence continues at coordinate 4,500,597 of NZ_AP018449.1, read as the reverse complement.
CGTTTTCTTTTTCTAGCGATAAAAAGCAATTTTGTGCCATAGGTTCGTCAAAATCAAATATTGGTCATCTTGAGGCTGCAGCCGGCATTGCTCAGGTAACAAAAGTACTGCTTCAAATGAAAAACAAAACATTAGTACCTTCCATCCATGCCCGAGAATTAAATCCCAATATTGATTTTGCAAATACTCCTTTTTATGTACAACATGAATTAGCCCCCTGGGAGAAAATTGTCAATAAAGTTGATAATAAGATTATCACCTATCCACGGCGTTCGGGTGTGAGTTCATTTGGCGCTGGAGGTTCCAATGCTCATATTATTATTGAAGAATACGAAAAGGATCATTCACAAAGCCTGTCTGATCCATATGATAATCTCAATAACAATAAAAATCATTTAATTATACTTTCGGCTGAAAATCGGCATTGCTTAAAGGAATATGCCGGGAATCTGATAACCTTTATAAAAAATGACGGGAACCAATACGATTTGGGAGATATTGCCTATACGCTGCAGATAGGCCGTATAGCTTTGCGAGACCGTTTAGCGATTATTGCCGATTCAAAGCAAAAACTAATCAATACTTTAGATTTATTCATCAAGAATAATACTGATAATACTTCTGAAGGAAATATTTATATTAGTAATTTGCAAGAGCAAGATGATGGTAAATTGGAAAAAAATATTACAGAGGATATTAAAAAAGCTTTAATCAAAGAAGATTTAAAATCTTTGGCCTTATTTTGGATCAAACACATGGAGATTGACTGGAAAAAATTGCATGAGAATAATTTAAGATACCGTATATCATTACCAACTTATCCTTTTGATAAAGAAAGCTATTGGGTTAGTAAGGATAATCATGCTTTCAATTCGGATGTAGATATAATAGAAAAGAATTTACATTCAATGATTGACTCAAATATATCAACAATAAATTCATGTATTTTTTCGAAAAAATTGTTAAATAAGTATTTTTTCCTGAACGATCACGTTGTTAATAATAAATTTGTATTACCGGGAGTCGCTTATCTGGAAATGGCTCGCGCGGCAGGAACACTAGCTAATCCCGGAGATACCGTAGTATGTCTGCGGAATGTATCATGGATTACTCCCCTTGCGGTTGGCATGCAGGAACGTACAGTTTTTATTCATTTAAAAAATCAAAATAATGAAATTCATTATGAGATTATGGATGGAAAAAACTTTGGTCCAGGTGTAAAAAAATACTCACAGGGAAAAATAATTTATTCAAAAGATTTTAAACCGGATCAGCCGCAGCAAACCGATATAGATGATATTAAGAGAAGTTTGGAAAATAAAATGGCATCCGATACATTTTATGCATATTATGGGAACTTAGGACTGGTTTATGGAAAGACATTTAAGACTGTGGCGGAGTTATTCTACGATAATGACCTTATTTTAGCCAAGCTCCGGTTGCCGGATAGCCTATCTGTCGGTGATTTTATTTTACACCCAGGCTTGTTAGACGGTGCACTGCAAATAATTGCTGCTACAGAAAACCATAGAGGTATCAATAAACCTTTTCTTCCTTATTCTCTCGGGCAGATTGTCATTCTTGATAAAATACCTGAAGTATGTTATTCGGTGGCAAGGAAATTGCAAACGAATTCGGAGAATATACGAAAGTACGATGTGACAATCTATGACACTTCAGGAAAATGCATTGTTGATATTAAAGATTTTATTGTATGTGAAGTTGATGTAAATTTCACCGGCGTATTTTCCGAAACTAATTCTTCCGTATTAAATCCTTTAATCGATTATAAAGACAATGAACTGCCAGGAGTTTATATTAAAAAATTTTCTAGGGATGATTTTTTTCTTAGGGATCATCTTGTCGGCAATATTCCTGTTCTTCCTGCAGTTGTTTATCTGGAAATGGCACGGGTTGTTGCGGAAACTGAATTTGGCGCAAAGGTATTTAAAATTGCTAATATCACATGGGCATTGCCTTTTGAAGTTGATAATGAACACAAGGATATACAAGTTAAAATAGAAAAAGCATTGGATAACCGGATCGAATTTAAAATAATGAGTAACAACTCAGAACAGATGGTTGTTAATTCCACGGGACAAATTGTTTTAATTAATGATAATAATCCGGATAAAAAAGCGATTAATATAGAACAATTGCGAAAGAGGATTAACCAGTCCCAAGATCCGATGAAATTGTATCATCAGCTGGATTCCCTTGGTTTGAATCTGGGAAAAACCATGCAATCCATGACAGAATTATATGTAACGGAAAATGAAGCATTCAGCCATTTGGTATTACCGGAATCATTAAGAAATGACAATCAATTTGTTTTACATCCTTCTTTAATGGCTGGGGCGCTTGGAACTGAAATTGCGATTTATCCTGATGAACTGCAAAATAATTTATATTTACCATTCTCAATTGATGAATTGGAAATATACGGAAGTCTCCCCGGCGAATGCTTTGTATATGCCTATAAACATCAAACAGCCTCAAATGACATTCGAAAAGGAGAAATATATATTTTAAACAGCGACGGGATAATACTCGCGCAAATCGTGAAAATATATAACCGCAAAATTGATTCTGACGTTATAGGTTTAAATAATAAATTAAATTTACATCCAATGTACTTTTCTTTTGATTGGCAACAAGAAACATTACCCGCAACAAATACTGGAAATAATACAATCATTGTTTTCGGCAAAAATACACAGCATTTGAACGGTTTATTTGACAATAACCTTAACGTTGTAACCATAAAAGAAGCTAGTGTTTATACTGAGATAGCAGATAATGAATATGAAATCAACTATAGAAAACAAGCTGATTATACAACACTCTTCAAATCATTAATATCCAAGAATGTTATATTAAATAACATTCTCTTTTTATGGAGCTATAACGATAATAAAACAGATCTTGCCGATATAAATGATCTGGATGATGAATTGGATTTGGGTATCTATTCACTTTTCATGTTATCAAAAGCATTAATTGCGTTGGAAGTAAAAGATGAGATTCGGCTTTTATATGTACAATATGAATCCAAAGAAAATATACAACCACAGCATTCAGCTGTAAATGGCTTTATGAATTCATTAAAGTGGGAACATCCCAATATGAAGTTCACTTTGCTGCGCACAAATCAGAAATATAACGATTTGGGGCAAATAATAAAGAATTCAGTGCAGGAGTTAACGAATGCAGACATTGTATCGGAAATTAAGTACAACGATAATGAACGATATGTAAAGAAAGCCAAAGAAATTTCGCCAAACAGTCCTGGCGGGTCATTTTTAAGAGATAAAGGAGTATACACAATATCAGGTGGAACCGGCGGTCTTGGATTTATCTTTGCCCGCATGATTGCAAAAGAGTGTAATGTTAAATTAGCCCTTTTGGGACGTTCTGAATATAATGCTGAAAAAGAGAAGCTGGTAAAAGAGATACAAGATTTGGGTAGTGAAGCTATTTACATTCAGACAGATATTTCAGACCCCAAAAGCATTATTGATGGATTTAAGAACATAAAAAACCGCTTTGGAGAAATTAATGGAGTTATTCATGCAGCTGGAATTATAAATGATTCCTATTTAAAAAATAAATCTTTGGAATCTTTTAAGCAGGTATTGGCGCCTAAGATTCAAGGTGTTATTAATTTAGATGCTGCGACTAAAGATGAAGCATTGGATTTTTTTGCACTCTTTTCTTCAGCAACAGCAGTTTGGGGCAATTTAGGGCAAACAGATTATAGTACCGGCAACAGTTTTCTTGATTCCTTTGCATTATACCGTAATGCATTAATTAAACAGGAAAAGCGCCGAGGGAAAACCGTATCCTTTAGTTGGCCGTTATGGAAAGAGGGAGGAATGATTGTTGATAAAGCATCAGTTGAGATGATGGAAAAAATAAGCGGTATGCAAATGCTTTCCACTGAGCAAGGTTTAGCAGCTTTTAATTACTGGATTAATAAGGATAATGCCCATATTTTAGTTATGGCAGGTAATCGTGAAAAAATTCAAAAAGTACTAAATATAAATGAAATGATTGAAAATCCGCAAATTCAAGATTCTAGTCCTGATAAACACAGTATAAATAAGGAAAGTTTTATGGATGAAACGCTGATGAACAAGTTTAATGAAAAAATAAAACATGATCTTAGTTCAATTGTTATGGAAATTACCGGTGTAAAAAGGGAAAAGCTCGATCCTGATTCGGACATTAACAAGTTTGGATTTGATTCTGTAACATTAACCGAATTGGGGAATAAAATTAATAAAAGATTCGGAATAGAAATTACACCGGCTACCTTCTTTGAATATAACAAAATTAATACAATCTCCAAACATCTGGCCGAAGACTATACTGAGAAAATAATGAATATCTACAACATCACCGCAGAAGTTAAAGGTCTACCGGTTAAAACCATGGCAGAACAATCTCCAAGAGTTGAAATATTTAAAGTTAAGGATGAGCCGCAAAATAAGCAATTCGTTGATTTTTCCAACAATCAACATGAGCAATATGAGGATGATATTGCCATCATCGGTGCGGCCGGAATCTTTCCTGGCGCCAATAATCTTAATGAGTACTGGGATGTACTGAAAAATGAAAAGAATTGTATATCACAAATTCCCAAGAAGCGGTTTGACTGGGAGCAATATTATAATGAAAAACCTTCCCTTGAAGGTAACGACATAAATACCAAATGGGGTGGTTTCATTGAAGATATAGATGCTTTTGATGCTGATTTTATGGGAATATCACCACAGGAAGCCGAACTTATGGATCCGCAGCAAAGAAAGCTTCTGGAGACTGTTTGGCATACTTTGGAAGACGCAGGATATAGCCCGGCTGATGTTGCTGATTCAAATACCGGTGTATTTATAGGAGTTGAGGGGGTCGATTATACAGGGCTTGATATGATTCAGGGAGTAGTGCCTAACGCTAATCCGTATTCAGCCACCGGTATCGGATTATCCCTTGTTGCGAATAGGATTTCTTATGTATATAACTTCCATGGACCGAGCGAAGTTATCTCAACTGCCTGTTCCAGTTCTTTGACATCAGTAGATGCAGCTATCAAAGCTATAAAAAATGGTGATTGTGATATGGCGATCGCCGGCGGGGTTAGTGCATTATTAACCCCCTATTTTTATATGCTGTTAAGCAAACTTGGGGTATTGTCCCCGGACGGAGCATGCCGTACGTTCGATAAAGATGCCAACGGTTATGTGCGGGGGGAAGGCGTGGGAACAATATTGTTAAAACCGTTAAGTAAGGCAATTAATGATAATGATAATATTTATGCGGTTATTAAAGGTATTGCTGTGAATCACGGCGGCAAAGCCAATTCCATTACATCGCCTAACGTTGCCCTCCAGGCGGAACTTATTGAAAAGGCATACAAACGGGCCGGAATAAGTCCTGATACTATAACCTACATTGAAGCGCATGGCACAGGCACCCGTCTTGGCGACCCCGTTGAAATAAACAGTCTAAAGAAGGCATTTGAAAAGCTGTATTCATATTATGGCAAGAATCAGGTTAACAAAAACTATTGTGGCTTGGGATCGGTAAAAACGAACATTGGCCACCTGGAACCTGCTGCTTCTGTAGCAAGTATTATTAAAGTAATTTTATCAATGCGCAATGGTATTCTTCCGGGAACCGTTCACTTTAATGAAATAAACCCTTACATCAAAATAGATGACAGTCCGTTTTATATTGTGAAAAACACAAAAAAATGGGAAAGAACAAAGGATCAAAACGGTAAAGTTATTCCCCGGCGGGCAGGAATAAGTGGATTTGGTTATGGTGGCGCTTATGCGCACATTGTTTTGGAAGAATATGATAAGCAAGAAAAGGAACTGCAGGAAAATGAGAAAGAAATTATCATTTTCTCAGCCAAGGATGAAATTCAATTATATAGATATCTGGAAAAAATGCTTGAGTTTATTCGGCGCATAAATAAACAAACAGACACAAAGGACGTTCAACAGGATGAATTATTATCAAAAATCCTGGGTTATATGAATGAAGAACTCTCACGAATTACAAATCTACAAAATAATACAATTAATAATTGGGAAAATCTTTTCGAGCAGGGTATTGATAACTTTGCGATTAACAAATTATTTGATGAAATTAATGCAAATTGGGGGATATTAATAAAACCGCATGATATTATTTATGAAGCAAATCTGGAAAAAATCGCAGTTCATTTGATACAGTATCACGAATCAGCATTAAAGAATATTTTTAATATTTCAGATAAACAGGAAACAATTCAGAAACAAAATGATGTGAGTCTGGCTGATATCGCATATACACTTCAGGTAGGCCGTAATTGTTTTAATTCGCGTATTGCCATAATTGCTGAAAATTTTGCAGATTTAACAAGCAAACTTACCCAGATAATGAAAAAAGAATCAATAATAGAAAATGTTTATATTTGCGGCGATATAAGAAAAAAAAGTGATATTAGCATGTGGTTGGTCGGTGAACCGGGTGAAGCGTTTATTAACAGTTTAATAAAGGAGAATGATTTGAACAAAATCGCAAAATTATGGGTATACGGCCTTAATATCGATTGGAAAAAAATGAATAGCAATCATCCTCACAATAAAATCTCCTTGCCTGGATATGAGTTTGTAAAAGACAGGCATTGGATGGATATAAAAACCTATGACAGACAACCACAGTCTGAAAACATTAAAATAGTTAGCCATGATAATAATGCTTCAATTAAACTTGGTACTGAGAGCAAAGCGGATCAAATGGAACCGGCAGAAAGTAATAATCAACCAAAGATTGAGTCGGCGGCGAATGATTTAATTCAAAAAATACAGGTATATATCGTGAGAACGATTCGGGAATTATTAAAGTTAAAGGAAGATATTGATATTATGGAAAATTTTAATGATCTGGGATTGGATTCGATTTCATTGAATTCACTACTTGTTCATTTTCAGGACAAACTAAATATCAGTATCAGTCCTTTGCTTTTGCTGGAATACTCAACATTAGAAGCGCTTTCGATAAAATTAGCGAATGATTATCACCAGGAATTTGAAATTTATTTTAATAAAAAAAATTAAGAAAAGAATAAAATAAGGAGGAATTTTTTTATGGAAAGAAATTTTAGGGAGGAAACTATGAAACACAATAATTTATTAAGTTTGGAGGCAATATGTAAAATTGTTGGGCTTGATGATAATTTAATTATTGATCATGAAGAAATGGGAAAAAGGCTTAAAGTAACATTTTTCCCTTATGAAGGTAATGTTTGCGAGCATACGCGTAGGTTTTATGCAAAATTAAAAGAAGCATTTATACATTACGGTGTTACTATTGTTCCCTTTGAAGAAGCCCTTATCAAAAAAGATCAAAAAGCAATTAAAAAGGGCATACACTTAATTGTATTAGGAGAACAAAGCGTTGATAATATGCCCATTGAATATTTAACTTCTTACCGAGATAATTTGATTCTTACTGTAATAGATGATAATAAATATATTGCCGAAAATTTTATACAAAAAGGCTTTAAAGAACAAGCAGATTATGGCCTGGCCCTAATCACCTGGCATTTTTCCAATTTTGTTGTAGGAGTGGACAAGGATCATTGGATTCCATATGGATCAACCGGTCTTAATGATGTTTATAAGACTGATTATGCCGGCAGCTTTAATAATGATATTTTGAAAACATTAATCTCCAAATTGTATGCTCCTATAAATCCTCTGCCACTGTCCGATTTTAAAATAAGTAAAGAAGGATTCTCGGGTACTGACCCGCAAATTAAACCCTATCTGGATGATTTGGTAAAAGGCAGTAAGCTATTTATGGATACAGGATTAATGAGTTATCGTTTTACGGCAAATGATGTACCCTTTAAAAAAGATGCCTATCGTAAACTATATACGATAATGCTTGATAATCGAACGAGTGTTCACTTTGGATATATTTCCAGACAATTACCAACATGTCTTTCCAGCGTTTACCTGCTGCCTGAAGCTGAAAAGGAAATTGGAATTGCATTTGGAGATAAAGATTATACATTTCATAATGATGAATTGTATATTAAGCTAATGTTAAATAATGCTGAAATATGTTTAAAAGTTCCGGAAATACACACTCTTACAAGCATTTCCGGCGCAGATAAAGTCAATATGCAGTATAAGGATATTGTCAAAATGGGTTTAAATAACGGTAAAATGACCTTACAATTTGAAGAAAGTGTAGATCCTGTTAAAAGTAATGTTCGTCCATCGTTTGATACAAAAGTAATTTTATCAAATGCTGTGGCAACATCTTTATTTGCAAGTATACTAAAATATGTAAATCCTGCTGCAGCTTATCCGAATTTGTTAGAAACTAATGGTATTGCCCTGGGGCATTGGCATGGTTATTTTAATCCCGACTATATTCCACGCGGCTGGGAGATATACGGTGGTAATTTTCCTGTTTTTATGTGTTCTGCACAGCAGGCTGCCGCATATGGATTTATTGGAAAATCAAAAGCAATGATGAAACATATATTATCTCAACAAGATCATGAATATTGCGGTGATATTCATATTGAACCGGACCATGGTGTCAATATAACATGGGAGTCACTTACCAATCTTGCTTACTTTTTGCGTTCCTCTAATAACGTCGCTAAAGTGGGCACAGAATTTTTTCCATTAATTAAAAATTATAGTACTATATAGTTTCTTGAATAATTGGAAAATTTAAAATACGCTTGTATGAATATATAAAAGGAATGTTATATATGAGTTTATTTGACAAAAAAGATTTGTTTTTATTTGACTTTGACGGGACTCTTATAAATACTGCACCTGATGTACAAGCCGCTGTTAATTATATGCGAAAAAAATATGGTTTGCGGGACTTCACATTAAAAGAAACCGAAAGTATAATTGGCAGAGGTCAGGCATATACAATCAATCAAGCTATTACCGACGGTATAAATATTGATTTTAATGAAGCAGAGGAAATTTACAGTAAATATTATCAGGAGAATTCAGCCCGTTTTTCCACTTTTTATCCGGGTGTTATTGAAATATTAAATGAATTAAAAGTTAAAAATAAAATAATGGCAGTCATTTCGAATAAATACAGTTACTTTGTTAAGAAAATATTGACTGAAATGAAATATTGTGATTACTTTAAATTAATATGCGGGCCGGATTTAATAGCAGAAAAGAAACCGAATCCGCAGATGGTGTTTTATGCTATTGAGCAAGCAGGAGCATCGGCTGATCATACTGTTTTTATTGGAGATTCAATTTATGATATACAAACAGGGAAGAATGCCGGTATTACTACAATATGTGTAACGCATGGTTATGGTAATTATAATGAAATTGTGAATGAACAGCCGGATTTTTTAATTGATAACTTTAGGGATCTTATTGCTTTATAAAAGAACTGATGTGAGCTTTATATTTGCAGCTTTTAAGACTTTTTCCAAACAACAATGATCATTGGATTAGTTGATTGGAAATAATATCTTGACAAGAGAGTGCAAAATTGACTATTATTAATTTGACAATTATCAAATTGTTAAATTAATTTATAGTACCACTGAAAGCAAAGGAAAATATCTGACAGCCAAAGTAAAGGGGGACACCTTGGCGGAAGTGAATGAGTTTTTGCCGATCAACTGAGTAAAGGATAATGGGAAAATTTTTATCCTTATATTTCGATAGTTATAAAATTCGACAATAAAAAATTCTAAGGGAATATAGGTGAAAACCATTGCTTATTGTTTCCTGGCGAGTAAAAAAACTAGGATGTAGGAGTACTATTTTGAAAGAAAAAACAGAATTTTAAAGGGAGGTTTTGAGTTGAAGACAATGTTTATTACAGGTTCCTCTTCAGGTATTGGTAAGGAAACGGCTAAATTGTTTCAGGCAAAGGGATGGAATGTTGTTGCTACCATGCGCAATCCCCAGGCAGAAGAAGAATTGATAAAATTAAAAAATGTAAAAGTATTACAGTGTGATGTAACAGATCAAAATAGTATTAAAACTGCAGTAAATGAGAGCATAAAAGCTTTTGGCAACATTGATGTTCTTGTTAATAATGCCGGATATTATATCCTTGGGCCATTTGAAGCTGCAACACATGAACAGATAAAACGGCAAATTGATACTAATTTATTTGGACTAATTGAAGTTACCAAAGAAATGATCCCTCATTTCAGGAAACAAAAATCCGGAACTATTATCAATTTATCTTCTATTGCCGGAATCATTTCTATCCCGTTGCAAACTTTGTATCATGCGACTAAATGGGGAGTTGAAGGTTTTTCTGAATCATTGCAATTCGAATTGCGGCCGTTTAATATTCGCGTAAAAATTATTGAACCTGGTGTCATTAAAACCAATTTTTTAGGCAGCTCCATGACTATGTTGCAGGATGATAAACTGACAGAATATGAATTATATTCTCAAAAAGTTGTAAAAAATATTTTTAAAAACGGAGAAAAAGGCTCTAGCCCGGATGGAGTTGCCAAAACTATTTATAAGGCAGCTACGGATAATAATACAAAATTACGCTATCCTACCGGGAATTCAAAAGAAATGGTTTATATCCGTAAAATGTTGCCGCTAAAAGTATATACTTCGCTGATAAGAAGTGCAATGGAAAAATAAATGATAGGGACGGGTATTAATTATTATGAGTAAAATTAAGCAAATTGAAATTTATTATGTATCGATTCCATTACCAACAATATTTTATCCTGCCTGGATACCGGGTTTTCCGCAAAATGAAAATCGGTTTGCGTTGATCAGAGTTTTAACTGAAGATGGGATTGAAGGGTGGAGTACCGGACCGGTAATCGGTAAGGAACATGCAACTCTTGCCAATTTAATTGGACCATATTTGATTGGTGAAGATGCAACAGATATTGAGACAATACAACAGAGAATCAGGGAAGTATCTTATATAGGCTGGCGTAATTTTTGGATTGAACCTGCCTTTTGGGATATTAAAGGCAAGGTAGAAGGAAAATCCTTATGTGAATTATTAGGCGGCAAACCGCGCACTGTAAAATTGTATGCATCAACTGGGGAACTGAAAAACTCAACCCAACGGATAAAGGAAGTAGAGCAGCGGTATAACGAAGGATTTACATCAATCAAATTAAAAATTCATCATATGGATGAAAAAATGGATAATGAACAGGTTCAAGGAACAGCAAAAGCTATGGACGGAAAGATTGACCTACATGTTGATGCAAATCAGGGATGGCGTGTAGCAATGATTTCGAACGCTCCGTTATGGGACTTAGAAAGAGCTAAACGTTTTTCAGATGTTTGTGCAGCAGCCGGGGTTAAATCGTTGGAAGAACCTCTTGCAATGGATGATTATGATTCTCTTTGTGAACTAACGAAATATAGTAAAATTCCTGTTGCCGGAGGTGAATTACATTCTTATGGGTATCCCGAACTTAAAATGATGATTGAACGAAAATGTTATTCCATTTTTACACCTGACGCCGTTTTTTGCGGTGGAGTTGCCCAGGTTTGGAATGTTATACAACTGCTGAAAAAACATAATTTAAGATTCAGCGGCCATACCTGGTTAAATGGAATTAGTTTTGCAATTAATCTTCAAATAATGGCTGCAAGCGGATATGCGGATACGGAAGAAATTGAATATCCTTATGCTCCCCCAGGCTGGACAGTTGAAGCTCGCGACCAGATTTTGGAAGAACCTTTTTATCATAAGAAAAGTACTATAGAGACACCAACAGCGCCGGGACTTGGTTTTAAAATAAATAAAAAAACACTTAGAAAATATGGTACCCGGATTGGCATAATGAATCAACCCCGGCTTACTGTTCATTCATTAAGAAGTTTCGGCCTGAAAGTGTCGTTGTTAATGGATAAGGCACTGAAAGAAAGAAAAACAAATACTTTTAATTCAAATCAGGCGTAAAAAGCCTGTTGATAAAAAATTATACGAGGAGAGATAGAAATGGCGATTACTGTTCATTTTTCCACACCGCTTTTAAAAGCTACTGAGAATAATAATAAGCTGATTTTAGAGGGTAAAACAGTTAAAGAGATTAACGAAAGGATTTGTCACCGTTTTCAATCGTTCAAAGATATTATTTATGATTCCACAGGTGGAATAAAAAAAGTTATTAATATTTATGTAAATGATGATGATATTCGTTCTTTAGCGGGCGAGGACACTCCTTTGAAGGATGGCGATGAGGTTTCTTTTATCCCTACTATTGCCGGTGGTTAATGATTACAGAAAATTTTTATACAATAGTATGACAGTATGATGAACATTGCCTGTATTTCGGAGAAAAACAATGGCAGGCGCTAAAAAAGATTAACCCTATAAGGAAAGTATGTTATATACTTTTGTGTGTCCAACGGGACATTCATTGGGCACGTCGGGGTAGGAGGCTAATATGTTTAATTTAATAAATGATGAATTGGAAATGTACAAACGGCAGATGATGTTAAGCGGCTGGGGAAAAGAAAAACAACTTTTGCTGAAATCAAAGACTGTTCTTGTTATAGGAGCCGGTGGTTTAGGTTCTCCGGTGTCCATTAATTTGACAGTTGCCGGAGTCGGGGAAATTCGAATCTGTGATTTTGACGTTATAGAGATGTCTAATTTAAACAGGCAATTACTGCACAATAAACAGCGAATTGGTATGAAAAAAGCCCTTTCGGCAAAACAGACATTAGAAGCGTATAATGAGAATGTTAAAATTACAGCTATACCAGAAAAATTGACTTCAGACAATATTAAAGATATTGCAGAAAATGTAGACATAATAGTGGACTGCTTGGACAACTTTGATACTCGGTATATAGTCAATGAATATGCTCTTAATAAAAGGATACCTGTTGTTTATGGAAGTGTATGGGGCTATGATGGAAGATTGACATTTATACATTATCCGGAAACGCCTTGTTTGCAATGTATTTTCGAAGAAGCTCCCGCGAAAGAAACTTTTCCAATACTAGGTGCTACAGCATCGGTAATTGGCTCTTTACAAGCCATGGAAACTATAAAATATTTAACTAAAATTGGTGAGAATATTACAAATAAATTATTAGTTTGGGATGGCGCCCAAATGAGTTTTAAAAAGTTTAAAATTTCAATTAATGACAATTGCATTGCGTGCAGTACGAAAAGAAAGGGAAATTATTTATATGAAAGAAACGCTATTAGTTAATAGGGTAAAGCCATATTCGGAAATTATTGAGTTAACTCCCTGGGATTTCTGTGACAATTCATTATTACCTCGTGCGATTGTACGGCATTGTTGTGATGTGCACCAAAGGCATCTGGGGCATTATTATTGGAATATTTTTAATAGAATACAGGATAAAAAGGTAACTTATGAAATTCCATTAATAAATTTTACTATCTTGAATAAAGATTTAAATTTTTTAGATGAGCGAAGGTTAATTTTTGAGACACGGGCGTGGACTATTAATAACAGAAGTATGCTGCAGATAAAGATAGATATTTATAAATCTGTTTATCCATTTGATGTAATTGCAACATGTTCCTGTTTGGGTGCTGAATGCGTGCATAATGACCCGAATGATTGGGTATTGGGTGAATTCACAGATACTCCCCAAATAATAAAGGAGTTGGCGGATATTTTACCGGAAGCGGAAGAAAGTATTGTGGAAAATACACAATCTATTATCAATCTTCTTGAATCGGAAGGTGAATGGATTGGAAATGTTACAACCAAACATACCATGGTCGAAGATTATTGCGAATATGGTTATATGGCAGCTTTTATGAACTATTTAACTCCATTAATTGGAATTGCAAGGAGAGAACTTATTAAGGAATTAGGTTTGCAGGGTAAAGTAATTATCCCGGACGAATTAAGTACAAAGAAAAATTATAAAAATTGGAAATTATGGCTATCAATAAAGAAGGCATTTTTCCTGGAAGATGAAATCGAAATAAACTCAAGTTATATGAGCGTGAATGGCAAACATTATTTGAAGCATGAGTTGTATCTAAAACGGCCCAAAATTCTAAAACAGATTATTTTAGAGGAATATTCCTGTTGATAGCGGTTTTGTGTTCAATAATTCACAACTTTTCCATGTACTACGCTTATGCTGCATACTTCCTTTTGATATGGTTCTATTTAAATCTCGAACAATCAGTATCAAAGTATCCAATAAATCATAATTGATACCCTGCCTTGTTTACAAGGTGGGGTTTATTCGTCGCTTATGATTGAAAACGGTATTAGCAATTCTTAAAAGGAGGGGGAATTAAAATTATGCAAAATTCAAAGCACTCTCAAATTGCTAGCACTCCTCAACACCCGGCAATTATTGTACTATCGGCCAAAAATGAGGAGCGTCTAAAAGAGCAGGCGCAGCAACTGTTGGTCGCGATCGAGGAGTGGCAATTCGCCGATGCCAGGTTAGCTGATATGGCCTACACCCTCCAAGTGGGGCGGGAAGCTATGGAAGAACGTCTGGGAATGATTGTAAGCTCAGTCGGGGAGCTCGCCGAAAAACTGCAAGGTTTTCTGGAAGGCTGGGAAAGAGTAGAAGATTTCCATCGGGGTCAGGTTAAGCGGAGTAACGAGACGCTGGCGGTATTTGCGGCTGATGAAGATATGAACCAGGCTATCAGGGCCTGGATAAACAAAAGAAAGTATGGGAAATTGTTAGACCTTTGGGTCAAGGGTCTGATCCTTGATTGGACCAGTCTTTATGGTGATAGCAAGCCCCGCCGTATCAGTTTGCCTACTTATCCCTTTGCCAGGGAACGCTATTGGGTGCCCAAGGTTGAGAGTAATTCTATGGGCAGTGCAACTGCAACCGCAACAAGAACTGCTTTCATCCATCCTTTATTGCAGCAGAATACTTCGGACTTCTGGGAACAGCGGTTCAGTTCCACCTTTACCGGGCGGGAGTTTTTCCTGGCCGATCATGTCATAAACGGGCAGAGGATATTACCGGGAGTGGCTTATCTGGAAATGGTCCGGGCAGCAGTGGAACAGGCAGCCGGCGAATTAAGAGAAGAGCAGGCCGGGCTGCAGCTCAAAAACACAGTTTGGGTCAGACCGGTTGCCATAAGGGAACAACCGCTTACGGTCCACATCGGACTTTGCCCCGAAGACGACGGCGATATTGCCTATGAAGTCTATAGCCGGCCCGAAACGGCTGATGCCGAGCCGGTAGTGTACAGCCGGGGCAGTGCGGCGCTGATTCCGCCGGCGGAAGCTCCCGCCTTGGATCTTAAAGCTTTACTGGCAGAGTGCGGTCAAAACAGTTTCAGTTCCAGCCAATGCTATGAGGCCTTTAAAAGGGTGGGGTTCGCCTATGGTCCGGGACTGCAGGGGATTGAAAAAGTATATGCGGGGCAGGGCCAAGTATTGGCCAGGCTGTCTTTGCCTGCGGCCCTAGCCGATACCAAGGACCGATTCGTCCTGCATCCCAGCTTGCTGGATGCGGCCTTGCAGGCGTCTTTGATGCTGAATCCCGGTGAGGTCAAGCCGGCCCTGCCTTTTGCCTTGCAAAAGCTTGAAATCTTCGGCAAATGCACCGCCGCAATGTGGGCCTTGGTTCGGTACAGCGGCGGCAACCAAGCCGGGGACAAGGCACCAAAGCTTGATATCGATTTATGCGACGGGCAAGGGAATATTTGCGTACGGCTGAAAGGATTATCCTTGCGTGGACTGGCAGACGAAGCCGACGCGGCAGAGACCGGGACAAATACCGGCACCCTGCTGCTCCATCCTTGCTGGCAAGAGCAATCTGCCGCCCCGGCAGCCATACTTCCCGGTTATGATCAGCATTTAGTGCTGCTCGGCGAAGGGGCTTCTGTTTTCCGGGAAAGCATTGAAACCGCAATGACCGGGGTGCGCTGCCTTACCCTGGAATCGCCGTCAAAAGGCATGGCGGAACGGTTTCAAACCTATGCTATTCAGGCATTGGAAGAAATCCGGCGCCTTCTCCGGGAAAAACCCTTGGGGAAGGTGCTGATTCAGATTGTTGTTCCCCAACTTTTTTCCGGCCTTGCCGGGCTGTTGCAAACCGCGCGGCTGGAAAATCCCAAACTCATCGGACAGCTAATTGAAATAGAAGCTGATGACGATGCCGCGGGAATCATCGCGAAACTGCAAGAGAATAGCCGCAGCCCGCTTGATAACCGGATTCGCTATCAGGACGGCAAACGCTGGGTTGCCGGCTGGCGGGAAGTGGAAACGGCTGCGGAACGGGTGAAGATCCCCTGGAAAGATGGGGGTATCTATTTAATCAGCGGCGGCGCCGGCGGTCTGGGACTCATTTTTGCCGAAGAAATTGCGGGGCAGGTTAAGGATGCAACCTTGATCCTTACAGGAAGATCGGCGCTGAATGAGGATAAAGAGGCGCAACTGAAACCATTGGCGGCAGCGGGCGCACGGATTGTCTACCGGCAAGCGGATGTGACCCGGGAGCAGGAAGTTGCCGGCTTAATCCGGAGCATCGGGAAGGAATTCGGCAGTCTCAACGGCATTATCCACAGTGCAGGAGTAATCCGCGACAACTTCATTCTGAAGAAAAGCAGGGAAGAAATGCAGGCAGTGCTGGCGCCCAAGGTCAGCGGACTGGTCAATTTGGATCAGGCCAGCCGGGATTTGCCGCTGGATTTCTTCATCTGCTTTTCCTCGGTGGCGGGAGCCGTCGGCAATATGGGCCAAGCCGATTACGCCGCCGCCAACGCTTTTATGGACGCTTATGCCGGCTATCGAAATTCACTGGCGGCGGCAAACCAGCGTTGCGGCCAAACGCTGTCCATTAACTGGCCGTTATGGCAAGAGGGCGGGATGCAAGTTGACGCCGGGACGGAAAAGATGCTGCTGCAAAGCATGGGTATGGCCGTCATGGGGACCGCAACCGGCATCCAGGCTTTGTACCAAGGCCTGGCCGCCGGCAAGGACCAGGTGATGGTGATGGAAGGCAACCTTGCCCGGATGAAGCAGGAGTTGCTCTCCCAGACGACGCCACCTGCTGCTTTACAATCTCCCCGGGATTCTGAAATAGCCGGTTCGCCAACCAAGATCAATACCGGCAGCTTATTGAACAAAATAGAAGCTGCCCTGATGCAAACTGTAGCCAAATTACTCAAAGTTAAGCCCGAAAGTATTGATGTCGACACCGAACTGAAGGAGTATGGATTTGATTCGATCACCTTTACTGAATTTTCCAATCGAATTAACGAAGAATATAAACTTGAGCTGGCACCCACCATATTTTTTGAACATTCGAATCTCAATAGTTTTGCCAAATATCTGACAGAAGAATATCAGACTGTACTAGCCGTCCAATTCACGGTACCGGCCGGAGAAGAGGAAGCAAAGGAAATAGAAAAGCCGGCCGGTAAGAAACAGCGTTCCCGTTTGGCCGGCAGGGTGGCGTTAGCCGCAGCACAACCGGCTGCAACCGTTTCCGAACCCATAGCGATTATCGGCATGAGTGGAAAATTCCCGCTGGCCGGAGACCTGGACGAATTCTGGGAAAATCTCGTTGCCGGCCGGGATTGCATCATGGAAATTCCCCCAGACCGCTGGGATTGGCGGGAGTATTACGGCGATCCGGCAACCGAGGCAAATAAAACCAACGTCAAATGGGGCGGTTTTATTGACGGCGTCGCGGAGTTCGATCCGTTATTCTTCGGCATTTCCCCCCGGGAAGCCCAGCTCATGGACCCGCAGCAGCGGCTGTTGATGACCTATGTTTGGAAGGCGATGGAAGATGCCGGTTATGCGGCGCGAAGCCTGGCGGGAACGAAGACCGGTATTTTTACGGGAACAATGAGCAGCGACTATCGGGTCTTGGTTTCCCAGGCCGACGGGATTGAAGGTTACACATCCACCGGCACGGTGCCTTCGGTGGGACCGAACCGGATGAGCTATTTCCTCAATATTCACGGACCCAGCGAACCCATTGAAACCGCCTGTTCCAGTTCCCTGGTAGCCATTCACCGGGCGGTGAGCGCCCTGGAAAACGGCAGCTGCGAGATGGCGATCGCCGGCGGCGTCAATACCATTCTGACGCCGGATTTTCACATCAGCTTTAACAAAGCCGGCATGCTTAGCGAAGATGGACGGTGCAAAACCTTCTCGGATCAAGCCAACGGCTATGGACGCGGCGAAGGAGTAGGAATGATTTTCCTCAGGCGGCTAAAGGATGCGGAAGCGGCCGGGGACCATATCTACGGCGTGATTCGCGCTACGGCCGAGAACCACGGGGGCCGCGCCAACTCTTTGACGGCGCCTAACCCGAAAGCCCAGGCGGAACTGCTGAAAGATGTGTATACCAAAGCCGGCATCGATCCGCGGACCGTTAGTTACATTGAGGCCCACGGGACAGGCACGGAACTGGGCGACCCCATTGAAATCAACGGATTGAAGACCGCTTTTACAGAACTGTACCAGGCTGCCGGCGGCAGCCTGGTTGCCGAGGCCCATTGCGGCTTGGGATCGGTAAAGACCAATATTGGGCACCTGGAACTGGCGGCCGGGATTGCCGGTGTAATCAAAGTCTTATTGCAGCTTAAGCATAAAACCCTGGTCAAAAGCCTGCATTGCGACACGGTGAATCCGTACATCCGGCTGCAGGACAGTCCGTTTTACATCGTGGGGGAAACGAAGGAATGGAAACCTTTGCAAAATGCGGCAGGCCGGGACATTCCCCGGCGGGCCGGCGTAAGCTCCTTTGGTTTTGGCGGCGTCAACGCCCATGTGGTGATCGAGGAATATACGCCGAAGGGGCAAAACTGGCCGCCCATCCCGGTCCCTGCCGGGAAACCGGCCATTATCGTGCTGTCGGCGAAGAATGAAGAGCGGCTTGTCGAGCAGGCGCAGCAATTACTGGCTGCAATCGAGGAAGAAGAATTTGCCGGGATAAGCTTAGCCGACATAGCATACACGCTGCAGGTGGGGCGGGACGCCATGGAAGAACGCCTGGGGGTAATTGTAGGATCCGTCCGGGAACTGGCGGACAAATTGCAGGCTTTTGTGGCCGGCCGGGAAGGTGTGGCAGGTCTGTACCGCGGGCAGGCCAAACATAATAAAGAAACCCTGGCCGTTTTTGCCGGGGAGGAAGATTTACAAACGGCAATTGATGGCTGGATAGGCAAAGGAAAATATGAGAAACTTCTGGCTCTCTGGGTTAAAGGTTTGATTTTTGACTGGAGCAAGCTTTATGGCGACAGCAAACCCCGGCGCATCAGCTTGCCCACCTATCCCTTCGCCAGGGAACACTACTGGGTATCCCCCAGCGGCGCTCAACCCGGCAACAGTTCGGCCGCAGCCGCAGTCACGGCAGCAGCCCTTCACCCGCTGCTGCATCAAAACACCTCCGATCTTTCGGAGCAGCGGTTCAGCTCCACCTTTACCGGGCAGGAGTTTTTCCTGGCCGATCATGTAGTAAAGGGGCAGCCGGTTTTACCCGGGGTAGCCTATCTGGAAATGGCCCGGGCGGCAGTGGCGCAGGCGACAGGAAGTTTCCAAGCCGGTCAGAGCGGGATCCGACTGGAAAATGTAGTATGGGTCCGGCCCCTTGCCGTGGGCGAACAGCCAGTTCAGGTACACATTGGGCTCTTCCCGGAAGATAACGGTAAGATTGCTTTTGAAATATATACGGAAGCGGCCGGCGCCGGACCGGTAGTGCACAGCCAGGGCAGCGCCGTGCTGAGTCCGGTTGAAAAAATTCCCCCGGCGGATCTGCCGGCCTTACAGGCTCAATGCAGCCAAAGCACTTTTTCCGCCAGTCAATGTTACCAGGCGTTTCAAGCCATGGGCCTGCAATATGGCCCGGGACACCAGGGGATTGAGATGCTGTATGCGGGAGCGGACCAGGTGTTGGCGAAATTGTCTTTGCCGGCCGCTGTTGCCGATACCCTGGAACACTTTGTCCTGCACCCCGGTTTGCTGGATTCCGCCTTGCAGACGTCAATCGGTTTCCTGCTGGGCGCCGGTGATCCAAAAGGTAAAGCCGCCCTCAAGCCGTTCCTGCCATTTGCGCTTACGGCGCTTGAAATCCACGCCGGCTGTACTGCCGCCATGTGGGCGCTGATCCGCCGCAGTGACGGCGGTAAAGCCGGGGATAAAGTGCAGAAACTGGATATTGACCTCTATGACGCTCAAGGAAATGTTTGTGTGCGGATCAAGGGATTCTCGTCCCGAGGGCTGGAAGGCGAGGTAGGTCCGGCAGGGAAGGCGGCGACTCCCGGCACGCTGATGCTCTATCCCGGCTGGAAAGAACAAGCCGTTGCCCAAGAAGCTGCAGCCCCTGCCTATGTTCAGCAGGTGGTGATGCTCTGCGAGCCCAATAACATTTCCCGGGAAACCATCGAATCCCGGATGAGCGGGGTGCGTTGCCTCACGCTGGCGTCCGAACAGGACGGCATTGAGAAATTTCCCGACTATGCCGCCCAGGTATTTGAAGAAATCCAAAGCATTCTTAAAAGCAAACCTGCGGGCAAGGTGCTGCTCCAGATCGTTGTTCCCAACCGGGAGGAACAGCAATTGTTCACCGGCCTGGCCGGATTTCTGAAAACAGCCCGGTGGGAAAATCCCCAAATTATCGGGCAGTTGATTGAAGTGGAACCGGATGAAGATCCGGCAGGAATCATAGAGAAATTGCAGGCGGACAGCCGAAGCATCATAAATAGTCAGGTTCGCTACCAGGACGGCAAGCGCTATGTTGCCGCCTTGAGCGAAATGGAAGCCTCACCGGCAGCAGGAAGAATTCCCTGGAAAGATCAGGGAGTCTATTTAATTACCGGCGGCGCCGGCGGCCTGGGACTCCTTTTTGCCCGGGAAATTGCACAAAAAGTCAAGGATACCACCCTGATCCTCACCGGCCGCTCCCCGCTCACTGCCGACAGGCAAGCCAAGCTTAAGCAGGCGGAAGCCCAGGGCGCCCGGATTGTCTACCGGCAAGTCGATGTGACCCGGGAGAAAGCAGTCGCCGACTTAATCCAAAGCATCCAGACCGACTTTGGCGGCCTCAATGGCATCATTCACAGCGCCGGTGTGATTAAGGACAACTTCATTATTAAAAAGACGAAAGCTGAAGTCTTGGAAGTGCTGGCGCCCAAGGTCACCGGCCTGGTGCATCTGGATCAGGCCAGCCAGCATCAGCCGCTGGACTTTTTCATCCTCTTTTCATCCGGAACGGGAGTTTTCGGCAATGCGGGCCAGGCCGACTATGCAGCCGCCAACGCCTTTATGGACGCCTATGCCAGATATCGCAATACGCTGGTGGCCTCACAGCAACGCCGCGGTCAAACCCTGTCGGTCAACTGGCCGTTGTGGCAGGAGGGCGGGATGCGTGTGGATGCGGAAACCGAAAAGATGCTGCGGCAAACCACCGGTATGGTCGCCATGGGGACAGCAACCGGCATCCGGGCCCTGTATCAGGGCCTGGCCTCCGGCCAGGATCAGGTCCTGGTGATGGAAGGGGAACTTAAGCGGCTGCGGGCGGCATTCCTCGGGGAACAGACGGGAACGGCAGCCATAAACGCGCCCAATGCCCCTCATACCAGAGAAGAAAACAAAGCCGTACCAGCCATTGACCAAAATTCATTCCAGGAAAAAGCCGTAAATTACTTCAAAAGACTGCTTGCCACCGCCATTAAGCTGCCGGCGCACCGCATTGAAGCGGCTGCGCCGCTGGAGAAATACGGAATTGATTCCATGATGGTCATGCAATTGACCAATCAATTGGAAAAGATATTCGGTTTATTGCCGAAAACATTATTTTTTGAATACCAAAACATTAAAGATTTAACCGGCTATTTCCTGGAAAACTATCGCGGCCAACTGACAGAATTAGTGGGAATTGAGGATATAGCGGCGGCGCCCGCCGGCAGTTACCGGAATTTAGCGGCTGTGACCGAGGCCGAGGCCGAGGAACTGACCGCCGGCAGCCGCCGGCGTCTGCGCTTTGCCTCGCTGCGGCCGGAGAAGCGGGAAGAAACAGCGGCCTTGGACATTGCCGTCATTGGGGTCGCCGGCCGCTATCCCCAGGCGGATAATATCCGGCAATTCTGGCAAAACCTGCGGGACGGCAAGGACTGCATCACCGAAATCCCTAAAGAGCGCTGGGACCACAGCCTGTACTTTGACGCCGATAAAAATAAGCCCGGCAAAGCCTACA
The DNA here is from genome assembly GCF_003966895.1 of Methylomusa anaerophila. NCBI lineage: Bacteria > Bacillati > Bacillota > Negativicutes > Selenomonadales > Sporomusaceae > Methylomusa > Methylomusa anaerophila. Next base: position 4,478,410 of record NZ_AP018449.1, on the reverse strand, counting down.
GCAAGTGGGGCGGCTTTATTAACGGCGTGGATCAGTTCGATCCGCTGTTTTTCAATATTTCACCGCGGGAAGCCCAAATCATGGATCCCCAGGAGCGGTTGTTCCTGCAGTGTGTCTATGAAACCCTGGAGGACGCGGGCTATACCCGGGAAACCCTGGGCCTGCGTCAGGACTTTGGCCTGGGGGGCAATGTGGGGGTATATGTCGGGGTGATGTACGAAGAGTACCAGCTCTACGGCGCCCAGGAACAAATCCAGGGCCGGCCGGTCGCCGCGTCCGGCAACCCGTCGTCCATCGCCAACCGGGTATCCTATTTCTGCAACTTCCATGGACCCAGCCTGGCGGTGGATACCATGTGCTCCTCTTCTCTGACCGCCATCCATCTGGCCTGTCAGAGCCTGCAGCGGGGTAACTGCGAAGCGGCGATTGCGGGCGGCGTCAATGTTTCCATTCATCCCAACAAATACTTGATGCTTAGCCAGGGCAAGTTCGCCTCCAGCAAAGGCCGCTGCGAAAGCTTCGGCCAGGGCGGCGACGGCTATGTGCCGGGAGAAGGCGTGGGAGCCGTGCTCCTAAAACCGCTGGCGAAAGCCGTTGCCGACGGCGACCACATCTATGGCATCATCAAAGGGACCGCCCTCAATCATGGGGGAAAAACCAACGGCTACACCGTTCCCAATCCCAATGCCCAGGCCAGTGTCATTGGCCGGGCCTTTCAAGAAGCCGGGATTGATCCCCGGACCATCAGTTATATTGAGGCCCACGGCACCGGCACTTCCCTGGGGGACCCCATTGAAATCACCGGCCTGACAAAAACCTTCCAGGCATACACCCAGGACAAGCAGTTCTGCGCCATCGGCTCGGCCAAGTCCAACATCGGCCATTGCGAGAGCGCAGCCGGCATTGCCGGGGTAACGAAAATACTGCTGCAGTTAAAGTATCAGCAACTGGCGCCTTCATTCCATTCTCAGACCTTAAATCCCAACATTGATTTTAATAATACTCCTTTCGTGGTCCAGCAGGAACTGGCGGAATGGAAGCGGCCGGTGGTTGAAAAAGGCGGCGAAAGCAAAGAATATCCGCGGATTGCCGGCATCTCGTCCTTTGGGGCGGGCGGGGCAAACGCTCACATCGTTATCGAAGAATATATAGCCCGGGACCCGGCCCGGCCGCCGATTGCGGTCAACGCGGGGAATCCGGCCATTATCGTGCTGTCGGCAAAGAATGAAGAACGGCTGCGGGAGCAGGTGCGGCAATTGCTGGCGGCGATTGAGGAGCGGCAATTCACGGATAATGATTTAGCCGATGTGGCTTACACCTTCCAGGTAGGCCGGGAGGCCATGGAAGAGCGCCTGGCGGTATTGGCGGGATCCGTCAGGGAACTTGCGGAAAAACTGAAAAGTTATGCCGATGGCCGGGATGGCGGCGGGGAAGTGTACCGGGGACAGGTAAAGCGCAATAAAGAAACCCTGGATGTTTTCGCCGCGGATGAAGATATGGCCAAAACAGTCGCTGCCTGGATTACCAAAGGAAAGTATGCAAAGCTTATCGACCTTTGGGTCAAAGGCCTCATTGTTGACTGGAACCGGCTGTACGGAGACGTCAAGCCGCGCCGCATCAGCATGCCTACCTATCCTTTTGCCAAAGAACGGTATTGGTTATTTGACGCCACTCTTCCCGCCAAGTCTGAAGATCGCCCCCAACAAGAGAATACTTGTTTATCTCCTCAAAGTAATGTTCAATTTGACGTCACGTTTTATGACAAACTAATTGATGAAATAATGAATGACATTATAAGTATTGATGTTGCCGTTCAAAAGGCGAAAAATGTGTTTGCAATATAAAACTATAAAACGGGAGATCTCATAAATATATTTGGGAGGATAATGATATGAAGGATTTTCTAGAATATATTTTGGGTGAGATAAAAAGTGAACGACTACCGAAAACAGATGCGATAGATTTGATACGTCAATTTCATACTAAAATTGTTTCCGATAAGTCTTATTTTCTTCATCCCCTGCTTCAGCAAAACACCTCCGACCTTTCCGAGCAACGCTACAGTTCAAATTTTACAGGGCAGGAATTTTTCCTGAAGGATCATGTAGTGCGAGGACAGCGAATATTGCCAGGAGTGGCCTGTCTGGAAATGGCCCGCGCAGCTGTGGCACAGGCAGCCGAGCCTTTGAAAGAGAACCAGACCCGGGTATGTCTTAAAAATGTGATTTGGGCCCGACCTATTGCTGTAGCAGATCAACCGGTACAGGTACACATTGGCCTATTTCCGGAAGACAGCGGAGAGGTTGCCTATGAAATCTATAGCCGGTCAGAAGATGCTGACGCAGAAACTGTAGTTTACAGTCAGGGCAGTGCTGTGACCAGTGCGGTTGACGAAGTCCCGGCCTTGGACCTTCAGGCCTTGCAGGCTCAGTGCAGCCGCAAGATCCTTTCGTCCGTTCAATGTTACGAGGCCTTTAAGACCATGGCGATGGATTATGGTCCGGCATACCAAGGAATTGAGAAGGTGTATGTGGGTTATGATCAAGTGTTGGCTAAGTTGTCTTTACCTTCATCTGTCTCCGGTACGCAAGACCGGTTTATCCTCCATCCCAGTTTGATGGATTCAGCCTTGCAGGCATCAATAGGTTTAATGATGGATATCAGTAATACAGGCGGCATAGCGCCCCGCAAGCCGGCGCTACCCTTCGCACTGCAAGAACTCACAGTCCTGAATAAATGTACTCCCGTCATGTGGGCGCTGGTCCGGTATAGCGAGGGCAGTCAAACCGGGGATAAGGTGCGAAAACTCGATATCGACCTCTGTGACGAACAGGGGAATGTATGTGTGAAGATGAAGGGCTTTTCAGTGCGGGTGCCGGCAGACGAAATGGATGCGGTAGGCGTCCCGGCCGCTCTTGAAACGTTGCTGCTTACCCCTTGCTGGCAGGAACGGGCCATTCCCCAAGAAGCCACAGCCCCTGACTATTACCGGCAGTTGGTGATGCTTTGTGAACAAGGTGGAATTTCCCGGGAAAGCATCGAAAGTCGTATGAACGGAGTACTTTGCTTAAACCTGCAATCCGAAGAGAAAGGCCTGGCGGAACGGTTCCGGGCCTATGCCATCCAGGCCTTTGAGGAAATCCAAAGCATTCTTAAAGGTAAACCTAAGGGCAAGGTGCTGATCCAGGTTGTGGTTTCCGCCCAGGACAAACAGCAACTCTTCGCCGGACTATCCGGACTCCTGCAAACAGCTCAATTGGAAAACCCTTTACTAATAGGGCAATTGATTGAAGTGGAAGCAGGTGAAGATACAGAAGAAATTATAGAGAACCTAAAAGACAATAGCCGAAACTCCCTGGATAACCGGATACGCTACCAGGACGGCAAACGGTATGTTGCGGGCTGGAGCGAAGTGGAAACTGTCGGGGAAGCAATGAAAATTCCCTGGAAAGAGCGGGGGGTCTATTTAATTACCGGCGGCGCCGGCGGTCTGGGACTAATTTTTTCCAAAGAAATTGCGCATAAAGTCAAAGATGCAACTTTGATCCTTACCGGCCGGTCGCCGCTAAGGGAGGACAAACAAGAGCAATTGAAGGAACTGGCGGCCATGGGCCCCAGGATAGAATACCGGCAAATGGATGTAACCCAAAAGGAAGCGGTTACCGACTTAATCCAGAATATCCGGGAGGAATTCGGGAGCCTTCACGGCATAATCCATGCCGCGGGAGTGATTAAAGACAACTTTCTTATCAAGAAAACCAAGGAGGAATGGGAAAAAGTCCTGGCACCCAAGGTCACCGGAATGATAAATCTGGATCAGGCCAGCAAGGACATACCCCTTGACTTCTTCATCCTGTTTTCTTCTTTTGCCGGGGCAATGGGCAATGTGGGTCAGGCCGACTACGCCACTGCCAATGCGTTTATGGACGCTTATGCTAAGTATCGAAATACTCTGGCGGCTGCAAACCAACGCCAGGGTCAAACGCTCTCAATCAACTGGCCGCTGTGGCAAGAAGGCGGCATGCATATAGACCAGGAAACTGAAAGGACAATCATGCAAAACAAGGGCATAATCGCCATGAGGACCAAGACCGGCATCTACGCCTTGTATCAAAGCTTAGCCTCCGGCCAGGACCAGGTCATGGTGGTGGAGGGGGACCGCCAACGGCTTCAGGCGGCCCTTTTGGGACAAGCAGCCGGTATAGAAGCCGTAAAAGCGCTTTCTAGCAGTGAAGAAAACAAAACAGTTTCCGCTATTGGAGAAGATATACTGCGGGAAAAAGCAACCCATTACTTGAAAATGTTACTTTCATCAGTCATTAAGCTACCGGTACAGCGCATCGAAGCGGATACGCCTATGGAAAAATATGGGATAGATTCGGTCATGGTCATGCAATTGACTGATCAATTGGAAAAAACATTTGGATCATTGCCTAAAACGTTATTTTTTGAATACCAAACTATCCAAGAACTAACCGGCTACTTTGTTGAACGCTATCAGGACCAACTGATAGCATTACTGGGCATTAAACAAGAAAAAGCAGCCGCAACTGCCAAAATTTCTGAAGATTTGTCAGTTGTGGCGGGATCTTATAAATCAAACGTCAAGAGCCGCAGGCGTTCCCGTTTTGCATCCCTTCGTATCGGACCCCAGGAGGAAAAAACGGCCTTGGATATTGCCATCATCGGTGTTTCCGGCCGCTATCCCGGGGCGATGAATATCCGGGAATTTTGGAAAAACTTACGGGACGGCAAGGACTCAATTACGGAAATCCCCCAAGACCGTTGGGACCATAGCTTATATTTTGATGAAGATAAAAACAAGCCCGGCAAGACCTATAGCAAGTGGGGCGGTTTCTTGGATGATATTGATAAGTTTGATCCACTACTTTTTAATATTGCCCCCCGAGATGCCCAGGGGATTGATCCTCAGGAAAGGATTTTTTTAGAGACTGTATGGGAGACTATGGAGGATGCCGGCTATACCCGGACCCGAATGGGAAGGAGTGCTAAGGTTGGCGTGTTTGTGGGGGTTATGTGGGGCGAATATCAGCTCCTGGGAGACGGCATCCGGGAAAATTTTGTACCGCCGGCTCAATCATTTGCCTCGATTGCTAATCGCGTTTCATATTTTTACAATTTCCATGGTCCGAGTATTGCTTTAGATACAATGTGCTCATCTTCGTTGACAGCAATTTATTTAGCCTGCAACAGTATTTGCCGTGGCGATTGCGAGATGGCGATGGCAGGCGGAGTTAACCTTTCATTACATCCGAATAAATATGTCCAGTTAAGTCTGAACAGATTTTTGTCCGGTGACGGTCGTTGCCGTAGCTTTGGCGAAGGCGGGGATGGGTACGTGCCGGGTGAGGGTGTGGGAGCTGTTCTGTTAAAACCATTAGCAAAAGCTATTGTGGATCAAGATCAAATTTATGCTGTTATTAAAAACATTTCTGTCAATCATGGCGGCAAGACCAATGGATATACAGTCCCTAATTTGAATGCCCAAGCCGATCTTATAGCCGAGTGCCTGGAAAAAGCTAAAATTGACTCCGGTACGGTTACTTATATTGAGACACACGGTACTGGTACAGCACTGGGTGATCCCATTGAAATTAATGGTTTAACCAAGGCCTATAGTAAATATACCCAAGATAAGCAATATTGCGCAGTCGGATCTGTGAAATCCAATATTGGGCACTTAGAACCAGCCGCGGGGATTGCAGGTCTAACCAAAATACTACTGCAATTAAAACATAAACAAATTGCACCCTCATTACACGCTGGGAAACTTAATCCGAATATTGATTTTGTTAACACACCGTTTTATGTACAGCAAGAGTTGGCCGAATGGAGTCCCTTAGAAAAAATTGAAAATGGCATTGCCAGAAAGCTTCCCCTAAGAGCTGCCATGAGTTCTTTTGGCGCCGGGGGAGCAAACGCTCACATGATACTGGAAGAGTATAAAAGTGTAATAAAAGCAGATAAACTTCAACACACTTTTTCACAAATTATGGTGCTTTCAGCCCGGACAAAGGATTGCTTGTATGAATACGCAAGGCGAATACTCAATTTTTGCAATAGTTCCAGCGTAATTGGTGAAGAGGGAAAAGAAAAACTGGATTTCGCAGACATGGCGTACACATTGCAAATCGGTCGAGAAGCTATGGATGAAAGGATGGCCATTATCGGCAAGAACTTGGCGGATTTTATTGATGGCTTAACAAAATTTTTAAATAGCCCGAAGACTTCATCTGATCAGGATACCATCTTTTATGGATGCGTAACCGGAGCACCATCACTACTATTTAAAGATCAGTTCGGGGATGAAGTCCTTGACCGCCTGCTCCAGCAACGCGATTTAAGAAGATTAGCCACTTTATGGGTTGAAGGTATTACAGTACCATGGGAAAAGCTTCATTATGGGAATGCGGTGCGGCGCATTTCACTACCTACATATCCATTTGAACGGAAAGTTTATTGGATTGCCGGCGAAACAAAAAAGGATGAAAAACTTAAGCCGGATGTTATGGCAAGATCACTGAATGACGAAAAATCATTGCCGCGTGTACCGGTTACGGAATACGCTATGGAAAAGAAAACTACTACCAGTGTTCGCGAAGTTCAAGACTTAATCAGGTTGGTTATTGCGCAAAATTTAGGCATGGAACTAAATGATTTGAATATAGAAGCTGATTTTGCTGACTATGGTCTCGACTCCTTGAGTCAAATGCGAATAATTAATGATCTGCAAAAAAAATTTGGCGATATAATCTCCCTTACAGACTTTTTTGAACAAAATACAGTTAAAAAACTGGCGGAGTATATTATAGGAAAAATTGACCGGGCCGGTCGTGTCGTTGATAAAACGATAATGAGAAACGAAGAGGAAGAAATAGGTCAAAACAATGAAGAAAAATTAAATTCTATAACAAATCAAGCTGCCAAATTTCCGGATAAAACTATTGCACTTAAGACCAAAAACATACTATTAAACGGTGTTACCGGTGTTTTGGGCGGGAGACTGATTCGAGATTTCCTGGAAATGACCGATAGTATGCTCTATTGTCTGGTAAGGGCGAAAGATCTTGAACAAGCAAGGCACCGGATTCAAACTATGCTGGAGGTTCATGACCCGGACCATAGCTTATTATCAGAATTTGACAGTCGCGTAATCCCGGTCTTGGGGGATATAACTCAATCTCTTTTGGGAATGCAACCGGCACTATATGAAGAATTGACCAGAATAATCGACATGGTTGTTCATAGTGCCGGAAAGACAAGTCTTCACGGATTATATAGTGAAGTGAAAGAGGTGAATGTCGATGGGACAAAAAACATGATTAACTTTACATTAAGAACCCAACAAAAATATTTTATTCACGTCTCCACCATTGCCGTTATGGGTGATCGCCAGTATAAAGCAGGTGAAACTTTTAAAGAAAAAGATTTTGATTTGGGACAAAAATTCGAAAACCTAGGCTATGCAAAGTCAAAGTTTGAAGCGGAACAAATAGTCCGTTCCACCCAGGGTTTAAAATGGACAATCATGCGGTCCGGTTATATTATGGGGGATAGCGAGAAGGGATATTATCCTTTTAATATCACCGGAGTTCCCGGCATATACTATGATTTTTTAAAAACAGTAATTGATTTAGAAATGGTTGTAGATAGTTCTTGGTATTATGATATAACGCCTATTGATTATGTTAGCCGGAGCATGGTATGGCTTGCTACATCCTTGAAGGACTTGTATCAAACATACCATTTGTCAAATCCCGACTATCCGACGCTAAAAGACATTGGCACTATCATTAGCAAGTTGGGTTATCCGCTAAGATTTGTCAGTATTGAAGAATACATGAACTTTTTACGCAGTGAAAGCAATCATTATCGTTCCATTACAACAGATTTGATGTTGTTTAACCCTGCGATGAGACCAGCAGGTGGAAATTCATGCGCCGATACCACCTATACTGCGGAAGTATTGGCCCAAGGGGGGATAAATTGCCCCAAAATTGATGAAAAATTAATTGCGACCTATTTAGATTATTGCATCAAGATTGGTTATCTCGAAAATAGTATTAGTCCCAATACTTTTTGGAACTGGCATATTACAAATTATGATTTTGTTGAAAAAATAATTGGCAACAATACTACCAGTCCTTTTTCCCAGTATTGCTGAGTAAAAAAGGAGGAATATGATGGAAAATATTACAAGAGAGAATTTCTTTGAGGGTTTGGAGATAGGTTCTGTGTCGGTAAAATGGGTCCGCAGGACAAGTTCGGGAAAACACTTTATGGGGATAACACGACATGAAGGAAATCCGAAAGAAAAAGTCCAAGAGATTTTTAAGCTCTACTCTACTGAAGAAAAGGTCAAAATGGTGGTCACCGGTCAAGCTGCAAAGGAAGTTCTTGATTTGCCGTACCGTTCTGAAACGGAATGTTTAGAAAAAGCATTGGCGCATTTTGCTTTAAAGCCAGATATTTTACTTTCACTCGGTGGAGAGGTGTTTAGTATTTACACATTAAAAAACGGGCGAATTCGAAATATCATTCCATCATCAAAATGTGCTGCGGGAACAGGAGAGTTTATAGTCCAACAGTTCCAAAGGATGGATTTGACATTAGAAAGCGGAATTCAGGAGAGCCGTAAAGGGAAATTAGTCGACTTGGCTACCCGTTGTTCCGTTTACTGTAAATCGGATGCCACCCATAAACTTAATAAAGGAGAATGCAGCCGTTCAGACATCGCCAAATCACTTATTAATGATCTGGCTAAAAAAGTTTATAAAATGGTTGAATTGGCGCAATGGGAATCTAAGTCTATTGTTGTTATAGGAGGACTTACATTAAATGAGCCATTTATTGAGCACTTAGGCGAGTTATTTAAGGATTCAGAGCTGAAAGTTTTGGATGAAAGTCCTTGTTTTGAGGCTTTTGGAGCGTCTCTTTTCGCTGCCGGTCTCTCTCCCCAGGAAGCTGTTTACTATTCAAGCATCGGTTTTAAAGAGGCCATAGAGCCCTATGGAATTTTGAATCCTTTACGAGAAGCAGAAAAACTACTTGATTATAGGGCAATGGGCCGTCATTCCCAGGAAATAATAGCAGGGGCTGATTATATTATGGGAATCGACGCCGGCTCGACTACTACTAAGGCAATTCTTTTTAATCAATCACGTGGAACAGTTGATGCAGGCTGCTATTTGCGGACGCATGGAAATCCCGTGACGGCGGTGAAGAATTGCCTTCAAAAATTGATTGAGCAGGTTGACGACAAAGAAATCAATGTTGTTCAAATTGCGGTTACAGGGTCAGGCAGAGGAATTGTTTCGGTATTTTTTGAAAACTGTCCAAGTTTCAATGAGATTTTAGCTCATGCCAGGGCCGCTGTTATGGAAGTGCCGGATGTGGATACTGTGTTTGAAATTGGCGGGCAGGATTCGAAGTTTATTTCGTTTTTAAAAGGAATCCCGGTTGACTACGCAATGAACGACGGCTGTTCTGCCGGAACGGGTAGCTTTCTTGAGGAGTCAGTTTCTGTGGATATGGGAATTTCTGTTAGCGAAATCAGTAATAGGGCCGAGAGTAGCCTTCAGCCAGTCGGTTTCGGAGAAAGGTGTGCTGCTTTCATTAATACTGATTTGCGAAATGCCTTGCAACATGGAGTGCCGCAGGAGGACGTTATCGCAGGCCTTGTTTACTCAATTATCAGGAATTATATTTCACGTATAGTCGGTGTGAGAGCAGTAGGAGACAAATTGTTATTTCAAGGTGGAGTCGCTCTGAACAAATCGGTTGCATTAGCGATAGCGGCTTTAACTCAACGGAAAGTAGTTGTACCTAAATACCCGGAGTTAATGGGATGTGTCGGTAGCTGTCTAATGGCACAAGATATGATCAACGAAGGTTATCTCTTGCCAAAAACCTATGACTTGAAAGAGTTATTCAAAGGTACTATGGAAGTCAAGGGAACATTTAAATGCCCTGCTTGCGAAAATATATGCGAAATTAAGAAGATTAAAGTCCGGGGCAAGGAAATCCCCTTTGGCGGGCTTTGTTCCAAGTATGAGGTGAAGCACAGGCAAAAGCAGTTCAAGAATGAAGGCCAGGATTTAACTGTGATTCGTAATCAAATGATGTTTGAAAAGTATGGAGCCGAAACATTATTGCATCCTCGCGGCACGATAGGCATTCCTCAAGCTTTAAGTACGTTTGAACTCTACCCTTTTTACGCCAAACTAATCAACGAATTGGGCTTTAATGTCGTTTTATCTAAAATTTCGAAAGAAGGAAATTCAAAAACTAGAGGATCAATCTGCTATCCGTGTGAAATCGCACACGGTGCAGTTTATGATTTATTGAATCAAGGTGTCGATTATATCTTTTTACCGCATGTCGTTGACGGAGGTAACCCGGATTATAGCTTGCATAGCTATATTTGCCCTTCTGCGACAGTCATCCCGGATTTGATCCGCATTGCTTTTAATATTGACAGTGGCAGGCTATTGCATCCCGTGATCGGTTTTTCCGATGAACTTAAGGAAACATCACTTAAACAGATCCAAAAGTTGGGGGAACAGTTGGGGTTCAATAAAAGAAACGCTTTAAAAATTGGTGAACGTGCGTTTACTCACTATGAATCTTACAAAAGGGAATTTATGCAATTTAGTAGGGAAAATTTGCACGAAATACTTGCAGAGCCGACGGTAATACTCGCTGGAAGACCTTATATATTTGGTTCCGCTGAAGCCAATTTGGCGTTACCGCGGAAAATAACCAGCAGGGGATATAATGTAATCCCCGTTGATATGCTGCCGCAATTAGAAAATAAAGGATATTACCACGGTAATGTTTGGCGTTTTACCCAACAGATCGAAAATGCGGTTGCTTACGTAAAAAAACACCCTAACGTTTATATTTGCATGGTATCCTGTTTTTCTTGCGTACCTGATGCCAGTATGTATCATATATTCCGCCGCGAAATGGCAGGCGAAATATTTTGCTATTTGGAAATCGATTCACAAACTGCTCATGCCGGCTTTGAAACCCGTGTTGGTGCTTTTTTGGATATTGTCGAACTTAAAGAGCGGCAAATGGCTGGAGTCAGCTAAAATTCAGATTGGAGAGAGAAATAAAATGATTGAGCAAAGTTTTAAAAGTGCTGCTTTTTCCGAGGATTTTACCTATGTTATTGATGCTTGCAGTAATAAAATTAAGACTGACGACCGGAGGGTGGTATTTATCTGGCCGCTTACAAATAATTCAACCCCTTTTGTTAAAAGCATCCATGAAAAAAAGGGTTGGCGTATCAGACTTTGCAAACCATACACCCATGAAATATTGCATAATGTAAAAAAATTGAGTAGTGGCAGAGAATGCCTGTCGTTTAATTTCCTGGCAGGAATATACTATACAGATATCATGGAAAATTATGACAAGGATGATATATTGGTCTATTGGGGGATTGAGCAGGAAGGCCCTTGCCAGTGTGGCGCTTGGCCTGATGTTTGGAAGGTCCTTACGGAAAGGTTAGGAATCTCTAATGCTATTTATTCGGTAAATCTTACTTTAAAAAATAATTACCTTGGGCAAGGAATGATGTTTGGCAGACAAGTACTAAGTGCAATCATTCTGGGCGATTTATTCGATGAAGCAGAATGCACTTTAAGATGCCTCGCGCTAAATAAGGAAGAAGCATTAAAAATATTCAATAAAGAAATGATGAAAGTAGTCTCCAATTTTCATAAGGGAATATTGGCGATTGAGAGGTCCTTAAAAGAATGGGCCAATAATATAAGGAAAATTCCGTTGAAAGCTACGGTGGAGGAGACTCCTAAGATTTTGATATTTGGGGGGGGGGTCTTGCCATTTATAAAGGAACCTATAAACGAATATTGTTATCAACAAGGGGTTATTCCCAAGATTGTGGAGTTTCATGAATTTTTGCTGACTATTTTTTCCGAATACGCAAGGCGCTACGGATTTAAGAGGGGATATGATAATTTAGACCAACACTTGGATTGGGGATCGCTGATCATGTCATTATTTAATTCCCAATTGAACCTGCGGGAATTAAAACTTGCCATGTCCTCACGTCTGACTTTAGATCTTGCTAATTTTTTGAATCACCGGTTTCGAAAAGCACTTCAAGGATCGGGTCTTCTTTTTGATAAACATGTATCTTTGGCAAGTCTTCTGAAAGATGGCCACCAGTTTATAAACCCCAATATATTTAATGAAGCTGATATACCGGTAGGGAAGTATTTAAAAACGATGCAAACGGGAGTTTTCGACGGATTAGTCCATGTAGCAGTATTTACCTGTCAAAACTCAATAAACGCGCAAGCTGTCATTCGAGCTTTAGCCCATCGATACGATATTCCTTTTGTCGGTCTGGAATTGGAAGGACCCTGGTTATCAACAAACCACCATCGACTATTAGAAAACGTGACAGTCCAAGCGAGACGTTTACGGGAAGCAAACAATGCGGTTTGAACAAGGCCTGCGCTCTGTAACAGGTAATAAACTTAATATCGAAATCTTGATGTCCGGCATAGCCGGACGTTCATTTTTTACGCATTCAAAAACGAAAAAATCCTCTAAGTTTATGAAAAATACATTGCTGAGGTGATTTGTTTGAAAGTATCCGGAGGTAAAATATCAAAGAACATAGCGAAAGCATATATTTGCCTGTTTTTGTTAACATGTATGATTATTATTGGCTGTTCTAAAACACAGACTGTGACGGAAGAAATACCGTTAGTGCGCACACAAGTTGTAAAAGAAGATTTGCATGAGGCAAATAGTGGCTATTCCGGTGAGGTACGGGGACGGTTCGAAAGCCAGTTGGGTTTTCAGATTGGTGGGAAGATTATTAAACGCAATGTGGACCTGGGTAGTGTAGTCAACCGTGGTGATGTTCTGATGAAAATTGACCCTAAAGATATTCAACAGACTGTGAATATTAATTCAGCTCAGGTATACTCTGCTGACTCACAATTAAGACTTGCGGAAAGTAACCTCAACCGCTACCGTCAGTTATACGAACAGAACGCTGTCAGCCGGGCCCAGTATGAGCAGTATGAAAATGCTTATGATGTTGCCGTAGCCGCTCTTCGTCAGGCTTCGGCCCAATATGCCCAAGGCTCTAATCAACTGAATTACAGCGTGCTTCTTGCAGATAGTGCCGGAGTAATTTCCAGCGTCAATGCTGAAATCGGCCAGATAGTAAGTGCCGGCCAGTCCGTTATTACGCTCGTTAAGGACGGTGAACGGGAAGTGGAAATCAATATTCCGGAAAATCGTGTTAAAGAACTTCGTAATGCGCAACAAATTCATGTCGCGTTTTGGGCTTTACCGAATACCGTGTTGGACGGAAAAGTTAGAGAAATTTCGCCTGTGGCCGATAAGGTATCCCGTACATATAAAACCCGTATCAGCTTGGTGGACCCTCCACAGGACATTAAGCTGGGTATGACTGCTAATGTAACGATTGAAGATCCCAACAGTCAAGAAAAGTTATATATTCCACTGGCGGCGATTTATCAGACAGGGGAACAACCTGGCGTTTGGGTCATTACGAACGAAGCGGTTACCTTAAGACCCATTAAAATCGGGACTTTCGGTGACGGGAAAGTTCAGGTCCTTCAAGGACTGCTGGCAGGAGATGTTATCGTTACGTCAGGAGTGCACAAGTTGCGCGAAGGACAACGAGTGCGTATCGTGGGTGATGTTCAATGAAACATATCAATTTAACCGAATGGGCGCTTAATCATAAACAACTGGTATATTATTTCATGGTGGTCACGCTGCTAATAGGCAGTATTTCCTATTTTCAATTGGGACGCATGGAGGACCCGGATTTTGTAATCCGCACAATGACTGTTTCCGTAGCTTGGCCAGGAGCCAGCGCTCGCCAGATAGAGGAACAAGTCACCGATAAAATTGAAAAAAGACTGCAGGATACACCGGGGTTAGACTACCTCAGAAGTTTTTCCCAGCCAGGGCAATCCTTAATCTATGCTACTCTAAAGGAAACCGTAAATCCTAAGGATGTCCGGGCGACCTGGCTTGAAGTACGCAACATGGTAAATGATATCAATCAGACGCTGCCCCAAGGCGTTGTCGGGCCATACTTCAATGACCGGTTCGATGATGTTTTTGGCAGTATCTATGCACTGACTGCCGACGGATTTACCTATGAGGAAATGCGAGAAAGGGCAGAGAAAATACGGCGGGTTTTGTTAGGTGTAAAAAATGTTAGGAAGGTTGATCTTATTGGTGTTCAAACAGAAAAAATCTATATTGAAATGGAAAGCAGCAAGTTGGCGCAGCTTGGAATTGATCCCAATGTAATCGTAAACACGGTACAAACGCAAAATGCTATGAATGCCTCCGGAATGATCGAAACAGCAGCTGATAATGTTTACTTACGCGTTACCGGAATGTTTGAAGACATTGAAAATATCCGCAACTTACCTATTCGTGCCAATGACCGTACTTTCAGGCTAGCTGATATTGCCAAGATAGAGCGAAGTTATGTTGATCCAATCGGACCTAAGATGTATTTCAATGGTCAGCCAGCAATCGGACTTACAGTTTCGATGGAAAAAGGCGGTAATATCATAACGTTGGGCGAAGATCTGGTAAAGACTATGGAACAGGTTAAAAAGGACCTGCCTCTTGGCTTAACGATTAACCAAGTGTCCAACCAGCCTAAGGTGGTTGAGGAATCGATCAACGAATTTATTAAGACCCTGGGCGAGGCTGTAATCATTGTCCTTGCTGTAAGTTTTTTAAGCCTTGGCATGCGTTCGGGACTTGTTGTCGCCTTATGCATTCCGCTAGTTATTGTTGGCACATTTGCCTGCATGAGACTGACAGGAACGGATTTGCATAAGGTTTCATTGGGAGCATTAATTATTGCCTTAGGATTATTGGTAGACGATGCTATTATTGCCATAGAAATGATGTCCGTAAAAATTGAGCAAGGCTGGGACCGGTTTAAAGCTGCCTGTTATGCCTATACAGCTACTGCTTTTCCTATGCTGACCGGAACGCTTATTACGTGTGCCGGCTTCATTCCTATATGGCTAGCTAAGGGCGACACTGCGGATTTTACCGGTAGTATTTTTACAGTGGTTACCATTGCCTTGCTGATATCATGGTTAGTATCCATTTTGGTAGTTCCCGTACTGGGATATAAACTGATTAAGACGAAGTCTGAAATAAAACAGGGGCATAACGTATATGATTCCCAATTCTACCGACTTTTTCGACAGGTGCTTACTTGGTGTTTGTGTCATCAGAAACTGGTACTTGGTATAACGATGGCGTGTTTTCTCGGAGCTATCGGTTTAATGCAATTTGTAAGACAAGAATTTTTCCCTCTGTCTACTCGTCCGGAACTCATTGTTGAAATGACGTTGCCGGAAGGGGCTTCCCTCCAAGCGACTGAACAGGAAGCTCAAAAATTTGCCGGGTATCTTGATGGCGATCCCAACATTGAAAATTATAGCTACTATGTTGGCCAAGGCGCTCCCCGTTTTGTATTGACTCTCGAACCTAGACTTCCGGCCACCAATTTTGCCCAGTTTATTATTGTGGCCAAAGATGTAAAAACGCGGGTAGAATTGACTCAGCGAATAAATACACTGTTAGCTGAAAAATTTGCCGCGATACGTGGACATGTCAAATTAATACAGACCGGCCCTGATGCTCCTTATCCTGTCATGCTCAGAGTATCCGGAGACGATCATGAACAAGTCAAAGCAATTGCCAGACAAGTCAGTGACGCTATGGCGGCCGATCCAAAGTTCCTCAATATAAATTTTGACTGGAACGAAAAAAATAAAGTCATGCTTTTGGATGTTGATCAGAACAAAGCACGAATGCTTGGAATAAACAGTCAGACTTTGGCATTTGCTCTGCAAACTCAGCTTTCTGGTGCGCCGGTGGCACAATTTCGGGCAAAAGATAAGACGGTTGACATTGTGTTTCGTATGGACTATCAAAACCGGAAAGATCTAACGGACGTAAAAGATCTTCCCATTCACATCGGTGATGGAAGATTTGTACCATTGGATCAAATTGCCAAAATAAGCTATGAGGCGGAAGAAGGCTTAATTTGGCGACGTAATCTTAAACCGGTGATAACAGTACAGGCCGATGTGGTGCCGGGAATCACCGGCGTTGATGCAACAAAGCAAATATACGAAGCTCTCAACGATATGCGTAAAAGCTTACCTTCAGGCTGTAGTATTGATATTGCAGGTTCACTCGAAAGAAGTAGTTCATCCATTGAATTTCTGCTCCAGCCTGTGCCAATCATGATTATCATTATTCTCACCTTGCTAATACTTCAGCTTCAGAAAATATCGCTCATGATTTTGACAGTGTTGACTGCGCCGCTTGGCATTATTGGAGTTAGTATAACCATGCTCTTGACTCAACGGCCAATGGGTTTCGTATCTCAGCTTGGTATTTTGGCGCTTAGTGGCATGATTATACGGAACTCAGTTATCTTGATAGACCAGATTGAGCAGCATATCAAAGCCGGAGAAAAGCCGTGGGATGCCATCATCGACTCGGCAATATTAAGATTTCGTCCAATTATGCTCACCGCAGCAGCGGCCATATTCGGGATGGTTCCCTTGGCGTTGAGTAACTTCTGGGGCCCGATGGCAGTCGCCATTGCCGGCGGCTTATTTGGTGCCACTCTATTGACGCTGTTGGTTTTACCAACTATGTATGCGGCATGGTTCAAAGTGAATCCCAATATGGATAAGGAGCATAACAAACAGTTCATGCATTATAAAGACGCTTGATATTAAGTAACTCCAAAATTGCCGAAAAGATATTATATTGGCAGTAAAAAAGACATCTGGGAATGAATTTGACTTTTCTGTTAGGACTATTTTTGGCGCCGTGCATAAGCTGTAAACGCATATCGTTAGAACAAGTGTTAATATAAACATTAAAAAAATTTATCGATTAGTGAGCAGGAACAGGAAAAGGCGCGATAATAAGTTCTTGCTTGACAGGATGAAACTCATATGTTATCGTAAAAACAATTAGGAGTTTTGCTGACCGGAAAACCGGAGGCAGTCGGTGGCTGTTTTTATAGCCCCTGACTGCCTCTTTTTGTTTTCCCCAAAAATAATATGAGCAGGCTTGAAGCACCAAGTTGACCCAACCTACCCTCGCCAGCAAATTCGGAATTCGACATAAACCAATTTTCGTTCTTTTGATGTGCCGCATTAGCGGCATGGGGTTTGCTTAGAATCGTCAGATGCTTCCGTCGCCTACGAGACATTCGTATGGGCACTTGGTTGAAGTAAACATGCCGCAAGGACATCGGAATGGCGTTTATAAGCAAGTTCCCCGTTTAAGGTGAAAAACAGATTATAAGGGGGGAGCTTGATGGCTCTATTAACTCTGGAAGGAATATCGCTCAGTTACTCTAGGGAAAGTAATCGCCCCGCTTTGGATAACGTCTCTTTGACAATACAGGAAGGGGAGTTCATTGCTGTTGTGGGACCAAGCGGCTGCGGTAAAAGTTCTACTATTGCATTGCTGGCCGGGCTGATTGAGCCCAGTAGCGGGACGGTCCTTCTTGACGGTAAACCAATTCACGGGCCGGGCCCGGACCGGGCGGTAGTATTCCAGGATTATTCCCTGTTTCCCTGGATGACGGCGCTGGATAACATTAAATTTGCCCTAAAGCGGGCAGGGGCCGCAGGGAAAAAGCAGGCTTTGGATTATCTGAAACTGGTGGGTGTCGCCGATGCCGCCCACAAATATCCCGGTGAACTGTCGGGAGGAATGAAACAACGGGTAGCCATTGCCAGGGCTTTTGCCCTGGGGGCGCCGGTTTACCTCATGGATGAACCCTTCGGGGCGGTTGACGCCAAAAACCGTATCTACTTGCAGGACTTGCTGCTGCGGCTATGGCAGGAAGGCGGCGGGAAGAAAACAGTGTTTCTGGTTACCCATGATATCGATGAGGCTATTTACCTGGCAGACCGGATTGTCATCTTTACCCCCGGACCGGGAAAGGTGCGGCGAATACTGGAAGTCCCGTTTGACCGTCCCCGCAAACGCAACTACCTTGTTCATGATAAAAAATACCAGGAACTGCGCAACGATATCTTGTCCTTACTGCAGGATGACCTGATTGGAGAATTGGCTAAGGTGGAAGGAGGGGAGGGAATATGACGGAAAAAATGAGAGACCGTCTGATCTTATTGGGCCTGGTGCTGGCTTTATGGGAACTCATTACTGGTCTTAAGCTGCTGGATCCTCTGCTTTATCCTTCGCCGCAAACAGTTTTCAAGCTGATTATTGAAGACCGGGACGTTTTTACGAAAAGTTTGGTTAGCTCGTTTAATCTTCTGTTTTACGGTTGTCTGCTGGCGCTGGTTACTGCAATTCCATTAGGATTAATAGTGGGGTGGAACAGGCGCCTCTATTCCCTTATTGAACCGGTAATGAACATTCTCGGGCCTATACCGCCTATTGTCTATATCCCTTATGCCGTGGCCATACTGCCGACCTTTAAAATGTCTTCCGCTTTTATCATTTTTGTCGGCGCCTTCTGGCCGTTGTTTATTAACACGGTATCCGGCGTACAGGCTGTGGAGCAGGGAATAATTAATTCGGCCCGGACGCTGGGAGTCGGTTACTCTACCATGTTGCTGCGCATTTTGCTGCCCGGCGCTATGCCGCATATTCTTACCGGCGGTACGATCAGTCTGGTTATGGCCTTTATCCTGTTGGCTGCGGCTGAAATGATAGGCGCTACCAGCGGGTTGGGGTGGTATATCAAATATTTTGCGGATTTTGCCGATTATCACCGGGTAGTTGCCGGGATATTGGTTATGGGCGCAGTCGTATTTGTGCTCATGATTTTTTATAACCGTTTGGCGCAATATCTGCTGCGCTGGAAATTGCAAAAAGGATAGCAGCATATCAAAATTCCGAATCCAGCCAAATCCAAGTACCCTGGAGATTGCTCTCCAGGGTACTTGGCTGCATAATAGCCATGCAGGCTATAAATTCTAATTATTATAACAATAATTTTACAAAAAAACATAATCCAGATGGTAAAATATATACAAGCCTATCAAAAGATAGGGGATGTATGCTAACGGGCTCCAACAGGGATGAATTATAACTTTTTCTGAAATTTCAATTGCGGAGGCGCAGGGAAAGACTCAGGAAAAGTCATAAGGCGATATAGTTGAGGTATTTCTGTCTCAACAGTTTCTGTTTGCCTTTTTATCCTTTTATAAGGACAGCTTTTGTATTTAAAAAGTCAATCGTAACGATTTTCTTGATCCTTGGCCAAAGGATTTTATCTGGGTTAGCGAGGGACCTCTCTGTTTAAGGTTTTTTCATAAACAGAGGGGTTCCTATCTATTTAATAATATCATGCGCTTGCAAGAATGTACTATATTACAGACAAGGAGAAGTTTATGGAAGCTAACGAAACTCAAGCTTATCCTGGAAAAGACCAGGAAGAGATGCAGAAGGCGGAACAAACTGATATAGCCGTTATCGGTATGGCCTGTCGCTTTCCCGGGGCCTTAAATTACGAAGAGTTTTGGTGCAATCTCAGACAGGGACGATCAAGCATTCAGGAAATTCCCCGGGAGCGTTGGGAGTGGGAGCGTTTTTGGGGGGATCCGCGTGAAATCAATAAGAGTAACAGTAAATGGGGAGGATTTATTGCGGATGTTGATGCTTTTGATGCGGATTTTTTCAGTTTTTCTCCCCGCGAAGCCGAAGTCATGGATCCGCAGCAAAGGATCATGCTGGAACTTGCCTGGGCGTGTCTGGAGGATGCGGGGATGGTTCCTTCCTGCCTATCAGGAAGAAAAGTTGGCGTTTACTTAGGAGTCTTTAATTTTGACTATAAAGAGTTGCAAGAGAGACAATTTCGCCCAATTGAAACTTATTATTCCACCGGCACTGCGGCAGTGGTAATTGCTAATCGCATTTCCCATTATTTCAATTTTAAAGGACCGAGCATTCCCATAGACGCCGCTTGTTCCGGTTCGCTTAATGCCATTCATTTGGCCATGCAATCCATACGTTTAGGCGAATGCAGCATGGCGCTGGCGGGGGGGATTAATCTGTTATTGACTCCCACCCGCCATATCTCTTTTTCTAAAACAGGCATGTTGTCTCCCTCCGGTTCGTGTAAAACCTTTGATGAAAATGCCGACGGCTATGTCCGCAGTGAAGGCGCGGGCATAATCTTGCTCAAACCTTTAGCCAAGGCTATTGAGGATAGAGATCCTATTTGCGGGATTCTGAAAGGAAGCGCCGTTAATCACAATGGGAAAACCCATACCTTAACTTACCCCAATCCCGATGCTCAGGCCGATGTAATTGTTGAAGCCCAGCGGCAAGCAAGAGTTGCCCCTGAAAGCATCAGCTATATTGAGGCTCACGGAACCGGCACTCCAAAAGGAGATCCCATTGAGTTTCAGGGATTGTTAAAGGCATTCGCCGCTTTTTCTTCCCAGGCGGAGCCCAAGGCAAGAAAAAACTATTGCGGTTTGGGATCGGCAAAAACCAATATAGGTCATTTGGAAGCTGCCGCCGGCATTGCCGGGGTAATCAAAGTATTATTGTCCATGAAGCACCAACAGTTACCCGGGTTGCAAAATTTCACACAGCTAAATCATCGTATTACAAGTGAGAACAGCCCGTTTTATTTTATAAATCAGTTACAAGCGTGGAAAACGCCGGAAGATAAAAACAGTCAACCTATTCCGCGAAGAGCAGGTGTAAGCTCTTTCGGCTTCGGCGGCACCAACTCCCATGTGGTTCTGGAAGAAGCGCCTGTCATTGCCGGACATGCCGGTCAGGAGCTTCCTTATTATTTAATATGTTTATCGGCCAAAACCGAAGCAATATTGCGGCAGAAGGAAAAAGACCTGCAACACTGGCTGGAAGAGAAAGGACAAGAGTATAAGCTTATAGATATGAGTGCGACCTTGCTTATGGGCCGGGAGCATTTTCAGATAAGGTCGGCTTTTGTGGTTACAGATGTGCAGGAACTCCGGGAAAAAATAAAACAAGTTCTCGAAAAAGGGGAAGCTGAAGGATATTTTACCAAAAGTGATATGGGAAAAGGGAAACAAATACGGCCTCTCCTGACCGAGTTAGGCAAGAAGATTATCAAAGAGTTACGTACAAATAAATTGAAGGGTGAGCAGGAATACGGCAATAAACTCATGGCCCTGGCAGAATTATATGCCAATGGATATAATCCGGACTGGAAGATGCTTTTTCCTGAAAACAATATCCGGCGGGTCAACCTCCCAACCTATCCTTTTGCCAGAGAGCGTTACTGGCTGTCCGGCAACGGCACTGAGACGTGCGGCCCGCTGACAGGATGCGGTACACCG